>CAIVHG010000020.1 GCA_903905655.1 uncultured beta proteobacterium | reverse complement strand
TCCAGCGGCTGGGGCTGCTGACCCTCCTCCGTCCGGCGGAAGCGCTCGCGGATATCCTGAAGATACCGATGTCCAGAGTGCAGGTCATCGCGCCGCAGAACATCGGCGGCGGCTTTGGATGGAAGTCCCCGATGCACCGCGAGACCGCCGTCATCGCGTGGCTGGCGATGCAGGTCGGCAAGCCGGTGCGCTGGATCGAAGACCGCACCGAGGCGCTGAAGAAAGGCATCCATGCGCGCGACCAGATTTGGGACATCGTTGCCGCGTTCGATGGGAACGGCAAGATACTCGGCATCAAGAACGAGGTGATCGCCGATGTCGGCAGCGCGCTGGTCGACATGTTCGCAGTGCGAGCGGCGCGCTCCTCGTGCACGGTGCCGCCTCCGTACCACCTCCCGTGGGTGCGCACGCATCTCAAGTGCGCGGTCACCAACAAAGCGCCGGTCGGCTACAATCGGCCCGCCGGCCGCATGCCTGCCGTGTGGGCCATCGAGCGCCTGATGGACGATGCTGCACGCAGCCTCAAGCTGTCGCCACTGCAGATCCGGCGCACCAACTTCGTCAAGGAGTTTCCGTACCCCTCGCCGCTCGGCGGCCAGCGCGGCATGCTGCTGGAATCCGACTACTTCGGCACGCTCGACAAGATGCTCGACGTGTTTCGCTATGATGAGCGTGTGCAGGAAGTAAAGCAGATGCGCGCCGCAGGACGCCGCGTCGGCATCGGCATCGCCACCTGCGTGGAAACCTGCCGGCCGCTGTGCTCCATCGGCGGCGTGGTGTCCTATAACCAGCCGCAGTACGCCTCGGTGACCATGCGCATGTACCCCGACGGGTCGCTGTCGATCATGACCGGTGATGCGCCGCAGGGCCAGATGCGGCACACCACGATGGCGAAGATCACTGCCGAGGAACTCGGCGCCGACGTGCACGCGATCGAGGTCTATACCGGCGACTCGCTGCTCTCCCCGATCACCAACTCGAACACCGACGTCACCTCGGTATGCGCCATCGCGGCGCGGCGCCTGCGCACCAAGGTAATCGGGGTAGCGGCACACCTCATGAAAGTGCCGGCGAACGAGCAGGACTTCAAATGCGCCCGTGGCACGATCACCCATCTGCCGGATGGCAAGACGCTGAGCTTCAGGGACATCGCGTGGGCGGCCATGATGCGGCCGTTCATGCTGCCGGAAGGCAGCGTCCCGGAATTGTCGGAGACGGCGTACTTCGAGCCGCCCTATGCGCCGACCAGCTTCGCCGCGCATGCCGCGGTCGTGGAAGTGGATGCCGAGCTCGGCAAGATCCGCGTGCTCTCCTATGGCATCGTCGGCGACGTCGGCAAAATCCTCAACCCGCGCGGGCTGCGCACCGGCATCATTTCCGGCATCGCGACCGGCATCAGCAACCTGACGCACGAAGCATACATCTACGACGACCAGGGCCAGCTCATCACTTCGAACCTGAAGGATTACGCCATGCTGACCGCGGGTGAAATGCCGGATGAAATCGTCATCGGCCACAACGACACGCCGACGGCGGTGACGGTATACGGCCACAAGCGCATGATCACCGAAGGTGTGCCGGCCGGGGTCGCGCCCGCGGTGGCAAACGCGATCATCAACGCGTTCGATGGTGAAGTGGACATCACGACCATCCCGATCTTTCCCGGAGATCTCTGGGCCTGCACCAATGGCGCGCCGGCTGCAAGCGAGAAGCAATCATGAAACCTGCTCCCTTTATCTACCACGCACCGGCCACACTCGCCGAGTGCCTGCAACTGCTCGCGCAACATAACGACGAGGCGGCAGTCCTCGCCGGCGGCCAGAGCCTGCTGCCGTTGATGCGCTTCCGGCTGGCGCAGCCGGCGCACCTCATCGCCATCCGCAACATCGCTGACGACCTGCGTTCCATCCGCAACACCGATGACGGCCTGGCGATCGGCGCAGGCGTGACCTATATCGCCGTGCAGCGCTCCGCCGAAGCCCGGGCCGCCTGCCCCGGCCTGGTCAACGCCATCGAACTCGTCGCGCATCCCGCGGTGCGCACGCGCGGAACCATCTGCGGCAACCTGTGCCAGGCCGATCCCGCGTCCGAGCTGCCCGCCATCGCTCTCATCATGGAAGCGCGCTTCAAGCTGCGCTCCGCGAGCGGTGAACGTGTGGTCGCGGCGAAGGATTATTTTCTCGGACCATACATGACTGCACGCAAGAGCGACGAGATGCTTACCGAAGTCGTGTTCCCCAGGCGTCCTTCTGAGGAAAAAGTCGTGATCAAGGAGATCACGCGGCTGCGCGGCGGCTTCCCGCTGGCCGGCGTGGCGCTCGCGCTCATGCGTGGCAAAGGCAGCACGAGCCTCAGCTCGGTCGCACTCGCCTGCTTCGGCGTGAATGCCAAACAGATCAGGGTGCCGGAGGCCGAGGCTGCACTCGTGTCACATGGATACACTGCCGCCGGGATCGCCGCAGCTGCAGATGCGATCGACCGCGCGATCCATCCTCATGCCGACCCCTTCGCCTCTGTCGAGTATCGCCGCTCTGCGACGCGCACGCTGTTCCAGCGTGCGATCAAGGAAGCGCACGAAGAAGTGTCAGCGCAATGATCCTCAACAACGAATTCGTGGTCGAAGCGCCGGTAGAGCGCGCCTGGGCTTTGCTCGATGAAGTCGAGAGCGTCATCTCCTGCATGCCGGGCGCCACCTACATCGGGCGCGAGGGCGGCGACTACAAGGTGAGCATCAAGGTGAAAGTGGGCGCGATCAGCGCAAACTTCCAGGGCATGGTGCAGTTCCTCGAGAAAAATGAAGCTGCGCGCACCGCAAAGATCCGCGGCACCGGAAAAGATCTCGGCGGCAAGGCTTCCGCCAGCGCGACGATCAACGTGAAGTTCGAGCCGGTGACTGCTGCGCGCACCAAGGTGCTGGTCGAGACCGATCTCGCGATGACGGGACGCCTCGCGCAATTCGGCGGCGGCGTGATCGCCGACATCGCATCGCGCCTGATCGAGCAGTTCACCCAGAACCTGCACGCGGCGGTGCTGGCTCAGGCAGCCTCCAGCGCGCCCGGCGCCGCAGCGCCCATCGCAGCCACGCCTGACAGCTCAGGCATTACTCAACAGGAAGTCCCAGAACTGAATCTAGGGCCCGTCATCGCCGCCTCTGCGTTGCGTGCGGTGAAGCGCGCTGCGGTGCCGGTGTTGTTCTTTTTAATGGGATGGATCTTCGGCAGGTTCTTTTAGCGGAACCGCCTAGTGTCCTGAGAAACGTTCCGGCGGAATCGGAATTCCGCCCTACTACAAGGGAACGAACGTAGGGCGGGTTACACCCGCCATTCAGATATCACGAGGGTGAGACCCTACTTCTAATTGGCACTGCACGATGGCGGGTGTGACCCGCCCTACCCCTGCTAATCCGCCTTGATGCGGCCCTCGCGATAAAGCTTCCCCCACACCGCGATCTCTTTCTTCAAGCTCGCGTCGAGTTCTTCCGCCGTGCTGCCCACCGGCTCCACGCCGGCCTTGAGAAACTTGGGCTTCATCTCGGGCTTGCTTACCGCCTGCCGCACCTGCTGCTGCAGCAGGTTGATGATCGGCTTGGGCGTCCCGACGGGAGCAAACAAGGCGTAGACGCCCTGAGTCTCGAATCCAGGCAGGCCGGACGCGGCAACCGTCGGCAGGCCTGGCGCGAGCGCAGAGGGTCCCGGCGACGTTACCCCGAGCGCCCGCACCCGGCCGCTCGCGATGTGCTGCGTAATCGAGGTGGCCGAGGCAAACATCAGCTGCAGCTGTCCGCCCAGCAGATCGGTGACGGCCGGACCGCCGCCCTTGTAGCCGATGCGCACGAGGTCGACCCCGGCCATGACCTTGAACAGCTCTCCCGCAAGCCACGGTGAGCCGCCCACGCCGCCCGATCCGTAGTTGAGCTGGCCGGGATGCGATTTCGCAAATGCGATCAGCTCCTTCACCGACTTGACCGGCAGCGACGGATGGACCACCAGCACGTTCGGCGCGCTCGTGACCAATGATATGGGCGCAAAATCCTTTAACGGATCATCCTTGGCGCCGTTGAGGACCGGCGACAACCACAGCGCGCTGGCGTAAAACAGCAGTGTATAACCGTCAGCAGGAGCGCGCGCCACCGCCTGCGCCGCGAGTATGCCAGCGGCGCCGCCGCGGTCATCGACGATGACCTGTTGACCGAGGGCATCGACCAGATCCGGCGTCATCAGGCGCAGCACCAGATCGGGCGCACCCCCGGTTTCTCCGGTAACGATGCGTACCGGCCGGTTGGGATACTGCGCGTTGGGAGCAGCTGCGTGCGCTGCGCCGGCGGCCAGCGCGGACAGGACGATCAGGGTCGGCACAGATTTCAGCATTTCCGTTCTCCTTCAATGGATGAGCGCGCCGGCGGACTCGGGCGGCCGGGCGCTTTGTTACTACCGAGACGACATTATGCGTGCGCGCGTGCGTTCAGCAAAGATCCTTGAAAAGCGCCGCCCATTTCTTCTTGAGGTCGGCCTGCAGCTGATCGCTGATCTTGCACACCGGATACCATTCGTCGCGGTGCTCGAACGGCTGGCAGGCGTCGATGATGGCGCGCCCGCTGTAGAGCGGCTTGGGCGCGTGCTTCCATTTCTTCTTCTCCGCCACCGGCACCGTGGTGTCGGCGGAGCTGGTCCCGCAGTGCTCCAGAATCTGGATCGCCACAGCGGGATCGGCGCGCGTGGCCACCGCCCACATCACATGGCTCAGGTTCGAAGGATCGATGTCGTCGTCGACCACGATGGTGTAGCGCGTTTTCACCTGCGCCACCAGATCCGCGGCGAGTCCGACGCGCTTGGCGTGGCCCGCGCTCATCTGCTTGATGGCGACCACCGTGAGCTGCAGGCTGCCGCCCTCCTCGTGGCACCATACGCCCTTGATACCCGGCATGCCGAGCTTCTCGATGCCGTTCCAGAACATCGCGGCACGGATCAAACAGGTCCACGGCGTCATCTCCGACGGCGGCACGCTCGGATGCGCGCATGTGAGGATGGGATTGTTGCGGTGATAGACCGCCTTGACGCGGATCACCGGCTCTGGAACCGGGTTCTCGCCGAGATTGGCGTAGTAGCCCATCCACTCCCCGAACGGCCCCTCGTCGACCAGGTCGCCGGGATGGCACTCGCCCTCGATGACGAACTCGGCACCCGCCGGAATCGGCAGCCCGGTGAGCGGGCCGTTCACCACCTCGATGGCTTCACCCTTGAGCCCGCCGGCGTGGTCGTACTCAGAGATGCCCCAGCCCACGGAACGGTCTGAGGATGCAACGAACAGTGCCGGATCGTGGCCTGCGACGAATACCACCGGCATCACCTTGTTCTGCGAAAAATACTTCTCGCGGATCATCGAGCCGTGCTGCCCCTCGGTGGCGTGCATCGCCATGCGATTGCGGTCGATCAGCATGGCGCGATAAGTGCCGAGGTTGATGTAGCCGGAATCCGGATCCTTGAGGATGAAGCTGCCGCCGGTGCCGATGTAGAAGCCGCCATCCGCCTCATGGTGCCGGGGCACCGGAAAGCGGTTGAGATCGATCGCGTCTCCGGTCAGCGTGTTCTCGAAGAACGCCGCCTTCTCCACCACCTTGGGCGAAATCGGCTTGAACCCTTTCACCTTGTCGCGCAGCCGCTGCACCACTTCCATGCGTTCGTCGCACACGCCGAGATTCAACGCGCGCGACAGGCGGCGCGGCGAGGACACCAGGCCGAACAGCGTGCGGTAGCCCTTGGCAACGCCCGGAATGTTGTCGAACAGCAGCGCGGGCGCCGGCCGTTTGCCTTCGCGATAGATGATCTCCACCAGGCCCGCCATCTCGAGGTCGCATTTGGCGCCATCGATCTGCTTCAGCTCGCTATCCGCTTCGATGAGCTTCAGCCAATCCCTGAGATCTTTGTGCGCCATGTGTAGTCCTCTGTAGTCTGTGCTTGAAATTGAAGTTTCAGTGTGCCGTGCGCCTGCGTTATTCGTCGCGTGCGTAGAGCAAACGGCGCTGCGACAGGGTCAGGACCTGGCGCCCGATGCGCACGTCGATGATCATCGGCCCGGGATTGGCCAGCCATTCCTGGGCGGCCTTGCGCACTTCTTCCACGCTGCGCGCCAGGCAGCCGCGCGCGCCGAGCGCGATTGCAACCGCTCCCATGTTCGGCGTGGGCACGCTCGCCAGCTTCGAGTCGAGCTTGCGCGCAACCATCATCTGGTACTCGATGCCGAGCGCCTCGTCGTTGAGCACGATCGCCAGCACCGGCATGTTGTAGCGCACCGCGGTGTCGAAGTCCGCAAGGTGCATCATCATGCCGGCATCGCCTTCGAGCAGCAGCACCGGCTTGTTGCCGATCGCAGCGCACGCCCCCATCGCCGCCGGCAGCATCTGCCCGGTGCAGCCGAAGTAATGGCCGGCCAGCACGAACGGGCGCGGCTTGTTGAACAGCAGATTGGTAAAGCCGCCCGCCGCGCCGCCGGCGGTCGCCAACGGTATGTCGCCCGGGATCAACTCTTCCAGCATGCGACAGACTTCGCGCGCATCGACGCAGCCCGGCTCGATGGGGAATTCAGCGGGGTCGTCGAAATTGTGCTTGAGCTGCGCTTTCACTTCCGCGGTGCGGTAACCGGTGAGCTGCACCGAGCGCTTCGCCAGCACCTGGTCGATCTCCTCGAGCGCGGCGCGCGCATCCGCCTGCACGTAGACATCGGCACGGCGGCCCGCCTGCACGAGGACGTGGGGCTGCACGTCGATCTGCACGATGCGCGCGTTCGGATACAGATAACCGTTCGAGGTGGTGTAGCGGTTGAGTGCCGCACCGACCGCGATGACGCAATCCGCATCCTCGAACAATTGCATCGCGGTGCGCGTGCCGTAGTGCCCGGAGATGCCGACCTGGAATTCGTCATCGGCCAGAAAATTCTTGCCGCGCAGCGAGGTCGAGACCAGCGCCCCGATGCGCTTGGCAAGGCTTTGCACCGCAGCGGCAGCGCCCGACTCGATTGCGCCGCGCCCGGCGACGATCACCGGCTTGCGGCTGCCGGCGAGTATGTCCGCGACCTGCGCGATGAGCTTGGGCGACGGGTACATGGGCTGCGGCGGCGGCATGAGGGCCGACAAGGGCTCGTACGGCTCGTCCAGATCCACTTGCATGTTCTGCACGTCGACCGGCACGCTGAGTATGACCGGGCGCAACTCGAGCCGCGCCCGACGGAATGCGTCGCGCACCACGTCGTCGACCAGCGCCGGCACGTCCAGGCGTATGAAGCCCGCCTCGCAGCCTCGCGCGTAGAGGTGCTGGTCCATGTTCTGCACGTGCTCGTGATCGGTGGTTGCGCAGTCGCCGACGAACACGACCACGGCTGAACCCGCACGGCCCGCGGTGAGCAGCCCGGTGGAGAGCTGCGCGATGCCCGGCCCTTCGGTAGACGTGCATACACCTACGGTCTTGGTGGCGCGGTACCAGCCGTCGGCCATGCCCAGACCGAAACCCTCGTGGCGCACGTCGATCAGCTTGATGCCCTTGTCGTGTATCGACTGATAAAAGCCGATGGTCGATGCCCCCATCATGCCGAACACCGCGCGCACGCCTTCCGCCTTGAACCCCTCTGCAATCCGCTCGCAAACCTTCATTCAGAAACTCCCTTGTTGAGCATGCCTGATGCACGCACAAGGCGCGCATCGCAAAACTTCGCTTCCGATCGGCAGCGGATCAATTGGCGCGTATGCCTGCATCCCTGATCACTTTGCCCATGCGCGCCATGTCGGCTTTTTCCTCGGCGAGCAACTCCTGCGGCGTGCCGGCCACGACGTCGATGCCGTCGTTGGCCAGCGGTTCCGCGACTTCCGGCAGCTTGAGAATGCGCACGATTTCTTTGTTGAGCCGCGCAACGATCAGAGCCGGTGTTCCTGCCGGCGCCCACATGGCGTAATCCGACACAACGACGTAGCCGGGAACGCCGGATTCCGCCACCGTGGGGATGCCCGGCAGTTTCGCCGAAGGCTTGGCGCTGGTTACCGCAAGCGCGCGCAGGCGCCCAGCCTTAAGATGGGGCGGCACGTTGGTCGCGATCGCGAACATGATCGGCGCCTCTTTTGAAAGCACGGCGATGAGCGCCGGCGCCGCGCCCTTGTATGGCACGTGCACGATGTTGACGCCTGCCAGCGCCTTGAACAACTCACCCGCCAGATGGCTGGGAGAGCCGGCGCCGCCCGAAGCGTAATTGAGCTCGCCCGGCTTTGCTTTCGCCGCCGCCAGCAGGTCCTTCACCGAATTGATCAGCAGCGACGGGTGCACGACCAGCACGTTGGGCAGCGCCACCGTCATGGTCAGCGGCGAAAAATCCTTGATCGGATCGAACGGCGCTTTTTCCCGCAGGAACGGCAACAGCCAGTGCGTGCTGCTGTAATAGAGCAGCGTGTAACCATCCGGCGCCGAGTGCGCCACCATCTCGCTCGGGAAGACTCCGCCGCCGCCGCGGTTGTCCACGATCACCTGTTGCCCCAGCGCCGGCGTCAGGCGCATCGCGATCATGCGCGCCACGACATCGCTGCCGCTGCCCGCAGTAGCGGTGATAATGCGGATCGGCCGCGTCGGATACGCAGGCGCAGCCGCTGCGATGACGTCCATCATCGGCGCTGCCGCCAAAACACTTGCTGCAATCAAAAGTTGCATCGATATACGCATGGTTCCGCTCCACTAGAAACTGATCAGGTCAACGCGGGTCAGCGTGGTCGCGTCTTTGACACGCGAACCGAGCGTGAAGTGGTGAACGACGTATTGCTCGATGAAAAGATTTTCCGCCGAGATGGTGTCCACCGGCACCACCACTTTGTAGCCGCGAAAAACCGATTCATCGGCCGTGTGCAGCACCGCGCCATGCGCCGCAGTGCCGGTCACGATGACGGTCTTGATGCCGTGATCCTTGAGTATCTGGTCGAGATCGGTGTTGAGGAATTTATTGGGCCCGGACTGGACATAAGGCTCGCCGGTGAGCGGCGCAACATCGGGCAGCGTATCGGCAATAGTGCGGCCGGGGGTGACGGCGCCAATGGCGTAGACCACCAGCACTTTTTTGGCGCGCGCTGCGGTCAGCAGTTTCTTGGCGGCGGGCACGGTCTCGAGGCAGCGCGGCCGCAGGGTCTCGTTGCAGGCGTGCGTGACGAAATCGAGCATCAGCAGCGCCGTGGTCTTGGGGTCCAGGGTGACGGCCTTGAGTTCCGGCACCGGCGGCGCTTTTACGCTGGACCACAGGTCGATGATGGATTTATGCATGTGAACTGTCTTTCCTAAAAATGATTTTTCAGACGAACGTTACGTGCAGTCGGCGCGCATTGCACCGGACGCGGCTTACTGCGCCTTGATCCCTTTTTCCTTAATGATGCGGGAAAAGGCAGCCACTTCCGCGCGCATGTCGCTGGCGAACTGCGCCGGCGTATTGCCCACGACTTCATAACCTTCGCTCACCGCACGCTTGGTGACTTCCGGAGAGTTCATGATCCGCACGACTTCGGTGTTGAGCTTGGAGACGAGGGCAGGCGGCAGATGAGACGGGGCAACCAGACCAAACCAGGTTTGCGCCACTTCCATGCCTTTGATTCCCAACTCGGCAAAGGTGGGAATGTCGGGATATAAGGGGTTGCGATTGCTCCCGGTGACCGCGTAGCCGCGCAATTTCCCGGCGAGCACCAGCGCCTGGGAATTCCCGATGTTGTTGAACAGGTACTGTGCTTCCCCGCCCACCACCGCCAGCAGCGCCGGCGCTGAGCCCTTGTACGGGATCTGCACGGCTTCGATGCCGACAGTGGAATTGAAGAGCTCGGCGATGATGTGGCTGATGCCGCCCTGCCCGGAACTGGAGAAGTTCAGTTGCTTCGGCCGCGCTTTCGCATAGGCAACGAACTCGCTCACAGTGCGCGCCGGAACCGACGGATGAGCGATCAGGTACAGCGGAAACTTTACCGCCATCGAAATCGGCGTGAAGTCGGTTACTGCGTCGAACGGACGCGGCTCCACCAGCAATGGCCCCGTGATATGCACACTGTTGGTCGTGAACAACAGCGTATAGCCGTCGGCCGCCGCCTGTTTGACGAGCAGGGTCGCGATCAGCCCGGTGCCTCCGGGCCGCGCATCGACAATTGCCGCCCTGCCCCATGCCGCCGCCAAACCGTTGGCTATGATGCGCGCATAGGTATCGGCCGCGGCTCCTGGCGTAACCGGCAGCAGCACGCGCAAATTGCGCGACGGATAATCCTGCGCCGCTGCACAGCCGCTGGCCGCGATCAGCGCGGCAGCGAGCAGATATCCAATGCTACTCCGTGAAATGCTCATGATCCTTCTCCTAAGGGAGCATCGTGGAAAGGGCCGCACCAGCGAGAGGCAAACCAATGCGCATTACGCAGCAGCTACGCGTCAAACATCCATCCCGAAGTGCAGGCGCCGGTACGGAATGCTGATGACGTTTTTGGATATCCTGAGATCGACCACCATCGGGCCGCTGCCCGCCATGAACTCGTCGACGGCTTTGGCCAGCTCTTCAAGCGTGCGGGCGCTGCGCCCCTCGCAGCCGCAGGCGCGGCCGAGCATCGCGAAATCCGGCGAGCGCACGACCGACAGCATTTTGTCCTTCTTGTGGGCGAGCAGCTTCTGGTATTCCGCGCCGTACGCTTCGTCGTTCATGACGACATAGAGAAACTTGAGGCCCATGCGCCCCACCGTGTCCAGTTCCTGAATGGCCTGCATCGCGCTGCCGTCGCCGTCGACGCAGCAGATCGGGAAGTCGGAGCCGGCAGCGATGCCGATCCCCGTCGCCAGCGCCTGCCCAATGCAGCCAAAGGCCGTGGTATAGACGTAGAGCGGACGCGGCTTGTTCATGTTCAGCACGCGGAACGCACAGGCGTGCGCGTTGCCAGACGACACCAGGCCCACGCTGGAGGGCAGATGCTCGTCCAGCACGCGCGCCGCCTCGCGCGGATCGACGGTGCCCGGCTCGATTTCGTATTCCGCGGGATCGCGCCCGGCGTCACGCAGCACTTTGCGCACCTCGGCCGTGCGGAAGCCTTCGCCGCCGACGCCGTTTTTCGCCAGCAGCTCGTCGAGCTCCTGAGTGGTCTCGGTGGCATCACCCTGCACGTAGCAATCGGCGCCGCGCTCGTCGCCCATCAACAGGTGCTGGTTGATATCAATGTGGATGATCTTCGCCTGTGGATACAGATAGCCGCCGGAGATCGTGTGCAGGCTCAGGCTGCCGCCGATGGCGATGACGCAGTCGGCTTCGGCATACAGCCCGACGACTTCGCGCGCAGAATACTGCCCGGAAATTCCGGCGTGCCACTCGGAATCACCGAGCGTGCCCTTGGCGACGAGCGTAGTCGCGATCAGCGCACCGATGCGCTTCGCCAGCCGTTCTGCCGCGGCCTGCGCCGGCGCCGACATGGCGCCGCGGCCGAGAATGACGACCGGCTTTTTGCTCTGGCCGATAATGCCGGCCGCTTCCTTAAGCTTGGCGAGCGACGGACGGATCGCCTGCTGGCCGTCATACACCTCGCTGGAGGGCAAGTAGTCGTCCCCATCGGAGTCGCATTCCATGCGCTGCACGTCGAGCGGCACCGCGAGCACGATCGGCCGCATTTCGCGCCGCGCGCGATAGAAGGCCATGCGCACCGCAGACTCCGCATAGGACGGCGTCAGCACTTCGATGTAGCCCGCGCCCGTGGCATTGACGAACTGGTCCTGGTTCAGGTACTGGCCGTGGCGGAAGTTGTTCAGCGCGGACTTGGAGGTATAGACGACGACCGGGGTATGCGAACGCGTCGCCACCGTGAGCGCCGTCGCCATGCGCGAGAGCCCCGGTCCCTGGGTGCTGCTGCACACGCCGACTTTACCGGTGGCCATCGCCCAGCCTTCAGCCATGGTGAGCGCACAGCCTTCATCACGCACATCGACGATGTCGACGGTCGGATGCTTGGCCATCTCCGTCCACCAGGTCATCTGGCCGTCGCCCAGCAGACCGAACACCGTGGTGGTGCCTTCTTTGACAAATGCGTTTGCGACCGCTTCAGCAACTTTCATTGTTGTATCCTGTTCTGCGCCCGGCCCCTAGTCGTGTTGAATTCGCGGTAACGCGATCCCCCCGAATGCCGGCTATGCGCGATATTTTACCCCACTGCGCGACCTCTTCCTTCGAAGTTTGGGCGGGTTACACCCGCCACGCAGCAGTCGCATTACGCTTGAAACTGATAACGGTATCTACCAAGGCTATTAAAACCACAGCGGCGCGCTGCTACACCAGGCACATGAAATTCGAGAACGAGCCTGTCCGCAGCCGGTATCTGGACTTGCTTGTAGGGGCATGGTGCAGTAGCATTTCACGCCTTGTGCGCCGAGTGGCCTGTTGCCCCAGGCACTCTGCGGCACGCCCATTGATTCAATTCCGCGCCGAGCATGCTCGGCATAACGGATGAGGAACGGATTTTGGAAATGGATTTTTCCGCACACAGCCGCAATGCAGCCTCCCTCTGCGTCCGATCAGCAACGGTTCGAACAACAGCGGGTTACGCCCGCGCATCCAGGCAGTGATGACTGAACACAAACGATCCATCGCCATCGTGGGGGCCGGCATCGGCGGCCTGGCTACTGCGGTATTTCTTTCGCGGCTCGGCCACAGCGTGACGGTCTACGAGCAGGCGGCGCAGTTTGCGCGCGTCGGCGCCGGCATCCAGCAGACGCCCAACGCAATGCGCGTGCACCGTGCACTCGGCACCGAGGCGCGGCTGCGGCAAGCCGCTTATTGCGCCCCTGCCGGCATCAGCCGCACCTGGGACAGCGGCGAAGTGACCAACGAGATGCCGCTTGCCGACGCAATCGAACGCCGTTACGGCGCACCTTATCTGTTCATGCATCGCGGCGACCTGCACGCAGCGATCGAATCGATGCTGCCCCCGGGCTACGTCAGGTTCAACCGCAAGCTGGCCGGGCTTGAGCAAGACGAGCGCGGCGTCACGCTGAGCTTTGCGGATGGCGAACGCGTGCTCGCCGATGCGTTGATCGGCGCCGACGGCGTGCACTCGCTGGTGCGCGAATGGATGCTCGGCCCGGAAAAGCCGCGTTACACCGGCCGGGTGGCGTACCGCACGACTTTTCCTGCGCGCCTGCTCGGAGCCAACAACAACATCGGCGAAGTGCGCACCAAGTGGTGGGGCAAGGACCGGCATATGGTGGTCTACTACATCACCCGCAACAAGGACGAACTCTATTTCGTCACTAGCCAGCCGGAGGACGCCAAGTGGCTCACGCGCGAATCGTGGTCGCAGAAAGGCGACCTCAATGAACTGCGCGAGGCGTTCGCCGGTTTTCATCCCGAGGTGCAAGCGATCCTCAAGGCCTGCCCCGAGGTCCACAAATGGGCGCTCATGGAACGCGACCCGCTGCCGCGCTGGTGCGCGGGCCGCGTAACTTTGCTGGGCGACGCCTGCCATCCGATGACGCCGTACATGGCGCAGGGCGCGGCCTGCGCGCTCGAAGACGCCGCGGTGCTCTCGCGCTGCCTGGAGCACACGGACGTCGCCGGCATCGCACAGGCGTTCCGGCGTTATGAAGCGAACCGTCTGCCGCGCACCACAGAGATTCAGCAGGCTTCCGCTAAAAACAATTGGCTGCGCAGCGCGACGGATCCGACCTGGGTCTATGGCTACGATGCGTTGAGCGTGCCGCTCGCCGAGCCGGCGCCCCTGCATAGCGCGGTGCTCAGCAAATGAACATGAATTATCCGGGAGGATGCATGAGCACGCAGCGTTCGATGACGATGGCGCTGCTAGTCAGCGTATGCGCCCTCGCGCTAGCGCCGCAGGCAGCGTTGAGCCAGGATTACCCGAGCAAGACCGTGCGCATCATTGCGCCGGGCGTAGGCAATTCCTTCGACATTGCCGCGCGCATGATTGCGCAGGCGATCGCTCAGCCTTTGGGACAGCCGGTGATCGTGGACAATCGCCCGACCGGCGTCATACCCGGGCAGCTCACGGCGCAGGCGGCGCCCGATGGCCACACCCTGCTCTACTCCGGCAGCTCGCTGTGGCTGGCGCACCTGCTGCAGAGTTCGGTGCCCTATGACGTGAACCGCGACTTCCAGCCCATCACGCTGACGACGCGCTCGCCCACGCTGCTCGTCGTGCACCCCTCGCTGCCCGTGAAGACGGTGAAAGACCTGATCGCCTTGGCGAAAGCGAAACCCGGCGTACTGAATTACGCGACGGCGTCCACCGGTTCCGTCAATCACCTGACGGCCGAGCTGTTCATGGCGATGACCGGCACCAAGCTCGTGCGCGTCACCTACAGAGCCACCGCACCGGCGCTGATGGACATGATGACCGGCACGGTGCACCTGATGTTTTCCGTGACGGGCTCGGTGGCGCCGCACATCAAGTCGGGCAAGCTGAAAGTGCTAGCTGTCACTTCCGCGCAGCCCACTGCGCTCGCGCCCGGGGTACCCACGGTAGCAGCGACGGGACTGCCGGGCTTCGAAGCGGTATCGTATGCAGGCGTGTTCGCTCCGGCCAAGACACCGCGCGCCATCGTCGACCGGCTCAATCACGAAATTACGCGTGCGCTGACCGCGCCGGAAATCAAGGAGAAACTCCTGACCAACGGCGTCGAGGTGGTGGGCGGCGGTCCGGAGCAACTCGATGCGGCGGTCAAAGGCGAAATCGCCAAGATGGGCAAGATCATCAAGGAACGAAACATCCGCGAAGATTAGCGGCGTGAATCAGAGAAGCAATCTCAAGAATAGAATAGGCGTGGTAGCAGGATGGAGGAAGCGTAGATGCCCATCACCGGCCATCCGCATGATGGCTTGTTCGATGCGCTAACCCATCCTACCCCGCTATTTTTGAGATGTCCTCAAGGATCGAGTCGCGAGCACGACCCCATCGACTCCGACAGTAGCCCTCGTCGACGGCATCGTCGGCCTGCTCAGGCGCCGATCAGTTTTGCCCCGACCAGCAACAGCATGCCGGCCAGGATCGGCCGCAGCACGCGCTCGGGAATGTGCTGCGCCAGGTGGCTGCCGACAAAAATTCCCGGCAGCGAGCCGGTAAGCAGCGTGACCAACAATACCCAGTTGACGTTTCCCAGCCACCAGTGGCCCAAGCCGGCGACCAGCGTCAACGGTACGGCGTGCGCCAGGTCAGCGCCCACGATGCGGCGCGCTGGCAGGCGCGGATAGAGGAAGAACAGTGCGGTGACTCCAAGCGCGCCAGCGCCGACGGAGGACAACGATACCAGCGCCCCAAGCACGACGCCCGTGAGCACCGTCAGGCGCGCGTGCCGCGACGATGGCAGAGCGTCCACATCATGCGATTGCGCCCACGCCTGCAGCCGGCGGCGGAAGACCAGCGCGACCGCGGTCAGCATCAGCGCGATGCCCAATGCTACCGTGATGATATGCGTGGAGTTGCCAAGGCCGCCCGGAGCAAAGTGGTGAGTCAGAGACAGGGTCAGCCCCGCGGCGGGCAGGCTGCCGCAAGCCAGGAGCCCCACGATGCGCCAATCGACGTTGCCGCGCCGCGCATGCATAAAGGTGCCGCCGCTCTTGGTGATCGCCGCGTATAGCAGGTCGGTGCCGACTGCGGTCGCCGGCGCGATGCCGAACAACAACACCAGCAGCGGCGTCATCAGCGAACCGCCGCCGACGCCGGTAATACCGACGATGGCGCCAACCGCGAAACCAGAGAAGACCTGGGCGAGATCCATAGATAATTAATTCGTACGTAGTGACTTTGCGCCGCAGGATAGCGCTTCAGCGCGTATCGGGGAAATACCCTGTAGGCATATCGATAGAAGCAGCTTATCGAAGCGGCGGGATCACGCAGAGGAGATGCGAACGTTCCGGCTGGGAACCGGCCTGACGGATCGTAATGGATATCGCTGCGCTCTATCCATACGACGACTGCAATGGCGGGGGCGACCCGCCCTACATTGACTAATAGCCGTTGTAGGGCGGGTCACACCTGCCATTCAGCAGCCGCATTACGCGAACCACTGATAACGCTATCTAAGCTTTCCGCTGCAACCGGTACTCGCAGTCCGCCTTGTGATTCTCCAGGCGTCCGTTTATTTCCGTCGTGATCAACTTACAGGATTTGCACCGGTAGGTATTCATCTTGCCTTCCACCGGCTCCTGCGGATACTCGATGTCGAAAGCTTCCGTGTACGGCGCCTGCCGGTAAAATTCGTTGGATCCCGCTGAATCTTTAGCTTCCGCCATTCATTTCCCCTCTAAATCCAGTTTGTAGCCCGGCATTCCCGCGCTTACTCGTCGCGTATGCCAGCATCCTTGATGAGCTTGCCGAGCTTCGACATTTCTTCTTTGATTGCGGCATCGAATTCCTGCGCCGAGCTGGCGACGACTTCCGAGCCGGATGCGAAAAAGCGCTCACGCATCTCGCGCTGGTTGAGCGCGCGCACGATTTCCGCGTTGAGCTTGTCGGTGATGGCGGTCGGCGTCTTGGCCGGCGCCATCACGCCGAAAATCGCCACCGAGACATAGCCGGGCACGCCGCTCTCGGCCACCGTTGGCAGTCCCGGCACCAGCGGCGTCGGCTTCGCGCTGGTGACCGCGAGCGCACGCAGCCGGTGCGATTTCACGTGCTGATCGACCGAGGACGCGCTGGCGAACATCAGCTGCACCTGGCCGCCGATGAGATCGTTGATCGCGGGCCCGCCGCCCTTGTACGGGATGCGCATGATATCGACGTGCGCCGTCACCTTGAACAATTCCGCGGCGAGCTGGTTGGACGTGCCGGCATTGCCGGTCGCGCAATTCAATTCGCCGGGGCGCGCCTTGGCGAGCGCGATCAGCTCGCGCACCGACTTCACCGGCACGGAGGGATGCACGACCAGCATGTTGGGCGTGCTTATTGCCAGCGTGATCGGCGCAAAATCGCGCACCGGATCGTACGGCACATTATTGCGCATGAAAGGCAGCAGCCACATCGCGCTGCCGTTCAACAGCAGCGTGTAGCCGTCGGGCGGCGCCTTCGCCACGAACTCGTTCACCAGTGCGCCGCCTTCGCGGCCATCGACGATCACCTGCTGGCCGAGGCTGCCGGTGAGCCCCTGCGCGATGAGCCGCGCAGCGAAGTTGCTGCTGCCCGCCACCCCCGACACCACCATGCGCACGGGACGGCTGGGATAGGCCTGCGCCTGCGCCAATGCGCTCGCGGCGCATGACAGCGCCACAAGGCACAGCGCGACCTGACATACACGTGACAGCATGCGATGAACCCCTTCTTGGATGGTGGAGAGGCAGACGATTCGCGTGCATGATATCCCTAATCCTGCGCACGCCGCAATCCGGCATAATGGGCATGCCGATCGTATGCACAGAGCTACTGCACACCGCATGAAGCCGCCGTCCAAAAAACCAGCCAAACTGCAGCCCGCCGCCACCAGCGCTGCTGCGGCAGCAGCGCAGGCCACATTCATGGAAGGCTTGGCCCTGCATCAGAAAGGACGGCTGGCGCAGGCGCAAACGCTATATCAGGCGGCGCTCGAGATGCAGCCCAAACATTTCGATGCCCTGCATATGATGGGTGTGATCGCGTATCAAACCAACGATTCCCTGCGGGCAATTGAACTGATTGACAGGGCCATTGCGATCAATCAAAACGACGCCGCGACCTATAGCAATCGCGGCAATGCGTTGCGCGAACTGAAGCGGCACGAGGAAGCAGTGGAGAGCTATCAGCGCGCGCTGAAGCTCAAGCCCGACTATGCCGACGCGCTCTACAATCTCGGCAGTGCCTTGCGCAACCTGCAGCGCCAACAGGAAGCGCTGGAGAACTACAATCGCGCGCTCGGGATCAAGCCGGACCACACCGAAGCGCTCCACAATCTCGGCAATGCGTTGAACGACATGAAGCGTCACGAGCAGGCGCTGGAGAGCTACGAGCGCGCGCTAGCGATCAAGCCTGACTATGCGGAAGCGCTGAACAATCGCGGGGGCGCATTGAGTCACCTGAAACGACACGAGGAAGCGCTCGAGAACTACGAGCGTGCGCTGAGGGTCAAGCCGAACTTCGCGAAAGCGCTGAACAACTGCGGCGGCGTATTGAGTGACCTGCGGCGTCACCAGGAGGCGCTGGATAGCTATGAGCTTGCCCTCAGGATCGAGCCGGACGATGTGGAAGCGCTCACCAACCGCGGCGTCGCATTGAGCAACCTGCAGCGCCACCAGGAAGCGCTGGATGGCTACGAGCGCGCGCTTACGATCATGCCGGACTATGCGGAAGCGCTGAACAACCGCGGGAGCATATTAAGTTACCTGAAACGACACGAGGAAGCGCTGGAGGACTACGGGCGTGCGCTCAGGATCAAGCCGGACTTCGTGACAGCGCTGAACAACCGCGGGGGCGCATTGAGTTACCTGGAACAACACGAGGAAGCGCTGGAGAACTACGAGCGTGCGCTCACGATCATGCCGGACAGTGCGGAAACCCTGACCAACCGCGGCAGCGAATTGAACAAGCTGCATCGCTACCTGGAAGCGCTGGAAAGCTACGAGCGCGCGCTTACGATCAAGCCGGACTATCATTATCTTTACGGAACCTGGCTCCATGACAGGATGCAAATTTGCGATTGGAAAGACTTGCGGCACGACATCGCCACGCTCACCCGCAGGGTCGATTGCGGCGCAAAGGTGTCGCCGCCCTTCCCCGTTCTGGCGTTATCCGGTTCCTTGTCCCTTCACAGGAAAACCGCAGAGATCTGGACGCAGGCCAAATGGCCGATCAGCGATGCGCTGCCAGCCATTGCCAAGCGGCCCCGACGCGGCAAATTGCGGATCGGGTATTTTTCCGCGGATTTCCGCGACCATCCGATCTCGCTGTTAACCGCAGGGCTGTTCGAGACGCACGACAGATCCAGGTTCGAGGTCACTGCGTTCTCCTTCGGCCCCGACACGCAGGATGCCACGAGAAAGCGGATCGAGGCTGCGGTTGACAACTTTATCGATGTGAGAGGTAAATCCGATCAAGAGGTGGCATTGCTCGCGCGCAAGCTGGGAATCGATATCGCTGTAGACCTGGGGGGCTATACCGGGGGCAGCAGAACCAGAATATTCGCCATGAGGGCCGCCCCGATACAAGTCAGCTATCTGGGTTACCTGGGAACGATGGGGGCAGAATACATGGACTATCTGATTGCGGACCCGACGATCGTCCCGGCGGCCTCGCGAAAATATTATTCCGAAAAAATCGTCTGGCTGCCGAGCTACCAGGCCAACGACTCGAAGCGGCAGATCGTAGACCGGTCATTTACCCGCCAGGAGTTGGGCTTGCCCGAGGAAGGTTTCATATTCTGTTGTTTCAACAACAATTACAAAATCATGCCCGGCACCTTTGACAGTTGGATGCGTGTATTGAAGCGCGCCGCGGGAAGTGTCCTGTACTTGCACGAAGAGAATGAACTGGCTGCGAATAATCTGAGAAAGGAAGCGGTTACGCGCGGGGTGGAATCTGGCAGGCTGATCTTCGGCCGGCGCTTGCCGTTGCCGGCATATCTGGCGAGATTCAGGGCGGCGGATTTATTTCTGGATACGCTTCCTTACAACGCCGGCACCACCGCGAGCGATGCGCTGTGGGCGGGATTGCCGGTATTGACCTGCACCGGTGAAGCATTTGCGAGCCGGGTCGCCGCCAGCCTGCTCAATGCCATTGATCTGCCAGAACTCATCACCGCGACAGAGGAAGAGTACGAGTCTCGCGCGATCGAGCTTGCCACCCACCCGGAGCAGTTAAGGGAAATAAAGCAGAAACTGGAACAGCATAGGTTGACGACGCCGTTGTTTGATACGAAGCTCTTCACCAGAAGCATCGAAGCTGCGTACACACAGATGCACGAACGATTTCAGTCTGGCTTGCCGCCCGCGCACATCAAAATTAAGCAGCAACACTGACTTCGTTGCGCTTCGCGCGCTCGCCCAATCCACCGGCGCAATGAGTTCAAGTCCGCGCGGTTATTTCCGTTGGCGTATGGGTAGAATCGAGGCTAGAGGTGGCGGAGGCGGTGAGATTCGAACTCACGGATCCCTTGCGGGATCGCTGGTTTTCAAGACCAGTGCCTTAAACCGCTCGGCCACACCTCCACAGAGCGCTGCATTTTCCTTGAGCCGGACGCCTTTGTCCAGCGTATGCCCCGCTGCTCAGCGGCGACGGGCAGGCGGTTTGCTGAGGGTCGCACCTAAAC
Organism: uncultured beta proteobacterium; assembly: GCA_903905655.1. Lineage (GTDB taxonomy): Bacteria > Pseudomonadota > Gammaproteobacteria > Burkholderiales > SG8-41 > PALSA-1004. The sequence continues at coordinate 21,542 of CAIVHG010000020.1, read as the reverse complement.
CCAGCAGCGCGGCGTTGATCCAGAATATCGCAGCGAGCCCCAGCCCCGAGGCAACGAAACCGAAGATGAGCGGGGCCACGACGCGCGTCAGGTGGTTGGCCGTGAGCCGCAGCCCCATCGCCTCGCCCGAGCGCCCCTTCGGGGAACGCGCGAACATCATCATCATGGTGATCGGCTGGCAGGCACCGAGTCCGGCTCCGAAGATGAAACCGAGCAGCATCAGGAGTTCTGTGCTTTTGCAAAACGGAATGGCGACAAAACTCACCGCGACCAGCAGAAACGACCAGACGAGCAGCCATTCCGGAGACATCCATTTGAGCAGGCGCGCCATGGTGAGGCGCAAAATCACGGCGGAGACCGCGGCCATCGCCAGCACTACCCCGATGTTGGACGCCGAGAATCCGAGTCCGTGCAGGTAGACGGGCATATAGAACCCGAACATGTCCAGGCTCGATTGCACCAGGCTGCTGGTGGCGAGCAGGGTCCACATGCCGCGATCTTTCAGTGTATCGAGCATCTTGGTGCTGCGCGCCGCCTGCATCGATCCGCCGGGCAGCATGCCGCCCCAGACGATGAGCATGAGCACGGGCAGCACGCTGATCAATGCAATGTATAGAAAGGTTGCGATATAACCCGATTGATCGATCGAAAATCCGCCGAACAGCGGCCCAGCGAAATTCGCGATCGATACCATCACGCTGTAGTTTGCGTAACTCTGCGCGCGATTCTCGGGAGTGCTCAGCAGGCCCACCAGGTTTTGCTGGGCGACCAGATAGAATGCAAAGGACAGGCCGGTCAGCAGCGCTGCCGCGTAGACGGCCGGCATGCTGTGGCTGAAATAGGGCACCATCATGCCTGCCCCCGCAAGGAATGCACCATAGGTCAACGGCCGGCGCGCGCCATAACGATCGGCAACCTTGCCGGCCACTACCGACAGCAGCATGGGGAACGCGGAGAACGCCGCCGCCAGAATGCCGATGATGAGCGGCTTGGCGCCGAGCTGCAGAGCATACAGGGAGAGCGCCATGCGGCTCGCCATCGTGGCGATGCCGCTAATTACCGTGATTGCAAACGTAAAATATAAGGCCATGTACTTAAATTGTGTCGCGCCTGTGAGTGGTCGGCACAACCGCGTTACGCGTGGGAGCGCCGCGCGCATACTGCCCAAGGCCTGCTCGATCTATAGGGGTAAGCACTACTCGACCAGCCAAACTGGACTGGCATGCCCGCCGCTCGCGGAGCGCCTGGAGCACCGGCAAGGGTGCTAACGCGCCGGCTCCCAACCGATTTGCCCCGAATGATAACATCATTGCCGCAGCCGGCCGCGCTTGCGGCGGATGAAATAGCCGACTTCCCACGCTTTCCTGTTGAAACTTTGTACGGCTTTCGGTAGTCTGATCACCACAGCCGGAACCCCGGCTCCTGATAAGGATATATATACATGCAACCTGAACTGCGTTCGATCGAGAATGCATATCAGACGCCGGCCACAGCCGGTGCAGAGCAGCTGCAGCACCGCGTCATACGCAATACCTATCTGCTGCTGGCGGTGTCGCTGATACCGACCGGCATCGGCGCGCTGATCGGCGTGAACCTGAGCTTCGCATTCATGCGCGCGAGCCCTATCGTTTCCTCGCTGGTGCTGCTCGCGGTCATCTACGGGATGTTTTTTGCGATCGAAAAGAATCGCGACAGCGGCCTCGGCGTTGCGCTGCTGCTCGGGCTCACGCTCTTCCTGGGCGTCATCCTGGGACCGCTGCTGCAGGTCGCGCTCAACATGCGCAACGGCGGCGAACTGGTCGCGCTCGCGGCCGGGGGCACTGCCGCGGTGTTCTTCGCGATGGCGGCGATTGCGACCGTAACACGCAAGGACTTCAGCTTTCTCACGAACTTCATCGTCATCGGCTCGATCGTCGTCATGCTCGCGGTGCTCGCCAGCATATTCATCGCGAGCCCGGCGCTGCACCTGACGATCTGCGCGGCGTTCGTGCTGCTAAGCTCGGTCATGATCCTGTGGCAGATCAGCGCGCTGATACACGGCGGAGAAACGAATTACATTTCAGCGACGCTCACACTCTATATGAGCATCTACAACCTGTTTACCAGTCTGCTGCAGCTCCTGATGGCCTTAAGCGGCTCGCGCGATTAAGCGCACCGCATCGGGCTTTGCACAGGGGGCGGAAACGCCCCCTTTTTTTGCCTGCTGTTCCCGGGGAGCTAGCGCTCGAAGAGCGCGATCGATTCGACGTGCGCCGTGTGCGGAAACATATTGAGCACGCCAGCCGCTTTCAACCCGTAGCCCTGCACATGCACGAGCACCTCCGCGTCGCGCGCCAGAGTCGCCGGATTGCAGGACACGTAGACGATGCGCCGCGGCGCCGCATTTTCATTAACCCCGAACGCCTTCACGAGCTCCATCGCGCCGTCGCGCGGCGGGTCGATCAGCATGCGGTCGAATGGGCCGAGTCCGGCATACTGCTCGGCGGTGATCTTGAACAGATCCACCTGCTCGAATCGCGCCAGTGCGGCGAGGCCGTTGTGCTGTGCATTCGCACCCGCACGCTCGACCAGGCTGCGGGCGCCCTCCATACCCACCACGTGTGCGCCGCGGCGCGCGATGGCGAGCGAGAAATTCCCCAGGCCGCAGAACATGTCGGCGATGCGCTCGCCGGGCTGCGGGGCCAGCAGCGCCAGCGCGCGCCGCACCAGGATGGCATTGACCTGCGCATTGACCTGGGTGAATTCGGTGGGCGCAAACCCGATCTCGAGGTTGAACTCGGGCAATCGATAGTAAAGCAGGCCCTCGCGCGCCGGATAAAATGCGGCCGCGGTCTCAGGTCCGCGCGGCTGCAGGTAGAACTGCACGCCATGCTGATCGGAAAATTCCCTGAGCAATTGCTCATCGTCGCTGGTGAGCGGATCCAGGATGCGCATCACGAGCGCGGCCGTGTCGCCGCCGATGGCGAGCTCGATCTGCGGCATGCGGTGCGGCGCCGCGAGTGAGTTCACGAGTCCGCGCAAGGGCACCAGCAGTTTGGAAATGCGCGGCGGCACCACCTCGCAGCTCGTCATGTCTGCGACATAACTGCTGCGCTTCTCGCGAAAGCCGATCAGCGCCCCGCCCTTCTTTGGCACGTGGCGCGCTGAAAAGCGCGCGCGCTCGCGGTAGCCCCAAGCCGCCCCGTACACTGCCGGCAATATCATTTCCGCCTGTACTTTGCCGATGTGCGCCAGCGCGTCTTCCAGGATGCGCTGCTTGGCCGCGACCTGTGCGCGCGCATCGATGTGCTGCAGGCTGCAGCCGCCGCAGATGCCGAAATGCGGGCAGCGCGGAGTGGTCCGCAGCGCTGACGGCTGCAGAATCTTTTCTGTGTGCGCGATCTCGTAGTTCGGCTTCCTGACGAACGGCACATACTCGACGGTCTCGCCCGGCAGCGCGCCCTCGATGAAGATGACCTTGCCGTCGGCGTGCGCGACACCGCGGCCTTCCTGGTCTAGCGATTCAACCTGGATCGTTTTCAAGCTACAGTATGTTCTAACGTGGCCAGCGGCCGAGGAATTCGGTCCAGTGCGCGCCCGGGGATTTTTCCAGGGTAGTGCGCACCAGCGCGATCTCCTGCTCGTACTGCTCGCGTGTAAAGCTGCCGCGCATCAGCTGAAAGCGCAGGTAGACGAGATAGGTGTTGGCTACGTCCGCTTCGCAATAGCTTCTGATCTGCGCGATCTTGCCGTCCTGCCATGCCTGCCATACCTGAGAGCCCTCGAGCCCGATCTTGCCGGGGAAACCCAACAGCCGCGCAAAGTCGTCGAGCGGCGCGGCGCCGCGCGGCTGGTAGAGCGCCAGCAGGTCCATGAGATCCAGATGGCGCGCGTGGTAGCGGCTGATGTAGTTGTTCCATTTGAATTCGCGGTCTTCTTCGCCCATGTCCCAGTAGCGCGCGGCGTGCACGCCGTGCACCATGCCGCGGTAATGCAGCACCGGCAGGTCGAAGCCGCCGCCGTTCCAGGACACGATCTGCGGCGTGTATTTCTCGATGCCGTCGAAGAAGCGCTGGATCAGCACGCCTTCGCTGTCGGTGGCTTCTCCCAGCGACCACAGCCGCAGGCTGTCGCGTTCGCGCAGCGCGCAGGAGATCGCAACCACGCGCTGCAGATGCAGCTGCAGGAAATCATTTCCGCTCGCCTGGCGCCGGCGCTGGAACGCCATGGCGGCGACCTGCTCGTCGCTAAGCGCAGCGTCGATGCCGTTGATCGCACGCAGCCCCGCGACGTCCGGGACGGTCTCGATGTCGAATACCAGGACTGGATTCACTTAAGCGTTCCGGTTGCAGCAACCAACATACAGCACCAAACCATGTAGTTCACGCGGGAAAGATGCCGGTAGAAAGATAACGGTCGCCGCGATCGCACACGATGCTGACGATCACGGCATCGCGCACGCTGGCCGCGACCTGCAGTGCCGCCCAAATCGCGCCGCCCGAAGAAACACCGGCGAAGATGCCTTCCTCGCGCGCCAGGCTGCGCGTCGTGTCCTCGGCGTCGGACTGCGTGACCTCGATTACGAGGTCGACGCGTTTCCAGTCGCAGATCTTCGGCAGATATTCCGCGGGCCACTTGCGGATGCCCGGAATCTGCGAGCCGTCGGTCGGCTGGCAGCCGATGATCTGTATCTTCGGATTCTGCTCCTTGAGATAACGCGACACGCCCATGATGGTGCCGGTGGTGCCCATGCTGCTCACGAAATGCGTGATCTTGCCCTGGGTATCGCGCCAGATCTCAGGGCCGGTGCCTTCATAATGCGCGAGCGGATTGTCCGGGTTGGCGAACTGGTCGAGGATCACGCCGCGGCCCTCGTCACGCATTTTTTCCGAGACGTCGCGCGCCATTTCCATGCCGCCGCTCTTCGGCGTCAGCACGAACTCGGCGCCGAACGCGGCCATCGTCTGCCGACGCTCGACCGAAAGGTGTTCCGGCATCACCAGCAGCATGCGGTAGCCCATCACTGCCGCCGCCATCGCCAGCGCGATGCCGGTGTTGCCGCTGGTCGCTTCAATGAGCGTGTCGCCCGGCTTGATGTCGCCGCGCTCCTGCGCACGCCGAATCATCGACAGCGCCGGACGGTCCTTGACCGAACCCGCCGGATTGTTGCCCTCGAGCTTGGCGAGCACCACGTTGCCGTTTTTGCGGATCGCCTCGGCCCCGAGGCGCTGCAGCCTCACCAGCGGCGTATTGCCTACGAAATCTTCCAGTGTCTTGTACATGGTTCAGCGTTTAAGAAAATGCTCAGCCCGCAGCGCGCGCATAAAGCTTATCGATATAAGCGGCTACGCCCTGCTCCACCGTCAGGAACGGCTCCGCGTATCCCAGCGCCCGCAGCGCACGGATGTCGGCCTGAGTATAGCTTTGATACTTGCCCTTGAGGTCCTCGGGAAACGGCATGTACTGGATGACGCCTTCGCGCTGCAGCTCGGCCAGGCTCAATGCCTGCTCGCCATCGTGCCGACGACAGGCGTTGACCGCCGCAACCGCGACGTCGTTGAAGCTCTGAGCCGCGCCGGTGCCGACGTTGCAGATGCCGGAGCGCTCCGGATGATCGAGAAAGTACAGATTGACCTTGACGGCATCTTCGACTGCGATGAAATCGCGCCGCTGCTCGCCATCTCCATAACCGCCGCTGCCTTCGAACAGCTTGATCGTCTTCCCCGCGCGGTACTGATTGAAAAGCTGAAACGCGACCGAGGCCATGCGGCCCTTGTGCTGCTCGCGGTCGCCATAGACGTTGAAATACCTGAGGCCCACCACCTGCGGCATGCGCTGCGTCCAGTTGCGGCGCACGTACTGGTCGAACTGGTATTTCGAATAGCCGTAGACGTTGAGCGGCGCCTCGCATGCCGGGTCTTCGCGGAACTCGGGCCGCGCCCCATAGACCGCGGCCGAGGACGCGTAGATGAACGGCACCTCCTCGTTCATGCAATAGCTCAACAGGCGCTTCGAATACTCGTAGTTGTTGCGCATCATGAAGCGGCCGTCGGCTTCGGTGGTGTCCGAGCACGCGCCCTGATGCAGGATTGCCGCCACCGAGGTGTCGAATGCGCCTTCGGCAAGGTCGACCAGAAAATCATCCTTGTCGATGTAATCCGCAATGTCGCAGTCGGCGAGGTTTGCGAACTTGTCGCCCTGCGACAGATCGTCGACCGCCAGCACTTCGTATTCGCCGCGCTCAGCGAGCGCGTGCGCGAGATTGGAGCCGACGAAGCCGGCTGCGCCGGTCACGATCACATACATGGCGTCATATCCTTAAACGATGTCGAAGAGCTCGTCCGGCCCGACGACTGCGGTGCCGAACTTGCCGACGACGATGCCGGCAGCGCGATTGGCGATGCGCACGGCTTCTTCGAGCGGCCGGCCGCTGGCCAGCATCACCGCCAGCGTCGCGATCACGGTGTCGCCAGCGCCCGTCACATCGTAGACCTCACGCGCCTGCGCGGGGATGTGCAGCCGGCTGCCGCTGCTGAACAAGGTCATGCCTTCCGCGCTGCGGGTGACCAACAGCGCCTGCGCCTGCAGCTTGCGCCGCAACGCCTGCGCGCGCCCGGTGAACTCGCGCTCGCTGGCCCAACTGCCGGCCACGCTCTGAAACTCTTCGCGATTGGGCGTCACCAGGGTCGCTCCACGATAGCGCGTGAAGTCCTGGCCCTTGGGATCGACCAGCACCTGCTTAGCGTGACGGCGCGCCAGGCTGATCATGCGCGCGATGTGGGTCAGCCCGCCCTTGCCGTAGTCGGAGAGCACGACTACATCGCAGTCGGCCACCAGGCGTTCATATTCAGCAAGCTTCAGGCGCAGAATTTCGCGCTGCGGCGCGCTTTCGAAATCCGCCCGCAGCAGCTGCTGCTGGCGCCCGATCACGCGCAGCTTGACCGTCGTAGATATCGTGGGGTCGGCATGCAGCCGCGCGCGGACATTGGCGCTGCGCAGCAGCGCCGCGAGACTGCGTCCGGCCTCGTCGCGCCCCACCACCGACAGCAGTGTGACGCGCGCACCGAGGGCGGCAGCATTGCGTGCGACGTTACCGGCTCCGCCCAAACGCTCTTCCTGGCGGTTGATCTTCACCACCGGCACTGGCGCCTCCGGCGAGATGCGGTTCACTTCGCCAAACCAATAACGGTCCAGCATCACGTCGCCGACCACCAGCACGCGCGCGCGCTTGAGCGCCGCCTTAAGGGTGCGTACTGAGGGCTGCTTGGGCGATGGGAGTTGTTTCATGCTGATATCCTAGACCCTGCCGATGCCGGAGTACTCGAGGCCGTATTCGCGCACCATCGCCGGCTCGAAGAGATTGCGCCCGTCGATCACCACCGACGTACGCAAACGGCGCTTGATCTCCACGAAGTCGGGGCTCTTGAACTCTTTCCATTCCGTAACGATGACGAGGCAGTCGGCGCCGTCGAGCGCGGCCATAGGGGAACCCGCATAGCTTATGCGCGGCAGCGCAGCGAACAACTGTTTGGCCTGCGCCACGGCCACCGGGTCGTACGCGGTCACCGTCGCGCCGCGCTCGATCAGTCCCGGCACGATCACCGTGCTCGGCGCCTCGCGCATGTCATCGGTGCCGGGCTTGAAGGCCAGCCCCCATACCGCAAAGCGCTTGCCCGTCAGATCTTCGCCGAAGCGCGCGGTGATTTTCTGCAGCAGGCGCGATTTCTGCGCCTCGTTCACCTGGTTTACGGCGGCAAGTATTTTGAGATCCATGCCCGCCGCATGTGCAGTCTGCTCAAGCGCGCTCACGTCTTTGGGAAAGCAGGCGCCGCCGTAGCCGCAGCCGGCGTACAGAAAATGATAGCCAATGCGCTTGTCCGAGCCGATGCCCTGGCGCACGTGCTCGATGTCCGCGCCCAGCGCTTCAGCCAGGTTTGCGAGCTCGTTCATGAACGAGATGCGCGTCGCCAGCATCGCGTTGGCCGCGTACTTGGTGAGTTCCGCGGACGCGATGTCCATGACGATCATGCGCTCATGGTTCCTTTGCAGCGGCGCATAGATTGCGCGCATCAGCTGCTTGGCGCGCTCGTCGCTGGCGCCGGCGCCGATCACGATGCGGTCCGGGCGCATGAAATCGTCGATCGCCGCGCCTTCCTTGAGAAACTCGGGGTTCGACACCATGCCGAATTCGATGTGCTTGCCGCGGCGCGCCAGTTCCTCGGCGATCACTGCGCGCACCCGCTCGGCAGTGCCGACCGGCACCGTGGATTTGTCGACCACCAGCCGATAGTCGTCCATATGGCGGCCGATTGCACGCGCCGCCTCGAACACGTAACTGAGATCAGCGGAGCCATCCGCTGCCGGCGGCGTGCCGACGGCAATGAACTGCGCCTGCCCGTGGGCGACGCTTTCCGCGGCATCGGTGGTGAAGGTGAGCCGCCCCGCCTGCGCATTGCGCGCAACCAGCGCATCGAGTCCCGGTTCGTAGATCGGGATCTCGCCGCGCTTGAGCATTGCGATCTTTGCGGCATCGACATCCAGGCACATGACGTCGTTGCCGAGCTCGGCTAAGCACGCGCCGGACACCAGTCCCACGTATCCGGTACCGATCATCGTGATCCTCATGCTTGGCCGTTCCCTGTGATTTCGCGGTTCAGCGCATTGAGTGCCGCAACCGGATCGCGCGCTGCGGTGATCGGACGCCCGATCACCAGATAGTGCGCGCCGGCGACGAGCGCGGATGCCGCGGTCATGACGCGCTTTTGATCGTCACCGGCAGCGGTCGATGCGCGAATGCCGGGCGTGACGAGCAGGAAATCCCTGCCGCACGCCGCCTTGAGCGCAGCCGCTTCCAGCGGCGAGCACACGACTCCATCCAGTCCACTCGCTTTGGCGAGCGCAGCGAGTCTCAGGACCCCCGACTGCGCATTGCCGGCGATGCCCACCTCATTGAGGTCAGCGTCCGCCATACTGGTGAGCACGGTGACCGCAATCAGCTTGGGCGCGCCTGTGCCCGCCGGCAGCGCTTCACGCGCTGCGGACAGCATGGCGCGGCCGCCGAGCGCATGCACGTTCACCATCCACACGCCGAGCGCCGCGGCCGATTTGCAGGCGCGCGCAACGGTGTTCGGTATATCGTGAAACTTGAGATCGAGAAATATCTCGAAGCCGAGCGACTGCAGTTCCTCGACGAGGCGCGGACCGGCCGCGGTGTAAAGTTCCATTCCGACCTTGAGCCGGCACGCCTGCGGCGTCAGGCGGCGCGCGAATGCGACGGCCTCACCGGCGCCGGGAAAGTCGAGCGCGACGATAATGCGCGGATCGTTCACGCGGGCGCCCCCTTCTCCTCGGTGCGATGCGGCGGATAGGTTTCCCACTCACCGCACGCAGGGCAATGCCAATAATGCTGGCGCGCGCGGAAACCGCAATTGTCGCAACGGTACATGTCGAGCGCGCGGGTGTGCTGGTGCACGAGTTCTTTAACGAGCTCCAGATCGTGGCGCCGGTGCACCGATGCATCCATCAGCTGCGCTTCCAGCAGCTTGTCCAGCCCGAGCAACGTCGGGTTGCGCCGCATCTCGTCGCGCACCAGCTGATAAGCAGGCTCCGCCCCCTGCTGCTCCAGGATGCAGGTGAAGACCCCATTGAGCACGTCGACCGATGGGTATTTGCTGAGAAACCCGCGCAATAGGTTGAGCCCGTCTGCAGGCTTGCCGAGCTTTTTGTAGGCGTCGACCAGGCGCCCGACGACCAGCGCGAGATAGGACGGGTTCTGAGTCTCGATGCGCTTCCAGGCATCGATGGCTTTTTCATGGCTGCCGAGCGCGGCCTCGAGATCGCCCAACAGCAGATTGGCGCGCACGCACAGCCGGTGATGCGCGAGCGCGCGCTCAAGGCAGGGGCGCGCCGCATCGGGACGCGAGTCCATGATTTCCTTGCTCGCCATCTCGCAGTAGTAGTTCGCGATCTCCTTCTGGTGCGAACGGCCGGTGATCCCCTCCAACTGCTGCGCGGTATCCACTGCTTTTTGCCAGTCCTTCTCCTGCTCGAAGATTTCGAGCAGGAACTTGAGCGCAGCTTCTCCGTACGTAGTGCCCTTGAGCTTGGTGAACAGCTCTTCGGCGCGGTCCAGCAGGCCGGCCTTGAGATAATCCTGCGCCAGTTCGTAGAGCGCCTCGAGCTTTTGCTGCGCCGGCAGATCGGCTCGCTCGACCAGATTCTGGTGCATGCGGATCGCGCGCTCGGCCTCGCCGCGCCGCCGGAACAACGAGCCCAGCGCAAAATGCAGTTCTATGGTCTGGGGCTCGACCTTGACCACCTCGATGAACGCCTCGATTGCTTTGTCCGGCTGCTCGTTGAGGAGAAAATTGAGTCCCTTGAAATATGATGTCGGCAGCGCGCGCGATTCGAGCAGCAACTGCTTGATATCGATGCGCGCCGCGATCCAGCCGAGGCCGAAGAACACCGGCAGCACCAGCAGCCACCAATAGTCGATTTGCATGTCGCGCCGCGCTTTCCTGAAGTAACGCTACAGCGATTCCGCGGTCGCGGCGAGCTGGACGGGTGTCGCGCTCGCCTGATCGCGCAGCTCGCGCAGCTCGCGCTTGAGGCGCGTGATGTCGCGCCGCTGACGCACAATGATCATCAGCGTCGCCAGCACGCCGCTGGCGATGCCCAGCGCAAAAAACACCAGCAGCACGAACACCAGCGGCGCCTGCCACTCCAGGCCCATGAAGTAGCGCAGCACCACGGTCTGGGTGTTCTTGAGCGCGAACCCCAGCAGCATGATGAATACGATGGTCTTCAGCAGCAAAAAGAAAATGCGCATGGCATGGTCCTCAACAGTCCGCGTGGCGACTTATTCGAGCCCACAAGTAAAAAAAAGGCGGCATGATCTTTCGATGATGCCGCAGCTTTCTTGAAGCATTCTGCAACTTGCTTATTTCTTGCAATCGACGCGTTCGCGCAATTCCTTGCCAGCTTTAAAGTGTGGCACGTATTTCGCGGGCACCAGCACCTTGTCGCCCGATTTAGGGTTGCGCCCGGTACGCGACGGCCGAAAGTTAAGGCCGAAGCTGCCAAACCCGCGGATCTCAATGCGATCGCCCTGCGCCAGGCTCTTGGCCATTGCATCGAGCATCATCTTCACCGCAAGTTCGGCGTCTTTGGCTACCAGTTGCGGATAGCGCGCCGCAAGCTTTGCAATCAGCTCCGACTTCGTCATCGTGGATACCCTATCGATCGGTTTTTGCGGTATCAAACTTGGCCTTGAGCAGCGCGCCCAGATTTGTAGTACCGGCGTTGGCAGGCTTTTCAGCCGAGATCTTCTGAATGGTCGCAGACTCGTCCGCCATGTCCTTCGCCTTGATCGACAGATTGATCGTGCGGTTCTTGCGGTCGATATTGATGATCATCGCCGTCACCTCGTCGCCTTCCTTGAGGTGGGTGCGAATGTCTTCGACGCGGTCGCGCGCCACTTCCGAGGCCCGCAGATAGCCTTCGATGTCCCCGTCGAGCGTGATCACCGCGCCCTTGGGATCGATGGTCTTGACGCTGCCCTTGACGATGCTGTTCTTGTCGTGCGCCGAGACGAAGTTGGTGAAAGGGTCGCCGTCGAGCTGCTTGACGCCGAGCGAAATGCGCTCGCGCTCAACGTCGATCGAGAGCACCACCGCTTCGACTTCATCGCCCTTCTTGTACTTGCGCACCGCCTCTTCGCCGGTCGCGCTCCAGGACAGGTCCGACAGGTGCACCAGGCCGTCGATGTTGCCGGCCAGGCCGATGAACACGCCGAAGTCGGTGATGGACTTGATCTGCCCCGCGACCTTGTCGCCCTTCTTGTGGTTCATCGAAAACTCTTCCCACGGATTCGCCATGCACTGCTTCATGCCGAGCGAGATGCGGCGGCGGTCTTCGTCGATTTCCAGCACCATGACTTCGACTTCATCGCCGAGTTGCACCACGCGCGAGGGATGCACGTTCTTGTTGGTCCAGTCCATCTCCGAAACGTGCACCAGGCCTTCGATGCCCTGCTCGATTTCGACGAACGCGCCGTAGTCGGTCAGGTTGCTGACCTTGCCGAACAGGCGGGTGCCCTGCGGATAGCGCCGCGACAGGCCTACCCACGGATCTTCGCCCAACTGCTTCATGCCCAGCGATACGCGGTTCTTTTCCTGGTCGAACTTGAGCACCTTGGCCTGCACCTCGTCGCCCACCGCGAGCACTTCCGAAGGATGCTTCACGCGGCGCCATGCGAGATCGGTGATGTGCAGCAGGCCGTCGATGCCGCCCAGGTCCACGAACGCGCCGTAATCGGTGATGTTCTTGACGATGCCTTTGACGACTGCGCCTTCCTGCAGGCTCGAGAGCAGCGCCTGGCGCTCGGCGCCCTGCGAAGCTTCGAGCACGGCGCGCCGCGACACGACCACGTTGTTGCGCTTGCGGTCGAGCTTGATCACCTTGAATTCCATGACCTTGTTCTCGAACGGCGCGGTGTCTTTCACCGGGCGGATGTCGACCAGCGAGCCCGGCAAAAATGCGCGGATGCCGTTCACCATGACGGTGAGGCCGCCTTTTACCTTGCCACTGATGAGGCCCTGCACGAGCGTTGCTTTTTCGAGCGCCTGCTCGAGGTCCATCCATGCCGCGAGGCGCTTGGCCTTGTCGCGCGACAGCCGCGTCTCGCCGAATCCGTCTTCCAGGGAATCGATGCAGACCTGGACGAAATCGCCCGGCTTGACTTCGACTTCGCCGCGATCGTTATAGAACTCGTCTGCCGGAATATAGCTTTCCGATTTCAAGCCGGCGTTCACAACCACGTGGTTGGCATCTACGCGTATGACCTCGGCGGTAATGATCTCGCCGGGACGCATTTCCTTGAGCGCGAGGCTTTCCTCGAACATCGCTGCAAAAGATTCGCCCGCACCTGGCATCGTGGAAGTTGTGTCTGTTGTGATCTGCACTGTAGGAACCTGAATATTAGCCCGTGACTTAACGGGGTTGGTTAGTAAAAGCCGCGAGCCTGGCAGCTCACGGCGTCCGTGTTGCGGCAAAACGCGCCAGCACTTCCTCGACTGCCGCCTCTATCGTGAGGCTGGTGGTGTCGAGCAAACTCGCGTCGTCCTGCTTCTTAAGCGGGGCCAGCGCGCGTGCACTGTCGCGTGCATCGCGTGCCTTGATGTCCTGCAAAAGGGTGTGAATATTAGCACCCATTCCTTTTTCTATCAACTGTTTATGACGGCGGCGGGCGCGCTCCTCGGCGCTCGCTGTGAGGTAGATCTTGAGCACCGCATCGGGAAAAACCACGGATCCCATGTCCCGCCCGTCGGCCACCAACCCGGGCGCCTCGCGCAGCGCGCGCTGGCGCGCCAGCAACGCCTGGCGCACAGACGGCAGGGCCGCGATCTGCGAGGCCGCGACGCCGACCGCTTCGGAGCGGATCGCCTCGGTCACCAGTTCCGGCCCGAGCCGCACCTCCTCGCCCTCGAAGCTGATCTCCGACGCCGCGGCGACGCGCCCGGCCCCGGCGTCGTCGAGCTGCACGCCCGCGCGCAGCGCGGCGAGCGCCACCGCGCGATAGAGCGCGCCGCTGTCCAGCCAATGGAATCCCAGCTTATCCGCAACCAGCCGCGCAATGGTCCCCTTGCCGGCTGCCGAAGGGCCGTCGATCGCGATCACCGGCACCGCAGCGGTCTTAGTCATAGCGTGCCGCTCCCGCGCACATTAGCTGCGTTCTTCAATTTTCAGTCCGGCGCCGCGCGCCAGCGCAACGAAGCCGGGAAACGAAGTCGCGACGTTGGCGCAATCCGCGATCGCGATCGGCGCGCCGGCGCGCAAACCCGCGATCGCAAAAGCCATCGCAATCCGGTGGTCGCCCTCGCTCTCTATGTGCCCTCCGCCGTATGCGCCGCCGACGATGCGCATGCCGTCGGCAGTCGGCTCGGCGGCGATACCGAGCGCCTGCAGCCCCTGGGCCATGACCGCGATGCGGTCGGACTCCTTGACCCGCAGCTCTTCCGCGCCGCGCAAGATGGTGGTTCCGCGCGCATTGGCCGCAGCAATGAACAACACCGGGAATTCGTCGATGGCGAGCGGCACCAGTTCGACCGGGATGTCGATGCCGTGCAGTTCGGCATGGCGCACGCGCACGTCGGCGACCTGCTCGCCGCCGACCAGACGCTCGTTTTCAAGCGCTATGTCGGCGCCCATCAGTCGCAGGATATCGATGACGCCGGTACGCGTCGCGTTCACGCCCACGTGCTCGAGCACTAGATCCGAACCTAGGGCAATGCTCGCGCCGACCATGAAAAAGGCCGCCGAGGAAATGTCGGCCGGCACCTCGATCGCGGTCGCCGTCAGCTTGCCACCGCCCGTCACGCATGCCGTGGCGCCGCTGCGCTCCACCGCATAGCCGAAGGCGTGCAGCATGCGTTCGGTGTGGTCGCGCGTGGGCGCGGGCTCGGTGACGCAGGTTTTGCCTGAGGCATACAGGCCGGCGAGCAGCAACGATGATTTGACCTGCGCGCTCGCGATCGGCATCGCATACTGCATCGCGCGCATTCCGGAATTGCCGCGTATCGAAATCGGCGGCCGTCCGCCGTCGGCGGTGGTCATCGTCGCGCCCATGGCGGCGAGCGGATCGGTGACGCGCTTCATCGGCCGCTTGCGCAGGCTCGCGTCGCCGGTCAGTTCGCAGTCGAAGTTCTGGCCCGCGAGCAGTCCGCACAAGAGCCGCATCGAGGTGCCGGAGTTGCCGCAATCGAGCACGCCGGCCGGGCGCCTGAGGCCTTTCATGCCGACGCCGTGCACCGTCACGTTGCCATTTTGTGGCCCGTCGATGCGCACGCCGAGCGCGCGAAACACGTTCATCGTCGCCAGCGCGTCCTCGCCCTCGAGAAAACCGCTGACGCGCGTGACGCCCTCGGCGAGTGCCCCCAGCATGATGCTGCGGTGGGAGATCGATTTGTCCCCCGGCACGCGGATGCGCCCGCGCAACGCGCCGCCCGCTTCGACGCGGTAATTAGATGTCATTCTTATTTATCTCCGCCGCAATCCACAATGACTACTTGTTCGCGGCTGCAGGCGCACGGTGATGGCGTTGCGGTCATCGCTAGCGCTTTGGCAGCCACTTCGCACGCGCAGCGCGCGCCTGGTTGAAAAACTTTTCCAGCGTGCGCCCGTTGCCCACCGCGATGGCCTTGCGCATGCGCGCGAGGCCCGCCGTATAGTCGTCGACCGCTTTGAGCAACGCGCCGCGGTTCGCGATGCAGATATCGCGCCACATCTCGGTAGAGCTGCTCGCGATGCGCGTCGTGTCGCGAAAGCCGCCGCCGGTGTACTGGAACAGGCGCTTGGCGTCTGCATAGCCCGCGATCTGACCCGCCAGCGCGTACGCTACGACGTGCGGCAGGTGACTGGTGAGCGCGAGCACGCGATCGTGTTCGTCGGCGTCCATGCTCACCGTGCGCATGCCGGCGAGCTTCCAGGCCGCGAGCACGCGCTTGACCGCACGTGGATCGGTTGCGCGCTCCGGCGTCACCACCAGCAGATGATCCGCAAAAAGCTCCGCGTCGGCAGCGCGCGCCCCGCTCTTCTCGGTGCCGGCAATCGGATGCGCCGGCACGAATCTGGAAAACGCATCGCCCAGGCTGCGCCGCGCGTGCTCGATGACATCGCGCTTGGTGCTGCCGGCGTCGGTGACAATCGTGTGCGGGCCGAGATGGGGCGCGATCTTCGTCATCACCGCGCGCGTCTGGCCGAGCGGCACCGCGATCAGCACCAGGTCGGCATCCCGCACGGCGCGCGCCGGATCGCTGGTGATTTCGTCGATGATGCCCAGGCGCTTGGCTGCCAGGAGATTCGCCCGGCTGCGGCCGACGCCGACGACGTGTCCGACCGCTTGGTGTTTCTTGAGCGCGGCCGCAAAGGAACCGCCGATCAGGCCGACGCCGAAAACCACGAGCCTGCCGATGAGCGGCGGGCGGCGGGTGCGCGCCTGCTTCATGCCGCGAGCGCGCGCGCGAGCGCCTCGAGAAAACGCTCGTTCTCCGACGCCAGTCCAATGGTCACACGCAGATGCTCGGGCATGCCGTAGCCCGCGACAGGGCGCACGATCACGCCCTGCTCGAGCAGGCGCTGATAGACCGCGTTCGCGGCCCCGACCCGGACGCTCACGAAATTGCCATAGGAAGGGATGTAGTCCAAGCGCAGCCTGGCAAAGCCTTGCGTGAGTTGCAACATGCCGGCCGCGTTCAGCTCATGGCTGCGGCGCACGAATTCAGCATCCGTCAATGCCGCCGTAGCAGCGGCGAGCGCCAGACTGTTGACGTTGAAAGGCTGACGCACGCGGTTCATGAGATCCGTGACGGCGGGCGACGCAAACGCATAGCCCACGCGCAGCCCGGCGAGCCCATAGATCTTTGAGAAGGTGCGCGTGATGATGAGGTTGGGAAATTCCTTGAGCCAACCCACGCTGTCCGCAACGAGCTGCGGCTGCAGATATTCGTTGTACGCCTCGTCGAGCACCACGGCCACATGCGCGGGCAGCCTGCCCAGCCACTCATGCAGCGCCCCCGCATCGGCCAGCGTGCCGGTGGGATTGTTGGGGTTGGCGACGAACACGACGCGAGTGCGCGGAGTGACGGCGCGCGCCATCGCGTCCAGGTCATGCCCGAAATTGCGTGCCGGGACTTCGATGCCCGTCGCACCGGTAGCCTGTGTGGCGAGCGGATAGACTGCGAACGCGTGCTGCGAATAGACCGCCTCCAGCCCGGCGCCGAGGAATGCGCGCGCCGCGAGCTCGAGCACATCGTTGGAGCCGTTGCCGAGCACGATCTGCGGCATGTCCACGCCGTAGCGCTCGGCCAGCGCGCGCTTCAGTTCGAAGCCGTTGCCGTCGGGGTAGCGCGCAATATCGGCCAATGCTTCGCCGACGGCGCGCATCCCGAGCGGGCTCGCGCCCAGCGGGTTTTC
Source organism: uncultured beta proteobacterium (assembly GCA_903905655.1). GTDB lineage: Bacteria > Pseudomonadota > Gammaproteobacteria > Burkholderiales > SG8-41 > PALSA-1004. The sequence continues at coordinate 4,592 of CAIVHG010000020.1, read as the reverse complement.
GTTCGACGCGAGTTTGATGATGCGCGCGGGATCGAGGTTGAACTCTCGCGCCAGCTCGGAGATCGGCTTGCCCGGCTGGTAAGGAGCGATGGCGCGGATATACCCCGGCGCAAGATCGCAGATGTCGGTAATGCGGTTGGCAGTAGTGTTGGGCATGAGCGTGTGCGGGCCGCCGCGGGCGGCGAAATTTGTTCTGACGCGGCGTTACTAGGCTGCGCCCACTGGATAGGAGCCGAGGTTCTTCATGAACGCAGCTTTGGCTGCGAGCTCGTCAAGCGCCTGAGCCACGTTGCTGTCGTGCTGATGGCCTTCGAGGTCGACAAAGAACACATACTGCCAGCGTTCGGCGCGCGATGGACGCGACTCCAGCCGCGACATGCTCACGCCGTGCTGCGCGAGCGGTGTCAGCAGTTCATGGATTGCACCGGGGACATTGCGCGTGGACAGGATAAGCGACGTTTTGTCCTTGCCCGAGCGGTCGGCGTCGTGCGGCGCAATCACCAGGAAGCGCGTGGTATTTTGCGGCTCGTCCTCGATGTTGCTCGCGATGATCTTGAGCCCGTAGAGGCTCGCTGCGGCGCTGCCGGCGATCGCCGCCGTGCCTGCATCCTCGGAGGCGATGCGCGCGGCCTCGGCATTGCTCACCACAGGCAGGCGTTTGACGCCTGCACTGTTGTGGTTCAGCCACTCGTGACACTGCGCGAGGCTCTGGCCATGCGAAACGATGGACTTGATGCGTTGCTGGTTGCCGCTCATGCTCATCAGGCAATGGTGAATCGGCAGCAGGATCTCACCGCACAGCTTGAGCGGAGTGGCGAGCAGCAGATCGTGCGTGCGGCCGATGCTGCCTTCGGTCGAATTCTCGATCGGTACCACGCCGTAGCCCGCCTGCCCCGCCTCGACCTCGCGGAACACCTCGTCGATCGACGCGCAGGGGATGAGTGTCGCCTGGGAACCAAACTGCTTGCGCGCCGCCTCTTCGCTGTAAGTGCCGGCGGGACCGAGATATGCAACCTTGATGCCGTCCTCGAGCGCACGGCAAGCCGACATCACCTCGGTATAGACGCCCGCAATCGCGGCGGCCGAAAGCGGCCCGCGGTTGCGGCGTTCGAGCCGGCGCAGCACCTGCGCTTCGCGCGCCGGCCGGTACGCAATACCGTTCTTTAGATGCCCGATCTGCTGCGCGAGCTGGGCGCGCTCATTGAGCAGATCGAGCACGCGATCGTCTATCGCGTCGATCTGGGCGCGTATTTTGTCGAGTTCTTCGCTCACGGCTCGGTCTGCACAAAGATGACGGATCGGGTCAGCGCGGGGCGGTCCCGCGCTTGCCGAGGCCGCGCGCGCTCATGCCGCTGCGTGCGGCAGGTAGCGCACCGCGAGCACGCCCTTGATTTGGCCCAGCCGCTCGATCACGGCCGGTTTCACCACGCTATCGACGTCCACCAGCGTGTACGCCATGTCGCCTTTGGACTTGTTGAGCATGTCCAGGATATTGAGTCCGGCTTCGGCCATGGCGGTCGATATCTGTCCCAGCATGTTGGGCACGTTGGTATTGGCGATCGCCACGCGGTACGGAGAGCCACGCTGCATAACGACATCCGGAAAGTTGACCGAATTCTGGATATTGCCGTGCTCCAGGAAATCCCGCAACTGGTCGGCCACCATGATCGCGCAGTTGTCTTCGGCTTCACGCGTCGAGGCGCCCAGATGCGGCAGCGAGATCACCTTGGATGCTCCGATCAGGTCGTGCGCCGGAAAATCGCAAACGTAATAGCCCAGCCGCTTCTCGGACAGCGCCTCCAGCACGGCACGGTTGTCGACCACGCCTTCGCGCGAGAAGTTGAGCAGGATCGCTTCGCTGCGCACCAGCTTCAGGCGCTCGGCATTGATCAGGTTCTTCGTGCTGTCCATGAGCGGCACGTGCAGCGTGATGAAGTCGGCCACGCGCAGCACTTCTTCGACGCTGTTCGCTTTCCTGACCTGCGACGGCAGGCTCCACGCGGCATCCACCGTGATATGCGGGTCGTAGCCGAGCACGTTCATGCCGAGCTTGATCGCGGCGTCGGCGGTAAGGCTGCCCACCTTGCCGAGGCCGATGACGCCGAGCGTCTGCTGGGGCAGTTCGCAGCCGGCAAACGCCTTCTTGCCGTCCTCGACCGCCTGGTTGATTTCCTTGTCGTCGCCCTTGAGCGCGGAAACGAACTTCATTGCCGGCTCCAGGTTGCGCGCAGCCATCAGCATGCCCGCGATCACCAGTTCCTTCACGGCGTTGGCGTTAGCGCCGGGCGCGTTGAACACGGGCATGCCGCGCTCGCTCATCTTCTTGATCGGAATGTTGTTGGTGCCGGCGCCGGCACGGGCGATTGCCTGCACGCGCGGCGCGATGTCCATGGTGTGCATGTCCTGCGAGCGCACCATGATCGCGTCCGCATCATCAACCTTTGCACCCACCTCGTAACGCTCCGCGGGCAGCCGCTGCAATCCGATCTGCGCGATGCTGTTGAGCGTAAGAATACGAAATTTCGCCATGATGATCAGCCGTTCTTGGATTGAAATTCGCGCATGAAAGCGACCAGCGCCTGCACGCCTTCGATCGGCATCGCGTTATAGATCGACGCGCGCATGCCGCCCACCGAACGGTGGCCCTTCAACTCCAGCAGGTCACGCGCCTGCGCCTGCTTCAGGAATTCCGCGTCGAGTTCTTCGTTGCGCAGCCGGAACGGAATGTTCATGAGCGAGCGGTCCGACTTGGCGACCGGCGAGTAGTAAAACTCCGTCTGGTCGAGGAAATCGTAGAGCACCTGCGCCTTGGCGGTGTTCTTTTTTTCCATCGCCGCCAGGCCGCCCTGCTTCTTGATCCACTGGAATACCAGCCCCGCGATATACACCGAGTAAGTGGCCGGCGTATTCGGCATCCAGCCGTTGTCGGCCTGCACCTTGTAATCGAGGATCGAGGGCGTGACTGGCAACGCGTTGCCGATCAGGTCTTCGCGCACGATGACGATGGTGAGCCCGGCCGGCCCGATGTTCTTTTGCGCGCCGGCGTAGATCGCGCCGTAGCGGCTCACGTCCAGCGGACGCGACAGGATGTGCGAGGACATGTCGGCCACCAACGGCACATTGCCCGTGTCCGGCACCCAATGGAACTCCACGCCGCCGATGGTCTCGTTGGACGTGTAGTGCACGTAGGCAGCATTCGGGTCGAGTTTCCACGCGCTCTGGGCGGGCGCATAGGTGAATTTCTTGTCTTCGGCCGAGGCGGCGATGTTGACCTTGCAGTAGCGCTTGGCTTCGCTGATCGCTTTTTTCGCCCACTCGCCGGTGTGCACGTAATCCGCGGAGGTCTTTCCGCGCAGCAGGTTCATCGGGATCGCCGCGAACTGCAGCGTCGCCCCGCCCTGCAGGAACAGCACCTTGTAGCCCGCGGGAATCGCCATCAGTTCGCGCAGATCGGCCTCCGCAGCCTCGGCGATTCCGACGAAATGCTTGCCGCGATGGCTCATCTCCATCACCGACATCCCGCTGCCATGCCAGTCGAGCATTTCACTCGCTGCCTGCTCGAGCACCGCCTGCGGCAATATGGCCGGACCCGCGGCAAAATTATGCACTCTCTTCATTTCTAAAACCTCCCGCAAATTAATGTGTTCGCCATTTGAAAAATCGCGGACGAAGCACGTGCCTCAACCCGCGCAGCGCATCCTATACGCCGCCTTCCTCTTCGGTTTCGAGTACCTTCCCCAGCCCCGCGAGCTTCTCGCCCTCACCCAGATTGATGAGCCGCACGCCCTGCGTGGCGCGGCCCATGTCACGTATTTCGGAGATGCGAGTACGGATCAGCACCCCGCCAGTCGTGATCAGCATGATCTCGTCGTCGTCGCCGACGATCTGCGCCGCCACGAGCTTGCCGTTGCGGTCCGAAGCCTGAATCGCGATCATGCCCTGCGAACCCCGCCCGTGCCGCGTGTAATCGCCGATCGGCGTGCGCTTGCCATAGCCGTTTTCGGTCGCCGTCAGCACCGATACCTGCTCGTTGTCCGCAGTCAGCAGCGAAATCACATGGCTGCCCGCGGGCAGCCGCATGCCGCGCACGCCGCCTGCGGTGCGGCCCATCGCCCGCACTTCGTTCTCGGCAAAGCGCACCGCCTTGCCGGCGTCGGAAAACAGCATCACGTCCTGCTTGCCGTCGGTCACCGCGACGCCGATCAGATAATCGCCGTCGTCGAGATTGACCGCGATGATCCCGCTCGGGCGCGGGCGCGAGAAAGACGACAACGCCGTCTTCTTGACCGTGCCGTTGGCGGTCGCCATGAATACGAAGTGATTGTCGTCGAAGGACTGCACCGGCAGCACGGCGGTGATCTTCTCGTGCTCGAGCAACGGCACCAGGTTGATGATCGGCTTGCCGCGGCTATTGCGTCCGCCCTGCGGCACCGCATACACCTTGAGCCAGTAGACGCGGCCGCGATTGGAAAAGCACAGGATATAGTTGTGCGTGTTGGCGATGAAGATGTTTTCGACGAAATCGTCGTCCTTGGTCGTGGTCGCAACTTTGCCGCGGCCGCCGCGCTTCTGCGCGCGGTAATCGGCGACCG
>CAIVHG010000019.1 GCA_903905655.1 uncultured beta proteobacterium | reverse complement strand
GCTGACCGATAGCGACGTCGGAGAAATTGATGCGGCGACGGGCGGGAGGAGTGGCCATGGAAACTCACCAGGAAATGTTTATAAGCGTAAATTGAAGGGCAGCGCGCATTGCGCGCTCACACCCGCCGTTATGCAGATGCGCTAAAGCCGGGGCGACGGCGATTTTATCACGCGCTGGAGATTGAGATGGCAGGTGCGGGCCGCGCGGCGCTTGTCCTGGAATACTGTCCCGCATCTTTGCCGGTTATAATCGTCGTCTATCCTAGGGAATACTCCTCGCCGGGCACGCCTGCTCGCCTGCTATTGCGGGCATTCCCGGGTTGAAGATAAGGATTTATGAATACCAGCGCACAAAGCACCGCTCCCAAGCCTGAGGCCGGAACTGGCGCGGCCACCAACGATGGCGAAGGCACGCGCTTTCGCGTGCTGGGCGCGCTCAGCTTCTCGCATTTCCTCAACGACATGATGCAGTCGTTGATCCTGGCGCTCTATCCGATGCTAAAGGGGGATTTCAGCCTCAGCTACGCGCAGATCGGCATCATCACGCTGACCTTTCAGATCACTGCATCGCTGCTGCAGCCGCTGGTGGGCTTCTACACCGACCGTCACCCCAAGAGCTATGCGCTTTCCATCGGCATGGGATTCACGCTGGTGGGGCTGCTGGTACTGGCGGTGGCGCCCAGTTACGCGTTCGTTCTGCTCGCCGCCGGGCTGGTCGGAACCGGCTCATCGGTATTCCACCCCGAATCATCGCGCATTGCGCGCCTGGCCTCGGGCGGAAGGCACGGCCTCGCGCAATCTATTTTTCAGGTGGGCGGCAACGCGGGACAAGCCATGGGGCCGTTGGCTGCGGCGTGGGTCATCATCCCGTTGGGACGGCCCAGCGTCGCCGCCTTTTCCGCGTTCGCGCTGCTCGCTATCGGCATCCTGTGGAGCGTCGGCAACTGGTACCGGGCGCATCGGATTGCCGCTGCGCGCAAACCTGCGGTCGCGGCGCCGCACCGCCTGAATCTCTCCAGGGGCAAGGCTATATTCTCGATCACCATCATCATCTCGCTGGTGCTGTCCAAGAGTTTCTACTTCAGCAGCCTGAGCAGTTATCTGACGTTTTACCTCATCGATAAATTTTCGCTCAGCGTGCCCGCGGCCCAGATCTACCTGTTCGGGTTTCTGTTTTCCGTCGCGGTTGGAACGCTGCTCGGCGGATTGGTGAGCGACCGCATCGGCCGCAAGAACGTGATCTGGTTTTCCATCCTGGGTGCAGCGCCATTCACTCTGATGCTGCCGTACGCAGACCTGTACGTGACCGGTATCCTCACTGTGATCATCGGCCTGGTCATGGCATCGGCGTTTCCGGCCATGCTGGTCTTTGCCCAGGACATCGTGCCCGGCCGCGTGGGCCTGGTGGCCGGCCTGTTTTTCGGGCTCGCCTTCGGCATCGGCGGCCTGGGCGCGGCGGTGCTCGGCAAGGTCGCCGACGTCAAGGACATCGACTACGTGTTCCACCTGTGTTCCTTCATCCCGCTGATGGGCCTGCTGACGGCCCTCCTGCCGAACATCGAGAAGAAGAGGCGCGTCGGGTAATCGCGCCGTTCAGCGGATGTAGGGCGGCTACCACCCGCCATATCTTTTCCTCTAGTGAATAATGCGCATTGGCGGGTGTAACCCGTCCTACATTCAAGTGCGCGAAAGGGAAAGCGCAATCGCTATGTGCGACATCGTACAGACCTCGCGGATTGCCGAGCGTAGATTCCAGGGCGACCACGGCTAACGTGGATGTGCATTTTGTTGCCAGGCAAGGATATCTATGAATATCGTCATTTGGGTGCGGGCCGCGGGAATCCCTGCTATGGACCCTGACCCCGCATGAGCGCCGGAGTGCGCACTGCGATTGGGTCCACCGAACTTCTGTCCGTGTTGCAGTTTCAGGAAGAGATTCGACACGTCCTGCGGTTTCGGCTACAGCTGCCCATTGAGAATCCGCTGGCCGCGGCACTGCAGAAGATCGAACAGAACCCGGCTTTTGCGCAATCCCGCCTGCTCACCCGCATCCTGGGCGCACTGACGTACCAGGAGGGAGAGTTTCGACGCGCAGAGGTCACCTCCCTGGACGCCGAAACGTTCGCGATGGTGATCGCCCTGATCGACGCGTATGCTGCCGAGACATGCACTCGCGCAGAGTGGGAAGCTGCTGTTGCTGCGGCCAGGGCTGCCGAGCTGGCCGCAGGTTTCTGACCGTAAATGGTCTTTGGTGATCTGCTCGGGCGCCGCAGCATCTGAGCGGTTGCCGGCGACTTCAAACCCAGACGAATAGCAAAAATACCTGCACTCCAACCTCAAGCGGGTTACGATGTGGTTCGGAGGTACTCATGCACCAATCAAAACTTTTCGTCTGCCTGTTGCTTGCCGGCGCGCTCATGCCGGCCTCGTACACATCTGCTGCGTCGCTTATATTGCTGGGGATGGACGAAATGTCCTGTGCGGCGTGGAAGACGAAGCACGATCCTGAATTACGCGAGCCCTACGTCCAGTGGGTGCGCGGCTTTTTGAGCGGTCATAACTATGCAAACCAATCTAAGCAGGTCGGTGAAGTCTCAAGCGCGACCGTGGCGACTTTTGTCGACCGCTATTGCGCGGATCATGCGACTGCCGCGGTGAGCGAGGCAGCGATGAAGATGAGCGATCAATACTCTGGGCGTAATACACCGATCATTCGTTAGTAGGGTGGGGCGGGCCACACCGGCCATCGCGCAAGATTTTCACGTGAGAGCAGGGGACTTGCAGATGCGGCATAAAGGTCAGCTTTGACCTGGACGCCGCATCCGCATTACTGCTCGTTTCGGTCTATTTCCTCTTGATGCGGGAAATCTTCGTGCCTTCGATGCTCAGGCTCGCCATCAGGCCCTGTTGGTTGAAGATGAAAGCGTAAGCATCGCCCTTCAACGTCGACGTGGTCAGATTTTTCGCGACGCCCTCATTGACCGCTACCACCGTCGGGCCTACGCCGATCTCCCAGCCATGCGATTCGTGGATATATTTCACTGCTTTATCGCTCATCAGAAATACTACGTATCCGTAGGACTCGGCGCCTGCCTGCCAGCCCCACGATGCGGCCACGGAATTATAGTAGTCGGTCTTTGAGCCCTCCATCAGCACGCCCTCGCCATAAGCGCCCCCAAATACCAGGCCGGCTTTGATGATTTTGGGGAATACAAGGATGGCTTTTGCTTTTTTGGAAATTGACTCGGCCAAGGGGTTGCCCTTGTACAAACTCTGCAAGGCTTGACTGGAATCCCTGTTCAGGTCCTCTGCCGACGCTGCATTTGCGAGGTTGCTGAAAGCGCCAAACGAGAGCGTGGCGGCTGCTGCGAGCATCAGGTAGAAAAAATGGTGTCGTATCGTTTTCATGTTGAAATCCTTTAGTTCGTTCGTGGATAAAACCATTCAAGTCGGGAATCCGCTGCGGTTGCTGGGCTGCGGCGTATCCGCTTTCTTGCTCCTGAATGATCCTGAATGCTATGTGCCGCCGCCGTATACGGTCTGTACGATATCCCACATATCCCGGGCCCATAGTGACCTAACGCATGCGCCGCGTTCGCTGGTGCACCGAATTAAATCCTCACCGACCCGGTGCGCACCGTTCCGATGCGCAATTATCGGCGTTCAGGCGCAATTCTCTTTGAGACTCAGCTTGATGGTGGAAGGCATGGTTGTTGCGTAGCACAAGGTGTCAGGGTTCGCAGGGCCCTGGGAGTGCTGGAGCACTGCACGCGCTTACAATAAGGAGTCGCATCATGAATCGCCGATTGATCCGTCACGCAATCAAGTTGCTCGTCGCACTTGCAATGCTGAATGCCGGCATAGCGCCAGTCCACGCGGCAGGCCAGGCCGACGAGCCGCTTGCGCTCATGCTGGTGGCCACGCCAGAGCTGTACGATCCCGTTTACGGGGGCACCGTGCTGGTCGCGAGCCCGCTGGGAAATGGGCAGTTCCTCGGTTTCATCATCAACAAACCGACGATCACCACACTTGCCGAAGCCTTCCCTGAGGACGGCCCATCGCAGAAGGTGACTGCACCGATCTACCTGGGTGGCCCCGCGCAGGTCGACGCAGTGTTTGCGCTGGTGCAGAGCAGGCTGAGCCCGGGCGCGGGCTCGATCCAGCTGGCCCCCGACCTGTTTGTCGCATTGAACGGCGATACTGTGGACCAGATCATCGAGCATGAATCCGAGCACGCACGCTTCGTGAGGGGAGCGGTGATTTGGCAGCCGGGCGAACTGGAATCGGAGATCAAGCGTGGCGCATGGTATGTGGACGAGCCAGCGACAGGGCTGATGATGAGCAAGGAGACCGACAAGCTGTGGAAGGAATTGGTGGAGCGCATGCAGGTGCACCGCGAGGCGATCTAGTGCATCCCGTGCTGCAGCGGGGCAGGGCGGGTGTGATCCGCCCTGCCTAAATTCTTCCGTCGATAAACGTCCGTCAGTCGACGCGGATGCCGACTTCCTTGATCATCTTGCCCAGCCGTTCCATGTCGCGCTTGATGATGGCGCCGAACTGCTCCGGGGAACTGCCGAAGGTCTCCGCTCCCACGTCGAGAAACTTCTTTTTGGCTTCCTCGGTGTTGAGAAAGCGCACGATTTCCTGGTTCAGTTTGCGCACGATCGCGTCCGGCATCTTGGCGGGTCCAAACAGGCCCAGCACCGATACCGCCTCGTAGCCGGGCAGGCCAGCGGAGGCCACCGTCGGCAGGCCCGGAACCAGCGCAGAGGGTTCGGCGCTGGTCACCGCCAGGGCTCTCAGCTTCCCGGACTTGATGTGCTGCACGACGCCGGTCGGGGGGGTGATCATCATCTGCACCTGCCCGGCGATGAGGTCGGTGATTGCCACCGCGCTCTTGTACGGGATATGCACGATGTCGACGTGCGCCATGTACTTGAACAATTCAGCGCCCAGATGAGACGTCGAGCCGATGGCGGTCGATGCATAATTGAGTTGCCCCGGCTTGGCTTTCGCGAGCGCGATCAGTTCCCGGACCGTCTTCGCCGGCACCGAGGGGTGCACTACCAGGACGGCAGGCGCGCTCGTCACCGCAGTGATCGGTACGTAATCCGCGACCGGGTCGTAGGGCATCTTCTGCACGAGCGCGCCGATCCAAAGCGCTGGCCCATTGAACAGGATGGTGTAGCCGTCAGGCGGAGCCTTGGCGACGATTTCCGCGGGAATGATGTTGCCGGGGCGATTGTCGACGATCACCTGCTGGCCAAGCGGCCCGGCGATGCCCTGCGCGATGACGCGCGCGGCGTAATCGAAGCCGGCTCCAGGCTGATTGGTGACGATGCGTATGGTTCTCTGAGGATAGTTCTGGGCATGCAGGATGCCTGCGCCGGATACCGCCATGGACAGTGTGAGCAGCTGCAGCAGATGACGTCTCGTTGCCATAAATCCTCCTCTGGATAATTCTCGCCGCGCCTGTGCCCCGCACTGTAATGCAGACATCATACTGCATCACCATTGTGCAGTGGGCCGGACGCGATGCATGCGTGAATCCGCTCCGGGCCGGAGCAGGCGCAGCGCCGCAGAATTTTCAGAAATTGGTCGAGTACGATTCCGTGACCGGTATGTCGGTGATCAGCATGCGGCCTACGGTCTGCATGATCATCTCCGGAAGACCGCAGGCCATCGCCACTGCATGCGAGGTGAGGCCGCAGGCATTGAACATCGCCGTGTATCCCGCGGGCACCTGCAATGGTTTGCCCCAGTTCGGCTGGTTCAGGTCCTTGATGCCGATCGCAGCGGGGTCGCCCAGGTGCGTAGGCCCGCCGTGGCACAGCGCATAGCGCGACGTGAGTTCCGTGATCCGCAGCACCAGATCGTTGGGGACCGCGCGCATGGTCATCACTAGCGGCCCGTGGAAAAAGGCCGCCGGCGTGCACTGCACGCCGGTGATGTATTTGGGCGACACGTCCTCGGGAATCGAAATCCGCGCTTCCTCCATCACGCGGCCGAGCGACATGCCGCAGCCGGTCAGAAACGCCACGTGATCGGAGCGCCAGTGTTTGGTGAGGTCCGGCACGCACTCGATGAGCTTGCCGTCGCGAAACACGCTGTAGTCGCCGACATCCGTCCTCAGATCCGCATCGGGCGCTAAGCGGCGCGGCACCGGGTCGCCCGCATCGGTGACGTCCATCAGCGGAAAGGGCTTCGGATTGCGCATGCAAAAGCGCATGAAGTCGAAAGCGTAGCGCTCCTGCACGATGATCACGTTGGCCTGATAGTGCCCTAGCGCCAGCCGCTTGGTGTTGCCGCGCCAGCGGCCGCTGCGGATTGACATGCGCACTGCGTGCGGCGTAGCGTGTTCGAGTTCGGCGCGATCGATGCCGGCCGGCGCTGGCTTCGCGTCCCCTTTGAGCGCTGTGCTTGCAACGTTTTGCATGATGGCCGTGCTCCTCTACATGGTGCCCTGCGTCATCGACCGTCTCAATTCTAGACCTCAACCTTCGTCTGCGCAAAGCCGAGGCAGGGAGCATGAGTCCCGATGACTTCATAGCCGCGACTGGCCGCAAGTGGCAATGAATATTGATATACTTCAGGCATCCCTATGACGAGCATAGACTGATGAGCGCTGCAAACACCACGAGCAAGGCGCAGTTCAAGTGGGAAGACCCGCTGCTGTTCGACGAGCAACTCTCCGACGACGAGCGCCTGGTGCAGGCAGCGGCGCGCGCCTATTGCCAGGAAAAGCTGATGCCGCGCGTGCTGCAGGCGAACCGGCAGGAGAAGTTCGACCGCGAGATCATGAACGAGATGGGGGAGATGGGATTTCTCGGTTCCACCATCGACGGTTACGGTTGCGCGGGTGCGAACCACGTATGCTATGGATTGACCTCGCGCGAAGTCGAGCGCGTGGACTCCGGCTACCGCTCGGCGATGAGCGTGCAGTCCAGCCTCGTCATGTATCCGATCTACACCTTCGGCAGCGACGCGCAGAAGGCGAAGTATCTGCCCAGGCTCGCGACCGGCGAGTGGATCGGCTGCTTCGGCCTGACCGAGCCCGATCATGGATCAGACCCCGCGAGCATGGTAACGCGCGCGCGCAAGGTCGATGGCGGCGTGGTGCTGCAGGGCGCGAAGATGTGGATCACCAATGCGCCGATCGCCGACGTATTCCTGATCTGGGCCAAGGACGACACAGGCGTGATTCGCGGCCACATCCTCGAGCGCGGCATGAAGGGGCTGACGGCGAACCGCATCGAGGGCAAGTTCAGCCTGCGCACCTCGGCCACTGGCGAGATCGTGATGGACCAGGTGTTCGTGCCGCAGGAGAACGTGCTGCCCGGGGTGTCGGGCCTCAAGGGGCCGTTCAGTTGCCTCAACAAGGCGCGCTACGGCATCGCCTGGGGCGTGCTCGGCGCCGCGGAATTCTGCTGGCATGCGGCGCGTAACTATACGCTGGAGCGCAAGCAGTTCGGGCGGCCGCTGGCAGCCAATCAGCTCGTGCAGCTGAAGCTCGCCGACATGCAGACCGAGATCACGCTGGGGCTACAGAGCGTGCTGCGGGTGGGGCGTCTGATGGACGAGGGTCGTGCCACGCCGGAGATGATGTCTCTGCTCAAGCGCAACAACTGCGGCAAGGCGCTCTCCATCGCGCGCACTGCACGCGACATGCACGGCGGCAACGGCATCTCCGACGAATTCCACGTCATCCGCCACGTGATGAACCTGGAGACGGTCAATACCTACGAAGGCACGCACGACGTGCACGCGCTGATCCTGGGACGCGCGCAGACCGGGATTGCGGCGTTCGGAAATTAATCGTTAAGTGATCGCTGATAACGATTGGTTTGTAGGGCGGGTGACACCCGCCATTCAGACATCAAGAGAATGAGATGCCTGTTCTCATCGGCACCGCACGACGGCGGGTGTGACCCGCCCTACAGAATCCGGTGCGGCCCTGGCGGGCGGCACCGTTACTGTGTTTACTCTTCCTTGATGCCCGCGTTCTTGATAACGGGCGTGATGCGCGTCGCAAAATCCGCGATGAAGCGCTGAGTTTCTTCAGGAGTGCGGTTTGGCGGCAGGATGTTGCCGAGCGTCGCCATCTCCTTCTGGAAGGCGGGATTCGCCAGCGCCTTCGCAGTCGCAGCATGAATCTGATTGACGATGGCGCGCGGGGTCGCGGCCGGGGCGAACAATCCGCTGAAAGTGCTCATGGTCAGGCCGGGAAAGCCCGATTCGATGGCGGTCGGCACTTCCGGGAAATCGGACAGCCGCTCGTCGCTGAGGCTGGAAATTACCTTGATCTTGTTGGCGCGGACCATGGCTACGACCGATGCCGTCGTCATCGTCGAGAGCTGGACATTGCCGCCGATCACGTCGTTCAGAGCAGGTGCGGCACCCTTGTACGGGATGTGCACCATGTTTACACCGGTCATCGCCTTGAACAACTCGCCGCCCAGGTGATTGACCGAGCCGATGCCGGGCGTGGCGTATGAATACTTGCCAGGGTTCGCTTTGAGGAGTGCTACGAGTTCCCTGGCATCCTTTGCCGGGAATCCGGGCGCAGCGCACACCACCAGGTACTGCAGGCCGAGCAGCGAGATCGCGGTGAGCTCTTTGACGCCGTCGTAAGTTGGTGTCGCCATGATCACCGGGCTGATGATCACGCCCGAGGAGGCACCCAGCAGCAGCGTGTAGCCGTCGGGCTTGGACTTCGCGACCTGGCCGGTGCCCAGCGCGTTGCCGGCGCCAGCCACGTTGTCGACGACGATCGACTGGCCGAGCATCGGCGTGAGCTGCGCCGCGATGTGCCGCCCGGTGACGTCCAGCGAGCCGCCCGGCGCGGTGGGCACTACCAGCCTGATAGTCCGCTCGGGATACTTACCCTGCGCCTGCGCGGGCAGGGACCATGCGACCATACCAAAGACCACGAGCACATGCGTGACGAGCGTACGAAATATCATGAATGCCGCCTCCTTTGAAAGACAAATCGATGTTTAGTGCCTGATATCGCGAGGCGCGGCTCAGACTTATTGTTTTGCTTGCTGACCACGCATCATAGCCTACGCCGGTCCTGCGCGGCGATCAACTGGCGGTTACGCGTCGATCAGGCCTTCATGCTCGATGAATTCCACGATCCGCGCGAGCCCATCGCCGGCCTGCTCTCGTACGGACAGAAGCAGTGGCTGGAAATTCGCATGCTGCTGATGCAGGCGCCGAAGCTCTTGCTGCTCGACGAGCCGGTGGCCGGCATGATCGACGAGGAAACCGAGCGCACCGCGGAGCTCTGCAACACGCTCGCCGGCAAGCACTCGTTGATCGTGGTCGAGCACGACATGGATTTCGTGGCGCGCATCGCGCGCAAGGTCACGGTGCTGCACGAAGGCAGCGTGCTCGCCGAGGGCACGATGGACGCGGTGCAGAACGACCCGCGCGTGATCGAAGTCTATCTGGGGCGTTGATCGATGCTGACCGTATACGGACTCAACCAGTATTACGGCGGCAGCCACATCCTGCGCGACCTGAACTTCGATATCCCCAAGGGCGCCTGCACCACGGTGCTCGGCCGCAACGGCGTGGGCAAGACGACGCTGCTCAAGTGCCTGATGGGGCTGTTGCCTTTGCGCTCGGGCGTGCTGACCTTCGACGGCAGGGACGTGACTGCGCTGCCGCCTTATGCGCGCGCCCGCGGCGCGGGCCTGCCCCGCCATGTCTTCGAGATGTTTCCGGTGCTGAAGGAGATGCTGCGGCGGCGCGGCGGCGATTTGTCGGGCGGACAGCAGCAGCTCTCCATCGCACGCGCACTGGTTTCGGGCCCTAAGATGCTGATCCTCGACGATCCGACCGAAGGAATACAGCCGTCGATCATCAATGACATCGGCAACGTGATCTCCACGCTTACCAAGAGCGGCGAGATGGCGATCCTGCTGGTGGAGCGGTACTACGATTTCGCGAAGTCGCTCGCCGATCACTACCTGGTGATGTCGCGTGGAGAGATCATCAAGCGCGGAGCAGGACGCGACATGGATGCACGACGACGTGCGGGCATGTCTGTCGGTTTAGCGGCGGCATTGTAGGGCGGGTGCCACCCGCCATTGCGGTGCTAACGATAGAGATGGCGGGTGTGACCCGCCCTACGTCTTCTGCAGCCGATCTTGCACTGGGTTTCGCGCATTCCGAGGGATTTTATGGGGCGTTTCACAGTATGCTGATGTGTGCCGCAACGATGCGCCAGCCGCCGGAGGTGCGCATCCAGGTCTGGGTTTGGCGGCCAATCTGGCCGCCGCGCTGAAATTCGCAGTGCGTGGTGCCGAAATCTTTGCCATAGGTCACTACCCCGGACTTCAGCAGCGTGCGCGCAAGCCCGGCGGCTGAACGTTGCACGCGAAACTTCAGGATATCTGCATGCCCGTAGAGGTTTTCGCCGTCGCCGTAGCGCACTGCGCGCTCGTCGCGCCAGAAGAATTGATCCAGCGCCGCCACATCGTTACTCACGAGCGCGCTTTCGTAGCGTTCGAATTCCTGCGCGAGCTGAGCGTGGATTTCGGGCAGGTTGACGTAATTGAGGGCGTCGCATCATGGATGCGTCAGAGATTTGCGATCGGGGCGCGCGCGACACCCAACCGTTCCAGTTCGGCGGCTACCCGCAGGCAGAGGTCCTCGCGCCAGGGCGCCGCGATCACCTGCACCCCGACCGGCATACGGTCCGGGCGGTAGATGGGCACCGCCGCGACCGGCAGTCCGGCAAACGAAATAGGCTGCGTGAGCAATCCCAGGTTGGGGCGGGTCGGCACGCGCTTGCCACCGATCAGCACCGAGTCCTCTCCGATGAGCGGAGCGCTGACCGGGGTCGAGGGCGCAAGGATGATGTCGGTGTCCTGAAACAACGCGGTCAGGTGCTCGGTGTACCAGCGCCGGAAGCGCTGCGCCTGGATGTACCAGGCGGCCGGCACCAGAGCGCCCGCCAGCAGGCGGTCACGCGACAGCGGCTCGAAATCATGTGCGCGGCGCTTGAGATCGGGCAGATGGCAATTCGCTCCCTCGGACGCGGTCACGATATAGGCCGCGGCGCGCGCGCGTGCCGCCTCGGGGATCACCACCCTTTGCTTCACGTTGAGTGCGCGCGCCGCGAGCTCGATGGCTTCCAGGGCATCGCTGCCGGCATTCGCTTCGAAATAGTCTGCAGCGATTTTGATGCGCAGGTCTGCGACGCCCGCATCCAGCCGGCCTGCGCAGTATTCGACCGGCCGCCTCACGCATCCGGGGTCGCTGTCGCTAAATCCCTGGACCGCGTCATAGCACAGCGCCAGGTCTTCAGCGGATCGCGCGAACGGGCCGAGGTGATCGAGGCTCGCTACGAACGGCAGGGTGCCGGTTCGCGGCAGGCGTCCGAATGTGGGCTTCAGTCCGAACACTCCGCACAGCGAAGCCGGCACCCGGATCGAACCGTTGGTGTCGGAGCCCAGCGCCAGCGGCACCATGCCCGCTGCGACCGCCGCCGCCGATCCGCCGGAAGATCCGCCGGCGAGGCGCGCGGTGTCGTGAGGATTGCGCGTGGTGCCATAGTGCGTGTTTTCGGTGGTGAAGCCATACGCATAGGCATCCATGTTGAGGGTGCCGACCAGTATCGCGCCCGCCGCCTTGAGCCGTGAGACGAGCATGGCGTCGCGCAGCGCCGGACTGCGCTCGGCATTGATCTTGGCGCCGGCGAGCGTGGACAGACCCGCGACGTCGAACAGGTTCTTGACCGCGTAGGGAACGCCGGCAAGCGGACCCAGAGGACGGCCCGCGGCGCGCATGATGTCCACTGCCGCCGCCTCCTGCAGCGCGCGCTCCGCGGTGACGTCGGTGAAACATCTGAGGAACGAGTCCTGCGACCTGATGCTTTCGAGCGTGTCGCGCGCGATGTCGACGGCGCTGGCGCTGCCGTCGCGCACCGCTGAGACAATGTCGTTTACTCCGGCGCAGGCGAGCATAGCCGGTACACCAATGCGCTCTCGATGTCCTCGTCCAGAGGAAATTCGCAGACCATGGCGGCGAATGCCGCGATCGTTTTGAAGTTCTGCATTACGCCTTTCAGGTGCTCAGGGTCGAGTTCAATTCCCAGCGCCCGCGCCAGGATATTGATTGCTTCTTCGTCTAAAGTCTGCAGTTCCATATGCTTTCTCGTGCCGCCGGAATGGGTTCCGTCGGCTTCCAACATTAGGGAACCTTAGTTTAACGCTGTGAGGTGCATGTGGGTACTGCGAATTTTCGCGCACGCGTCCATGGGCTTGCTGTTCGCAGGAAACGTGCCAAGACGCCTACGCGGGCGTCATCGGCGGGCGTGGGCATACGCGCCAGCGCGCAGCGCTGCACGCGGGGGAGGCCGTGGGGCCATGTGCGCATGGCGGTGGTGCGCGGGATGGCGCCGGCGCACTGAGGCAGTGCGCACCCAGGCCTGCAGTCCGGAGGGCGAGTGCAGGGCGGATTGCGCTCGCAGCATGCGTATGCTCTCTGATATCTGTGGTTTTCGATCCTCAAGATGGCGGTGGAGGCGCGCACTATAACGGCACGCCTCTGATGGTACGTTACCTGCTTCATTGCGCGGGGAATTGCACTGCCGGCTAATGGACTGGATTTGAACCGCGAGGAGGGCTAGACATGACTGAGAAGAAGCCTGCGCTTCGGACGCATCCTGCCGGCGACCGGACTGATGCTGTTCCTGACCACGCTGTATTACGCCTGGCTCGCCTACCGGCTCGCGAAGCGGACCGGACGCACCGATGTCTGCGCATTGCCTTCGGGCGTCAGCGTGCCGCACATGTTCATCGTGGTGTTCGTGATCATGCTGCCGATTGCGCTGCAGACCGGGGACCCCGTCAAAGGCTGGGAAGCCGGGCTCACCTGGGTGTTCGTGCAGAGCTTCGTGCTGATGGCGGGCGGCTTCATCGGGCCCATCGTCAGAAAGATCACTCCGCGCGCGGCACTGCTGGGCGCGCTCGCTGGCGTGTCGATCTCCTTTATCTCGATGCGCCCGGCGATGGAGATGTTCATGACGCCGGTGATCGGCATCGTGTGCTTCGCGGTCATCCTCACCAGCTGGTTTGGCGGGGTGCGCTATTTCAAGGGTGTGCCGGCCGGGCTGGCGGTGATCGCACTGGGGGCGCTGATCGCGTGGGGCGCCACCGCGCTCGGATTCAATGTCGGCGGCATGAGCCTCGCGAAAGTCGGCGAGTCATTCGCGAACTTCGGCTTCTCCGTCCCCATTCCGGCAATCGGTCATGTCTTTTCCGGCTTCTCGTT
>CAIVHG010000018.1 GCA_903905655.1 uncultured beta proteobacterium | reverse complement strand
GCGCTGGATGCGTTGCTGTCCGAACGCAGTGTGTCGCGCGCCGCGGTCCGCCTGCACTTGTCGCAACCCGCGACCAGTGCCCTGCTGGCGCGGCTGCGTGAGTTATTCGGCGATCCGCTGCTGCTGCGCAGCGCGCGTGAAATGCTGCCGACGCCGCGCGCGCTGGAATTGTTCGGTCCGGTAAAGCGGGTGCTGGACGAGATCGGCGCTCTGGTCCAGCCGCGCGCGGCCTTCGACCCCTCCGCTGCGCTGCACACCTTTACGCTGTCGGCTTCGGATTATGTCGAATACGCGTTGCTGCCCGCTCTGGTGGATTACGTCGAACGCAACGCTCCCGGAGTGCGCCTCGCAGTCCGGCCGCTCGATCTGCAAACGGTGGAGAGGCAGATGGCAAGCGGCGAGGTCGATCTTTGCATCACCGGTTTGCAGAATGCTCCGGCCGGATTGCATGCGCGGCCGCTCTACACCGAACGCATCGTCTCGGTTGTGCGGCGCAACCATCCTGGGGTGGGGGCGCATCTGACCTTGGATACGTTCTGCAATCTTGAACACATCCTTGCCTCAGTGAGCGGCAGCGGATTCAGCGCAAGGATCGACGCAGCGCTGGCCGCGCTCGGGCGCAAGCGCCGGGCGCGACTGGCGGTACCGCACTTTTTGCTGGTGCCGGAGATCGTGGCGCGATCTGACATGATCAGCGCCTTGCCCGAACGGTTGGCCCGCGGCTACGCAAGAAAGCTGCGCATTCTCGAACCACCGCTCGATCTACCGGGCTTCACCGTGGGGGAGTTTTGGCACGAACGCAACCAGCGCGAGCCGGCGCAGCAATGGCTGCGTGAAGTCGTGATGAAACTCGCGCAAAATCCACCGAAATAGGCTGCGGCGCCGGGAGCGGGTGCGGGTGAATCAAGGTGCGCCGAAACGCGCATGCCCTACCCTTGGGCGTTAAAGCGGGATCTCGCGCTCAAGTGATGGTAACGCCGCCGTCGGCGACTATGCACTGGCCGGTAATGTAATTGCCCGCCCTGGATGCCAGGAACACGGCGATGCCGCCGATTTCATCGGGCTCGCCCAGACGCCTGAGCGGCGTCTGCGCCTCGCGCGCCTTGCGCAATTCGTCGTTCTCCCACAGTGCACGGGCAAAGTCTGTCTTCACCAGGCCGGGCAGGATCGCATTGACGCGAATGTTGGATGGCCCCCACTCGCAGGCATAGTTTCGCACCAGTGCGGTGTCGGCGGCCTTGGACACGCCGTACAGCCCGATCACGGTGTTGCCCTTGATCGCGGCGATGCTGGAGACGATGATCACCACGCCGTCTTTGCGCTCGGCCATCTGCGGAATCACCATGTTGCAAAGCCACCAGTTGCTCTTGATGTTGCTCGCCATGATCTTGTCGAAGGCATCGTCGCCCGCCTTTGCCGTGGGGCCATACGCCGGATTGGAGGCGGCGTTGCACACCAGGATGTCGATTCGTCCCCAGCGCTTCAGGGTGGCATCGACCAATTGCTGCAATTGCTCTTTGTGCGCGATGTTGCATGGCAGCGAGATCGCGTCGTAGCCATTGCCGACGAGTTCCTGCGTCACTTTCTCGCAGGACTCGGCCTTGCGGCTTGAAATTACGACCTTGGCGCCCGCTTTCGCCATTTCTTCGGCGATGGACTTGCCTATGCCCTTGGTCGAGCCGGTGATGAGGGCGACCTTGCCTGTCAGATCGAACATGCTCTACTCCTGGTTGAATCGAGGCGCAATTTTCGCACCGTTGCAATATTCTTGTCCAAGAAGCCGTTTCAGAATTACGTAATGGCCTCCGATATAGAGGAGTATGAGGGGAAGCGCCCCGAAGGAAGTACCCTTTGGGGATATCCCTTCATTTTGAAATTAACTCTGAAGCTCACACTCACACCGCCCCGCTTTTTTTCAGCAACGCGGCTATTGCCTGCGCCAGTTTGGCATAGCCCTTCGCATTGGGGTGCACCAGATCGGATTTCAGCTCGTTGTCGCGCACGATGGTTTTCAGAGCGACATCCTCGTAGGGCAGGCCGAATTCCTTGGCGATATTGGCGTAGAAATCCGGCGGCGACGGGAACAATCCTGGTTTGGGCACTCCGATCAACATCACGTCGGCACCACTTTGTTTGGCCAGCCGGATCATGGCGCGCAGATTTTCCGCCGCCTGGTCTTCGCCGGACTTGCGCAGCAAATCATTGCCGCCGTGGCATAGTATGAGCAGCTTGGGCTGGTAGTATTCCAGCGCGGAGGGTAGGCGCGCCAGACCGGCTGCACTCAACTCTCCCGGAACGCCTGCGCTCCACACCTTGCGCCCGACGAGCTTCTCCAGCACCGCCGGGTAGCTCGCCTCCGGTAGGGCGCCTGTCCCGAAGGTGAGGCTGTCGCCGAAGGCGAGCACGACGGCGTCGGTGGGCAGTCTGGATAGCTTCGGTGCGCTGCGATCGCAGCCCGTCATGGCGCAGGCGACGAGCATCAGCGCGGCGATGTGCGCGATGACGCGCGCAGACGGAAGGCTGTAGCTACGTGTGCAAGCCGAGCGGGCGATATTGCTGATGAGCTTCGTGGCTGCTGGTCTCGATGGTTTTGGTTGTAAAGCGTTCGGCGCGTGCGGTGCGAGCCCGGCCTGCGCCTAGCCGGCTAGGCGCGCGAGCAGACCGTCGAGCGCGAGCCTGTCGGTTGCGTAGATATTTCTCGTCCCAATCGCCTGCTCCAATCCGGTTCGTCCGATCACGTCCTGCACCTGCTTTTTTGCAGCGCTCAATGCCAGTGTGATGCCATTCTGGCGCAGCCGCTGCGAAAGCTTGAGCAACAATTCCGCTCCAGTCGCGTCCAGGTCGTTGATGCTGCCGGCCGCCAGCAGAATGAACTTCAGGTTTGGTTTGTCGCGTTCTATCTTGAGGACGGCGTCCTCAAGTGCTGCGGCAGTGACGAAATTCAGCGATGCATCGAGGCGCACTATGCCGATCTCTTCGTGTACCGGTGGCAAGTCGAAGCGTGCCGCATCGCGCAGCGTGCCGTCTTGGTGCAGGCTCACGATGGCTACACGCGGGCGCATTCCGCGGTAAAGAAACAGGCCGAGCGAGGCGATGATCCCGGCCAGGATCCCGTCCTGGATATTGGGCGCAAACAACAAAGTCGTGGCAAAGGTGATGATGGCTGCAATGCCGTCGTCACGGCTGGCGCGCCATGCCCGGGAAAAGCTGTGAAAGTTGATGAGATTGAACACCGCGAGCATGATCACCGCCGCCAAAACGGGTTTGGGCAGGTGATAGAGCACGGGCGTGAAGAACAGCAGGGCCAGCAATACTACTAATGCGCTGGCCAGGTTGGCAATGCCGCTGTGGGCATTGGCCTGGAGATTCAGCGCGGAGCGGGAGAAAGATCCGCTCACCGGCATGGCGTGGTTGAATGCCGCGGCGATCTTGGCCAGCCCTTGACCGATCAATTCCTGGTTTTCATCCCAGGGGCGTTTGGTCTGGATCGCGATGACCTTGCAACTCGACATGACCTCCATGAAACTGATCAATGCAATCACGAACGCGGCCGGCAGCAATTGCTTGATCGTTTCCCACTCGATCGCCGGGGCGCTGAATTGCGGAAGACCCTGTGGAACAGCGCCGACCACCCGGCCGCCGAGACCGGCGAATCCGATTGCGTAGCTTATTCCCGTCAGCAGTGCCACAGTAATAAGGACGCCCGGCAACCTGGGCGCGAAGCGCCGGAAGCCGAGCAGCATGGCGATCGCGCTCGCGCCGAATGCGAGCGACGCGGCATGCATCAGATCGAGATTGACGATCACCTGCCAGGTGTCGAGCAAAAAATGCTCGGTCTGCTTGGCCGACATTCCGACCAGCGGCGGCAGCTGGGATAGCGCGATGATGATGGCGGCGGCGTTGATGAATCCCATCAATACTGGTTGCGACAGCAGATTGATCGCGATGCCCATGCGCAACAGGCCGAAGCCGAGCTGGAACAGTCCCGACAACAGCGCGAGAAGCACTGCGTGGGCGATGAACGCATCGCTGCCCGGAAGCGCAAGCGGCGCAATGCTTGCCGCCGTAAGCAACGAGGTCAGCGCCACCGGGCCGGTCGACAACTGGGCCGACGAGCCGAACAGCGCACCGACGATCGATGGCAGCAGCGACGCATACAATCCGTAATAAGCCGGGACCCCGGCGAGTTGCGCGTAGGCCAGGGATTGAGGAATGACGACCAGCGCGACGGTGATTCCTGCGAGCACATCGTCGCGCAGAGTCTTTCCGGATGGCTTGGGCCAGCCAAGAAACGGGAATACGCGCTTGAGCAGAGTGTGGTCGGTGTTGGTCACTGCGGTAGAAAACAGTTTGAATTAACCATCTTAGCAAATGAGCGGGAAGCGCTCGCCGCTATTTCGCGACATGAAATCTTACTCCTGCATTTGATTGACACACCCGTGTCCCGTCCCTAACATGGCTTTGTCATCCGCTCTGCGACGCGCTCATGTCCATATCAACCGCCGATCGCCATTTCACGCTCTATGAATGACGCTTTTCGCCTGCTCGACCCGGTGCGCCAGGCGCACGCCGTAAAAGTGCTTCAGCGTATCTTGCCTGCCGGGTCCGTGTTGTACGAGCAGGAAGACACGAGGCCGTACGAATGCGACGGATTGTCCGCTTACCGCGAAATGCCGATGGTGGTGGCATTGCCAGAAAACGAGGACGAGGTCTGCCGCATCCTGCGCGCCTGCAGTGAGCTCAAGTTGCCGGTGGTGGCGCGCGGCGCGGGCACCGGTCTTTCCGGCGGGGCTCTGCCGCACGGCAAAGGCGTGCTGCTGTCGCTCGCCAAGATGAAGCGCATCCTCGCGCTCGACCCGGTCGCGCGCACCGCGCGCGTCCAGCCTGGGGTGCGCAATCTGGCCATCTCCGAGGCGGCCGCGCCTTATGGCTTGTATTACGCGCCAGATCCGTCGTCGCAGATCGCCTGCACCATCGGCGGCAACGTGGCGGAAAATTCAGGCGGGGTGCATTGCCTCAAATACGGCCTCACGGTGCACAACGTGTTGCGCGTGCGCGCCTGCACCGCCGGGGGCGAGGTGATCGAATTCGGCAACGAAGCGCTGGACGCGCCGGGCTACGATCTGCTGGCGCTGGTCATGGGGTCCGAAGGGATGCTTGCCGTGGCCACGGAAATCACGGTCAG
>CAIVHG010000017.1 GCA_903905655.1 uncultured beta proteobacterium | reverse complement strand
TCACCATCCTCGGATGATCGACCCAAATTCAGCCCTTCAGGCTCATACCATGTTGGAAACACGGCCACACCTTCAGGCTCAAACCATATTGGACAAGGCTGGGGGACGACTTAGCGTTCATAAAATGATAAACTCGGCACGCAAAAAATGCGGAGTCGTGGGTGGAATAATTGAGCGAAAAGAAGCACGTTACATTCGGTGGAAAGCTGGTTTGCGTAGGATGTGGCTCCGTCGGTCAGGGCACGCTTCCGCTGCTGCTCAGGCACATCGATATGCCGCGCGACCGCATACGCATCATCACTGCCGACGAGCGCGGTGCCGCCGAAGCACGCCACTTCGGCATCGACTTCACGATTAAGCCGCTCACCCGCGATAACTACCGCGCGGTGCTCGATACCTTGGTCCATAAGGGAGATTTCCTGCTCAATCTTTCGGTGAACGTGTCGAGTGTCGCGCTCATCGAATACTGCTACGAGAAGGGCGTGTTGTATCTGGACACCTGCATCGAGCCCTGGCTGGGCGGCTATACCGATACCAGCGTCTCGGCGTCGCGCCGCTCCAATTACGGCTTGCGCGAAGAGGTGCTCGAGTTCAGCGCCAAGTACCCGAAGCCCAAGAGCGGGCCGACCGTGATCATGACGCATGGCGCCAATCCGGGGCTGATCTCGCACTGGGTCAAGCGGGCGATGGTCAATCTGGCGCGCGATATCAAGGGCGTTGCATCCATTCCCAAGAGCCGGGCCCAGTGGGCGCAGCTGGCGATGGACCTGGGAGTCAAGGTCATCCATTGCTCAGAGCGCGACAGCCAGGTGGCGCGCCCTGGCAAACAGCGCTTCGAGTTCGTCAATACCTGGTCGGTCGACGGATTCGTGGGCGAAGGCACGCAGCCGTGCGAACTTGGCTGGGGACAGCACGAGAAGCATTTTCCGCCCGACGGCATGGAGCACGACTACGGCTGCAAGGCGGCAATCTATCTCACGCGGCCCGGGGCGTCGGTGCGCGTGCGCTCGTGGACGCCGCAGGAAGGCCATTATCACGGCTACCTGATCACGCACGGCGAGGCGATTTCGATTTCCGATTACTACACGGTGCACAAGGACAAGCAGGTCGCGTATCGTCCGACCTGCCACTATGCTTACCACCCATGCGATGACACCATGCTGTCGCTGCACGAATACGCCGGCAAGAACTGGGAGCTGCCGCAGCAAAAGCGCATTCTGATGGACGAGATATTCGACGGCATCGACGAGCTGGGAGCGCTCCTGATGGGGCACGAGCGCGGCGCCTATTGGTACGGCTCGCAGCTTTCGGTGCACGAGGCGCGCAAACTCGCTCCATTCAACAACGCCACCAGCCTGCAGGTCGCCTCTGGCGTGATGGCCGCGGTGATCTGGGCGATGGAAAACCCGCAGCGCGGCATCTGCGATCCCGACGACATGGATTTCGAGCGCGTGCTCGAGCTTGCCAACCCATACCTGGGCAAGGTGGTGGGCGTCTACAGCGACTGGACGCCGCTCAAAGATCGCGGCCTGTTGTTTCCCGAGGACGTGGATGCGTCCGACCCTTGGCAGTTCAAAAATTTTCGCGTGGCGTAGCACCTGCTGAAGTTGGAGCGGGTCGGGCATAGCGCTACTCTGGAGGCATCTGCCTGGGTGCGCCGCCATGCGCCGCTTATCCCCGCCGCGGGGCGCGTGCTCGACCTGGCCTGCGGCAGCGGCCGCCATGCGCGTTATCTGGCGGGACTCGGCCTCGAGGTGCTTGCGGTGGACCGCGATGACTCTGCCATGCACGGACTCGCGCAGCTGCCGCGGGTGAGCGTGCAATTCGCCGATCTCGAGCGCGATGCGTGGCCTTATCACGATGGCGCGTTCGCGGGGATCGTGGTCGTGAACTACCTGCATCGTCCGCTGTTCGCGCATCTCGCGGCCGCGCTCGCGCCGGGTGGCATCCTGATCTACGAGACCTTTGCAGTCGGCAACGAACGCTACGGCCGTCCGCAAAATCCGGATTTCCTGCTGCGACGGGCAGAGTTGCTCGATTTTGCGCGCGGCCGGCTGCGGGTGATCGCCTACGAAGATCTGTACGTGGAAGAGCCGCGTCCCGCCTGCGTGCAGCGCCTGTGCGCGATGCGCGAGCATGCCCACGCGGAGGCGCACGGCTAGACGGGCCACGGCTAGCCCGTCAGGTGCAACTTTTCTTGCGCTTGCGGTTCTTACAGCGGGTATAAGGGCGAAAACGGCGCCGTGCATGGCGGTCTTTCCGGCGGCCGGCCCCCGGCGCGCTGATCGCGCCGCCGCAGTTAGTGCGGTAAAATGCCAATCCGGACCAGGCGCAGGACGACACGATTAATGGCGATATTGACGGGCAGTTTGGTGGCGATCGTCACCCCCATGCACGATGATGGCAGTCTGGACCTCGACGCGTTTCGCCATCTCATCGACTGGCACATCGAGCAGGGCAGCGACGGCATCGTGGTGGTCGGCACCACCGGTGAGTCTCCGACCGTCGATTTCGACGAGCATCACCTCTTGATCGCCACCGCGGTCAAGCATGCGAATGGCCGCGTTCCTATCGTCGCCGGCACCGGCGCCAATTCGACGCGCGAGGCGATCGAGCTTGCGGCTTATGCCAAGCAGGCGGGCGCGCAGATGAGCCTTTCGGTGGTGCCTTACTACAACAAGCCGGGCCAGGAAGGTCTGTATAGGCATTTCCGCGCGATCGCAGAAGCGGTCGACGTGCCGATGATCGTCTACAACGTGCCCGGACGCACTGTCGCCGATCTGCAGAACGACACCATGCTGCGGCTGGCACAGATTCCCAATATCGTGGGTCTCAAAGACGCCACCGCCAATCTCGAGCGCGGAGCCGACCTGCTGCGACAACTGCCGCGTGAGTTTGCGCTCTACAGCGGAGACGATGCGACGGGGCTGGCGCTCATGCTGCTGGGCGCGTGCGGCGTGATTTCCGTCACCGCCAACGTTGCGCCGCGCCTGATGCACGAAATGTGCGTCGCCGCGCTCGCGGGCGACCTTGCGCGTGCGCGGGAAATCAACAACCGGTTATTCGGTCTGCACCGCGGACTGTTTGTCGAGGCGAATCCGATCCCGGTCAAATGGGCAGTATCTCAAATGAAATTGATCAAGTCTGGCATCCGGCTTCCGCTCACGCCGCTCGCAGAAGACCATCAAGCCCGCGTGCGCGCCGCGCTGCGCGAAGCCGGCATCAGCGTCTAACGAGGGACTTATCATGCAAGCACGAAACAAGTATATGGTCGCAATCGGGATTACCGCCCTGCTGTGCGGCGGCTGCTCCTATATCCCCGGTCTGGAGTCCGACAAGGTCGACTACAAGAGCGCGCGCCGGCTGCCGCCGCTGGAAATCCCGCCCGGCCTGGCGCGTCCGTCCACCGACAGCAGCTATAGCGTGCAAGATGGCAAGGGCGACACGACGTTTTCCGCCTATAGCAAAGAGCGCGTCGTGGCAGGTGAAGCGGCAGCGACATTGCTCCCGCAGTCGCGCGATGCGCGCATCGAGCGTGCGGGTGCACAGCGCTGGCTGGTGGTCAAGGCAGACCCCAAGGCGGTGTGGAATGTCACGCGCGATTTCTGGTCGGGAAGCGGCTTTGCGATCGCAAGCGAGAATCCCTCGACCGGCGTCATGGAGACGGACTGGATAGACAGCCGCGAAAAGATCCCGGACGACAACCCGCTGCGCGGCTTTCTGGCGCGGGCGCTGGCGCGCACCTCGATCGGCACCGTGGGGGCTCCGACCGCGCTCGCGCAGCGCGCGAAGTTCCGCACCCGGCTCGAGGCCGGTACAGAGCCCGGCACCACTGAAATCTACATCAGCCACCAGGGCATGGAAGAGACCAAGGTTGCAACCAGCAGCGATCAGGCGGTGTGGAAATCTCAGCCTTCGAATCCTGAATTCGAAGCCGAGATGCTGACGAAGTTGATGGTTCAGTTCGGCATCAAGCAGGAGGTGGCGCAGGCGAAGGTGGCGGCCGCTGCGGAGCAGGAACGTGCAAAGCTCGTCAAGGGCGCCACGGGGGCGGGCCGCCTGTCGGTGAACGATGAGTTCGACCGCGCCTGGCGCCGCGTCGGCCTCGCGCTCGATCGCGTCGGCTTCACCGTCGAAGACCGCGATCGTTCCAAAGGCCTGTACTTCGTGCGCTACCTGGATCCGGATGCCGGCAAGGCCGCGCAGGCTAAAGGGTTCTTGGCCCGCATCAACCCGTTCAGCAAGGACACCAAAGCTGTAAGCAGCGATCAGTACCGCATCCAGGTGAAGGACGCCGCAAGCACGAGCGAGGTCAGCGTGCTTTCCAAAGACGGCGCCGAAGACAACTCCGAAACCGCGAACCGCATTCTGGGCCTGCTCTACGAGCAGTTGAAGTAGAGAGCCTGCAAGGTGCGGGGTGAAGCGCTGCGCTGCTGCGCAGCCTGCTGCGGCGCTGTACGGCGTAGACGATCATGATGCGCTTCGCGTCGTTGGGCAGCGGCAGCGACGGCAACGGGCTCATCGTGCAGGCGGGTGCAACCTCGGTGCTCACCGACTGCGGCTTCGCGCTCGGCGACACGGTGGCGCGCCTGGCGCGCCATGGTCTGGAACCTGCGGCGATCAGCGCACTGCTCATCACGCACGAGCATGACGATCACATCGGCGGCGCGGCGCGTTTTGCGCGCAAGTACAGCATACCGGTGTGGCTGACGCGCGGCACGCTGCGGGCGGCGGGCGAGCGCTTTGCCAAGGTTCCCGGCGTGCAGGTCTTCGACTGCCATCAGCAATTTTCCATCGGGGACATCGCAATCGAACCCTATACGGTGCCGCACGACGCGCGCGAGCCGGCGCAGTTCGTGTACAGCGATGGCGCTGCCAGGGTGGGCCTGTTGACCGATGCCGGGTCGCTGACGGCGCATATGCAGAAGGTATTGAGCGGGCTCGATGCACTGGTGCTCGAGTGCAACCACGACCTGGACATGTTGTGGAACAGCAGTTACCCGGAGACCCTGAAAAAACGCATTGCCGGCAAGTTCGGGCATCTGGACAATGCTTCTGCCGCGCATCTGCTGGAGTCTATCGATTGCAGCCGCCTGCAGCATGTGATTGCGGCGCACCTCAGCAAGCAGAACAATACGCCTGCACTCGCGAGCGGCGCTCTGGCGGGCGCGCTCAAATGCGCGCAGGAATGGATTACGGTGGCGACCCAGCAGGAAGGATTTGGCTGGCGCCAGGTCGGCTGATCGTGAGCAGAAAAAGGAAATAAAAAAGCCGGCCCTGAGGCCGGCTTTTTTACAGAAGCGAAGTAGATTACTTCTTCATTGCGTCGGCAGGCGCCGGAGCTGCAGCCGGAGCGGCGGCATCGGCAGGCGCTGCAGCCGGAGCTGCGGGTGCGGCATCAGCCGGAGCTGCGGGCGGAACTACGACGACGGGAGCGGGGGCAGCCGGGGCCGGAGCGGGTTTTTCGCTGCATGCGGCCAAGCCAACCAGCAGAAGAGCGGCAATCATAAGTGTACGTTTCATTTCTTATCCTTTATCAGAGGTTGATTCAGAGCATCACTCCGGGCGGCCCAATTAGCCGGCCGGCCACGGGCAAAATTGTATGCTATTTCAGATTTTATTTCCAGCGCGGTCTAGCGCCCTGACAGGACGGCCCCAACAACCCGGTGTGGACCGGGGTAATGCCCCCTGTGATATGGGGCCTTTTGATAGGGGGCACGCGCGGGAATTTCCTGCGGCTAGGCGGGTGCGTGAGCCTGCGGGGATCCCCGGGGGGGCGCTTGCGCGGGCGGGCTGCTTATATCGGTGGGGCTTTCCATTAATACGCGGTGCAGATGGGGGCGTCGCTTACAGGCGCGGCTGCGCCAACTGCGGTCTGGCACTTGGGCGCTGACTGAATCTTTGTGCGTGCGTGCGCGCACGCTGGCCGCAATCATGCGCGCCGCCTTTAGTTTGTTACAATGAATCCATCCGAAGCGTGGCGGGAACGAGACCGATGATGGAGTCGTACGTGGGGCACATTGCGCGCAATGCATCGTTGCATGACGGCGTCGCGCAGGGGTGGGCTGTCCATCCAGCGCCGCGTGGTCTGGGCATGGCGTGTGACAGGCGGATGCGCGCGTATGCCTGTTGATCAGGAATTGCAGATGTTGCGGGTGGGGCAGGCCGCCCCGGGTTTCGAATTGCCCGATGCGGACCTGGAAATCGTGAACCTCGATGATTTCCGCAACCAGAAGCATGTCGTGCTCTACTTTTATCGCAGGGATGACAGTCCAGGCTGCACCATCGAGGCCATAGACTTCAGCGAGATGCAGGAGGAGTTCGCGCGCCTGGGCGCGGTGGTGATCGGCGTGAGCATGGACGACTGCCTGAGCCACGGTTCCTTCCGCGACAAACACGGTTTGGCGGTGCAACTGCTCGCCGACGTGGACGGCGAGGCCTGCAGCGCCTACGGCGTGCTGCACGAGAAAGAACATGAAGGCGGGAAGAAGACTGAGATCCAGCGCTCGACCTTCATCATAGACAAAAACGGCATCGTGAAGCACGCGCTCTACGGCGTGAGCGCACGCGGCCATGCAACCGAAGTGCTTAAATTTCTGCGCGGGATGGGAAAATGCAAATAGGCAAGAATTCAGTAGTGTCGCTGCGTTACAAGCTGTACGACGCGCAGGGCAAGCTCATCGAGGAAACCGAGGAACCCATCGACTATCTGCACGGCGGCTACGGCGGCATCTTTCCACTGGTCGAGGCCGCGCTCTCCGGCAAGCAGGCAGGTGAAGCCTGCGATGTCACGCTGCAGCCGGCGGATGCATTTGGCGAATACGACGCGACCCTGGTCGTCATGGAGCCGCAGGACAAATTCCCGGCCAATATCGAAGTGGGGATGCGTTTCGAGGGCGTGGCCTCCGCATCGAAGGATGCGCTGATCTACACCGTCACCAACATCGCCGACGGCCAGGTCGTGGTCGACGGCAACCATCCGCTCGCCGGCATCGCGCTGCTGTTTCGCTGCACCATCGAGCAGGTGCGCCCCGCGACGAAAGAGGAATTGCAGCATGGCCACGTGCACGGCGCGCACGGCCATCATCACTGATACTGAGTGCTAACGCCGCCGCGGGCGCCTGGCACACAGGCCGCGCGTGATCCTCAATCGGCGAGCCATTTCCGGATCGCATAAAGCGTTTCCAGCGCCTGCCTGGGCGTGAGCGCATCGGGGTCAATCGCGTTCAGTTTCGCGAGCAGCGCGGCGTCGATTGCGGGCGCAGGGGGGGCAGCCGCTACCGTAAACAGGTCGGGCTGCCGCGCCTGGTTCACGCTCTGCTGCTCGAGTTCGCGCAGATGCGTGCGCGCGGCGCGGATCACGCCCTGCGGCACGCCCGCAAGCTGCGCGACCTCGAGCCCGTAGCTCTGGCTGGCGGGGCCCTCTTCGAGACTGTGCAGAAATACGATGTGGTCCCCGTGCTCGACGGCGTCTAGGTGGACGTTGGCGATCTCGCTGAACTCGTGCACCAAGCGCGTCAATTCGAAGTAATGCGTGGCAAACAGCGCAAGGCTGCGGTTGGTTGCGAGCAGGTGGCGCGCGATCGCCCACGCCAGCGCCAGTCCGTCGAAGGTAGACGTGCCGCGGCCGATCTCGTCCATCAGCACCAGGCTCGCCGGCGTTGCGTGATGCAGGATGTAGGCAGCTTCGGTCATCTCGACCATGAACGTCGAGCGGCCGCCGGCCAGATCGTCGGCGGCGCCGATGCGCGTGAAGATCTGGTCGAGCGCGCCGATAGTGGCGCTGCGCGCAGGCACGAACGAGCCGCAGTGAGCGAGCAGCGCGATCAGGGCGACCTGGCGCATGTAAGTCGATTTTCCGCCCATGTTGGGGCCGGTGACGAGCAGCATGCGGCGCGTCGCTGCGAGCTGCGTATCATTGGCGATGAAGGCGTCGATCTGCGCCTCGACCACCGGGTGGCGGCCGCCGGCAATCGTGATCATCGGCTCGTCGCTCAGCCCGGGCATGCGGAAATCGAGCGCCTGTGCGCGCTCGGCGAAGGTGGCGAGCAGGTCGAGCTGTGCGAGTGCGCGCGCGATGTTCATCAGCGCAGCGATCGAAGGTTGCAGCAGTTCGAGCAGCTCTTCGTAGAGCAGCTTCTCGCGGGCGAGCGCGCGCTCCTGCGCGGACAACGCTTTGTCTTCAAATGTCTTGAGCTCGGGCGTGATGTAGCGCTCGGCGTTCTTGAGTGTCTGGCGCCGGCGGTAGTCGTCCGGCACCTTGTCCGACTGCGTGCGCGAGACCTCGATGTAAAAGCCGTGCACGCGGTTGTACTCGACCTTGAGATTGGCGATGCCGCTGCGCGCGCGCTCGCGCGCCTCGAGCTCGATCAGAAACTCTCCGCAGTTGGTGTCGATCGCGCGCAGCTCATCGAGCTGCTCATCGTAGCCGTCGGCGATCACGCCGCCTTCGCGCACTAGCGCCGCAGGTTCGGGCTTGACCGCGCGCGCCAAGAGCGTGGCGAGATCGGTCTGCGGTTCGAGTGCGCGCGCGAGCGCCGCGAGGCGCATGCCGGTGGCGGAGGCCTGAGGTGCGACGTCCGTACCCGCGCTGCCCAGGGCCGACACGCGGCCCTGCAGCTGCGGCAGCTGCGCGAGCGTATCGCGCAGGCCGGCGAGGTCGCGCGGCCGCGCGCTTTTCAGCGCGAGGCGCGCCGTGATGCGTTCGACATCGGAGCAGCCGCGCAGCGCATCGTGCAGCGCGCTGCAGGCGCCGGGCTCGGCGTAGAGCAGCGCCACGACGCCCAGGCGCGCGCGCACCCGCGCGTGATCGCGCAGCGGGTGATGCAGCGCATGGCGCAGCAAGCGGCTGCCCATGCCGGTGGCGCAGGTGTCGAGCAGCGACAGCAGGGTGGGCGCCGGTTCTCCGCGTAGCGTTTCGGAAATCTCCAGAT
Source organism: uncultured beta proteobacterium (assembly GCA_903905655.1). Lineage (GTDB taxonomy): Bacteria > Pseudomonadota > Gammaproteobacteria > Burkholderiales > SG8-41 > PALSA-1004. Next base: position 917 of record CAIVHG010000017.1, on the reverse strand, counting down.
TACGGCGGGTCGCCGCGTCGAGCGCGACGTGCGCGTGCACATGCTCCACCGTCAGGGCGCGCACGTGCGCGATGGCATTGCCCTGCGTCGCGCGCGCATATTCGATGAGCGCGCCCGCCGCGCACACCGCCGCCGGCAGGCTTTCTATGCCGAAGGCGCTCAGATCATGCGTGCTGAATTGCCGGCACAGCGCGCGCGTTGCCGCCTGCAGGTCGAATTGCCACGGCGCGAGCTGCCTAATCGCGCAGCGTGCATCGCCTGCCAGCAGCTCCGCGCCTTCGGCGACCAGGATCTCGGCGGGGCGCAGCCGCTCCAGTTCCGCAGCGAGGCGTGCAGGCGTGGTGACGGCGGCGCGAAAGCGGCCGGCAGCAAGCGCGAGCCACGCCATGCCTACACCATCTTTGTCCTGAAAAAGCGCGAGCAGCAGGCTGTCGCTCTTGTCATCGAGCAGCGCGGGATCGGTCAGCGTGCCGGGCGTCACGATGCGCGTCACCTTGCGCTCGACCGGGCCCTTGGAAGTGGCGGGGTCGCCGATCTGCTCGCAGATCGCCACCGAGCGCCCCAGCTTCACCAGCTTTGCCAGGTACTGTTCGAGCGCATGGTAGGGCACGCCCGCCATCTTGATCGGCTGGCCGGCAGAAGCGCCGCGCGTGGTGAGCGTGATGTCGAGCAGCTGCGCGGCCTGCTCCGCGTCCTCATAGAACAGCTCGTAGAAATCCCCCATGCGGTAGAGCACGAGCATGTCGGGGTGGTCCGCCTTGATGCGCAGGTACTGCTGCATCATCGGCGTGTGCTTGCTGAACGCGGCTTCGTTCAAGCTGCCGGCAATTCGTAAAACTTGGATATGACGGACCAGGCTTCTTCGGCGGACTCGACGAAGTTGATCAGCTTGATGTCCGACTGCTCGATCAATCCGT
>CAIVHG010000016.1 GCA_903905655.1 uncultured beta proteobacterium | reverse complement strand
GACCTACGGATTAAGAGTCCGCTGCTCTACCAGCTGAGCTAACACCCCGCACAGGCAAGGTCGGCATTTTACATCATCGCGGCGCAGTGCGCTAAAGCAAGCGGGGCGCACCGGCTTGATATCCACGGTGCGCCCCGCAGTTGTGCCCCGATGCTGGGGGCGGGTGTTTCTTAACCCTTGAGGCAACTGCTCATGAATTTCCTGCGGTCGGCGCCTTTGAGCTTCTGGTCACCGGCGTCCTTGCTGCAGGACTTCATCTTGGCGCGGGCCGCCAGTTGTTTTTCAGAAGGCGCCTTCTTGGCTTTGCTGGCAGCGGCGGCTTTCTTCTCGGGTGCGGGCGCTGCCGGGGCAGCCGCGGCGGGGGCTGCAGGAGCAGCGGCCGGAGCAGCAGGCGCTGCCTTGGGTGCGGCGCCCTTGTCCTGCGCGAGCGCGAGCGGTGAGAGGGCGAACATGAAACACAGGGCTGCGATGAGCTTGGTCATTTTTCACTCCATGTGTGATTGAACGGACCGGCCGTTCCGGGCCGCGCCGCATATTATTCTCCAACGACACGGCACAATCAATGAACGTCTGAGGCGTATTGCCGCTTGCCTATTACATTGTCATCGGCTTGAGACTGCGGCCGGGCCGCTTGCGCGGGCAAAACCGGTGCACAAACTGCGCTCGCTACGAATCGAACTGGCAGGCGCCCGGACCGCCGGGATGGCCGCAACTGCCGCACCCCATGGGCATTTCGCTCGCCATCGAACTGGAGGCGCCGATGGCGGCAAAGGTCGAAAGCTTCTTGTGCAGCTCGGTGCTGTGGCAGCCGGGGCATTCGGGCGCCGGCGCGGACGCGCGCACCAGCGTTTCGAATTCATTTCCACACGCGTTGCAGGAGTATTCAAAGATAGGCATGGTTGCGCCCTCGTGCGTGATTTCGTTGCAGGGGTAAAAATATACACCACTGAGGGCACTGGCGCCAGTAGTAGCGCGTCCGTGCCAGCCATGCTCGCGCGAGCAACGGTGCCGGTCGCCAATCTCAGCGCACGCGGCGCAGTAAGCGGTATCAGGGTGACGCCGCAATCTACGCGAGGGCTGATTTTCTGGTTAAACTTAGGCCGATGCCTATCGTATTCGTACTTTTCCTGTCGGTCTTCGTGTTCCTGCCCGTGATCGCGGCGCGGCTGCTGCTCGCGTTGTTTGCGCTGAAGCTCGGGGCACAGCCCCTCACCGTCGGCCTGATTGCCTCGACGTTCTCGTTCTTTCCCATGGTGCTGTCGGTGGTGGCCGGCAAACTCGCCGACCGCTTCGGTTCGCGCTGGATCATTTTGGCGAGCACGATCGCGGGCGCTTGCGGCATGCTGGTTCCTTATTTCATGCCGGGGATACCCGCGCTGTTCATCGCGGCCGCGACCAACGGCATCGCATTTGCGTTCTACGCCGTGTCGCTGCAAAACGACGTGGGGCTGCTGAGCACCCCGGCCAATCGCGCGCAGAGCTTCAGCAACTTCAGCCTGACGGGATCTGTCGTCATCTTTACCGGACCCTTAATGGTCGGCTACTCGATCGATCATGCGGGAGCTGCGATCACCTGCATGTATATCGCGGTGCTGTCGTTGATCCCGATGGCGATGCTTGTGATTGGGGGAGGCGTCTTGCCTGGAGGCAGGCGTTCTGCCGCCGCCCCCGCGGGGAGCTTTCGGGAAACGCTGTCAGACCGCGGGCTGTGGAAACTGATGGTCACCAGCAGCCTCGCGATTTCGGGCATGGACCTGTTTCAGTTCTATATGCCGGTGTACGGGCATCAGCTCGGGTTTTCGGCATCTGCGATCGGCTTTCTCATGGCGATGTTTGCGGTCGCAGGGTTCTTCGTGCGCGTGATCCTGAGTCGTCTGATCGTCGCGTTCAAGGAAGATAAAGTGCTCGCCTACTCGTTTTACGTCAGCGCAGCGAGCTTCCTGCTGATTCCATTTTTCAAGACCATGGCTCCGCTTGCGGTGCTCTCGTTCGTGTTTGGGGTCGGGTTCGGCTGCGCCAATCCGATCATCACGATGCTCATGTTCACCCGCTCCGCGGCCGGCCGTTCCGGGGAGGCGATGGGCTTGCGCATGACCGCCAACCATCTGACGCGATCGGTAGCCCCGGCAGTATTCGGATCCCTCGGATCGGCGTTCGGATTGTTTCCGGTATTCTGGATCAACGCCCTGATGCTCGCCGCGGGCGGCGTGATTAGCCGCGTCAAACGCGGGCACTGAACGCGCCGCAGGCGGCATTGAAGAATTACTTGGAGGCGCTGAATATATGAAAACTGCAAGCCGCATTCGAGGCGTGCTGTCGCCGGTCGTCACTCCGTTCAAAGCGGATCTCAGTCCCGATACGGCGCGCTACGTCGCGCACTGCAAGTGGCTGCAGTCGCAGAACTGCGGGCTCGCCGTGTTCGGCACCAACAGCGAGGCGAATTCGCTTTCCGCCGACGAACGCATGGGCTTGCTCGATGCGCTGGTCGAAGCGGGCGTCGATACGTCGCGCATGATGCCGGGTACCGGTTGCTGCTCGATCACCGAGACCGTGAAGCTGACCGCGCATGCGGTGAAGCACGGCTGCGCCGGCGTGCTGATGCTGCCGCCTTTCTACTACAAAGGCGTGAGTGACGAAGGCCTCTACCGCCACTACAGTGAAGTCGTGCAGCGCGTCGGCGACGCGCGGCTGCAGATCTACCTCTACCACATCCCGCCGATCGCGGTCGTCGGCATCACCACGAAACTGGTCGAACGGCTGCTCAAGGATTACCCCGGTGCGATTGCCGGCATGAAGGACAGCTCCGGCGACTGGAACAACACCAAGCTCTTTCTCGACGCCTATGCGAAGCAGGGCTTCGACGTGTTCGTGGGCTCGGAATCATTTCTGCTCGCCAACATGAGAGACGGCGGCGTCGGCACCATCTCGGCCACCGCCAACGTCAATCCCGCGGCGATCGACAAGCTCTACCGCGAATGGAAAAATAGCGATGCCGACGCGCAGCAGGCGAGCCTCAACGTCGTGCGCGCAACGGTGGGCAACAGCAAGTACCTGATGATCGCAGCGCTCAAGCAGGCGATCGCGATCTACGCTGATGATCCGGCCTGGAGCCGCGTACGTCCGCCGCTCGTCGAGCTCACGGCAGCGCAGGCGAAGTCGCTTGAGGCGGAACTCAAGGCGATCGGCTTTGGCATGCCCGGTTTGGTGCGCACCGCGGGCTAGTGTATGCAGGTTCGCTCTGGAAAGAAGTGAGCGCCCTATAAGGTTGCGGCAAGATTTGGTGCGGGGGAGAGTGCCGGGAGGGGGAATCGAACCCCCACGATATCGCTACCGCCGGATTTTGAGTCCGGTGCGTCTACCAATTCCGCCATCCCGGCTGAGCGGCGAATTATCGCGCAAACGCGCGGACCTCACAAGAAACAAAAAGCCCCCTGCAGCGCGCGGTGCGCTGCAGGGGGCTATCGTGTCGTGAGCGGCGCAGCTTGCTGCTGCCGCTATCAGTAGCTGCCGGTGCCTACTGGGTACTCGGGCTCGGTCTTGTTCGCGCCGGACTGCGTGCCCTGAGCCCCGGTTCCTGCACAGCCGGCGAGCACCGTCAATGCCATTGCAAGCATCATCAATTTCATCAGGCTTTTCATTGCAACTCCTCCTTGTGGAAATGGTTACCCGGCTCGGCAATGGCGAACGGCGCGCGGGCAAACGAACGCCGCCCGATTGCGATCCATAGCGGGCCTATAGCTGTATACGCGGCAGGAGCATGGTAAATTCCATCCATGAAGACAAAAGATTTCGATTACGAACTGCCGCCGGAACTGATCGCGCAGCATCCGGCCGGCGAGAGGAGCGCCAGCCGCCTGCTGCACCTCGATGGTGCAAGCGGGTCGCTCAGCGACCGCTGGTTTCGCGAACTGCCGGACCTGGTGCAGGCCGGGGATGTGCTGGTCCTGAACGATACGCGCGTCACCAAGGCGCGCTTGATCGGGCGCCGTGCGAGCGGCGGGCGCATCGAGGCGCTGGTCGAACGCGTGCTCGGCCGCAGCCGCGTGCTCGCGCAGGTGCGGGCGAGCAACAGCCCGCGGGCCGGCGCGCGCATTTCCTTCGGTGAGGGCGCAGAGGCCGAGGTGCTGGGCCGGCACGGCGAATTTTTCGAGCTCAGGTTCATCGATTGCACCGATGTGGATGCGTTGCTCGAGCGCGTGGGCAGCCTGCCGCTGCCGCCATACATAGAGCACTCGCCGGACGCCAGCGACGGCGCGCGTTACCAGACAGTCTATGCGCGCACGCCGGGCGCGGTGGCTGCGCCCACCGCCGGGCTGCATTTCGACGATGCGATGCTCGCGGCGCTCAAGGCGCGCGGGGTGACGCTGGCGTGGCTCACGCTGCACGTGGGCGCCGGCACCTTTCAGCCGGTGCGCGTGGACGAAGTCGCCGAGCACCGCATGCACAGCGAGCGCTACGTGCTGCCGCAGCAGACGGTCGACGCGGTGCAGGCCGCGCGTGCGGCGGGCGGCCGTGTGATTGCAGTCGGCACGACCTCGCTGCGCGCGCTCGAATCGGCGGCCGCGGCGGGGGAGCTGCAGGCGGGTGCCGCCGAGACCGCGCTCTTCATCGTGCCGGGATATCGCTTCCGCGTGGTCGACCGATTGATCACGAACTTTCATCTGCCGCGCTCGACACTGTTGATGCTGGTGTCGGCGTTCGGCGGCCTGGAAAATATCCGCCGCGCCTATCAGCATGCGATCGAGCAACGCTACCGGTTTTTCAGCTATGGCGACGCGATGCTGATCGAGCGCGCAGAGCGTTAGCGCGGCACTTGTGGCGCAGGGCGCTTGCCTGTATCGTGCGCCGCTTTGCCTTGTCATGAATGGTTTTTCAGTGCTACGCAGACTAACTGCATTGGCGGGTGTGACCCGCCCTACAATGGCTGGTTTGCCGCGCGCGTAGGGCGGGTCACGCCCGCCAATCAGCAGCCGCATTACGCTTGACACTGATAACGGTATCTAAGATGAAATTCGAACTCCTCGCCACCGACGGCGCCGCGCGCCGTGCCACGCTCACCCTCGCTCACGGCGTGGTGCAAACGCCTGCCTTCATGCCAGTGGGCACGTACGGCACGGTGAAGGCGATGAGCCCGGCCGAGCTCACGGAGATCGGCGCGCAGATCGTGCTCGGCAATGCTTTTCACCTGTGGACGCGCCCCGGGCTGGAAGTCATCGGCGCGCACGGCGGGCTGCACCGCTTCATGGGCTGGAACCTCCCGATACTCACCGACTCCGGCGGTTTTCAGGTGTTCAGCCTGGGGCCGCTGCGCAAAGTAACGGAAGAGGGCGTTGCGTTTCGCTCGCCGGTGGATGGAGCAAAATGTTTTCTCTCGCCCGAGGAATCGATGCGCATCCAGCGCGTGCTCAATTCTGACGTGGCGATGGTGTTCGACGAATGCACGCCGTATCCCGCCGATTTCGAGCAGGCGCGCGTCTCGATGGAAATGAGCCTGCGCTGGGCCGAGCGCAGCCAGCGCGCCTTCTCCGACGGGGCGAGCGCAGCGCCCGCGAATGCGTTGTTCGGCATCATCCAGGGCGGCATGCACGAGCGGCTGCGCGACCAGTCGGCGGCGGCGCTCAATGCCATGGACTTCGACGGCTATGCGGTGGGCGGTCTGTCGGTGGGCGAGCCCAAGGAAGACATGCGGCGCATCCTGGCGCACACGGTGCCGCAGATGGTGGTCGCAAAGCCGCGCTATCTCATGGGGGTGGGCACGCCGGACGACATCGTGAACGCCGTGACGGCAGGCATCGACATGTTCGACTGCGTGCTGCCGACGCGCAATGCACGCAACGGCTGGATCTACACGCGCCGCGGCACGCTCAAGCTGCGGAATGCCCAGTACCGCGACGATCTGCGTCCGCTCGACGAGGCGTGCGGATGCTACACCTGCCGCAACTTCACCCGCGCCTATCTGTACCATTTGCAGAAAGTGAACGAAATCCTGGGCGCGCGGCTCAACACCTGGCACAACCTCTATTATTTTCAGGAGCTGATGGCTGGCCTGAGAGCGGCCATCGAGCACGGGCGGCTCGCGGACTTCGTGGGCGAGTTTAGGGAATTGCAGCAGGCGGCGTGCTAAAATGCCCCGTTTTTCCGAGGGTGCGCGGGCAAGCCGCCTGCGCACGGCTCTAGACCAAGGAGTATTGCCATGCTGATCAGCAACGCGTGGGCCCAGTCGGCGGCTCTGCCGGGCGGCCCTGACCTGATGTCCATGCTGCCCATCATCATCATGTTCGTGCTGCTGTATTTCGTCATGATACGGCCGCAGATGAAGCGCGCGAAAGAGCACAAGTCGATGGTCGAGGCGCTGCAGAAGGGCGACGAAGTCATCGCCGCCGGCGGTCTGGTCGGCAAGATCACCAAGATCAGCGACGTCTATGTGACGCTGCAAGTGGCGAACGGCGTCGAGATCCAGGCGCAGCGTCCCTCGGTGCAGGTGTTGCTGCCGAAGGGCACGATCAAGAGCATCGATTGAACGGCGCTATCTCCGGCCTAAACACAGGAATCCGGCGCGCGCCGGGCGCGGGCTACACCCGCTGCGCCCTGCGTAGCCCGCATCAAACATGAACCGCTATCCGCTCTGGAAATACCTCGTCATCATTTTCGCGTTTCTCGCGAGCGTGCTCTATACGCTGCCCAATTTCTTCGGTGAAGTGCCCGCCGTCCAGGTGTCCTCGCTCAAGGTCACCGTCAAAGTCGACGCCGCGGTGGTCAGTACGGTGGAGCAAACGCTGAAGGGCGCGGGCATAGTATCAGACGGGATATTCATCGATCCGAGCAGCATCAAGGTGCGCTTCAAGGACACCGACACGCAGTTGAAGGCGAAGGACGTGCTCGATCAGGCGCTCAACACCGACCGCGAGAGCCCTTCCTACATCCTCGCCCTCAACCTCATTTCGAATTCGCCCAAGTGGCTGACCGCGATTGGCGCGCTGCCGATGTATCTGGGCCTGGACCTGCGCGGCGGCATCCATTTCCTGTTGCAGGTTGATTTGCAGGCGGCGCTCGCCAAGCGGCTTGACGGCGAAATCGGCTACATCCGCAGCACGCTGCGCGAAAAGAAGCTCGCCTACAGCGGGATCGCGCGCGATGGGCTGGCCATCACCGTCAAGTTCCGCGACGCCGCGACGCGCGACAAGGGGCAGACTGCGATTGAAGCCGTCGCCGGCGATTTGCAATTGAAGCCGGTGGACCAGGGCGCCGACTTCAGCGTGGTCGGGACCCTGAGCGCGGCCGCGCAGGCGGATACCGGGAAGTCCGCGCTCGAGCAGAACATCACCACGCTGCGCAACCGCGTGAACGAACTGGGCGTGGCCGAGCCGATCATCCAGCAGCAGGGCAACGATCGCATCGTGGTGCAGCTGCCGGGCGTGCAGGACACGGCGCGCGCCAAGGATATCCTGGGCCGCACTGCGAGCCTCGAGATTCGGATGGTGGAGGCGCACGGCGGCTCGCCGGACGCGCGCGATTACGATCCGCAGAAGATCGACGCTGCGATCAAGGGCAACGTGCCGTTTGGCACCGAGCTGTTCTACGAGCGGCACGGCACGGTCGTCGAGCCGCTCCTGCTCTCCAAGCAGGTGATCATCACCGGCGACCGTCTGACCAACGCCGCACCCACCTTCGACCCGCAGGATCACCGGCCGGTGGTCTCTGTCGAGCTCGATGGCCAGGGGGCGCGCATCATGACCGACACCACGCGTGATTCGGTCAAGCGCCGCATGGCGATCCTGCTCATCGAGAAGGGCAAGCCGGAAGTCATCACCGCGCCGGTGATCCAGTCGGAGCTCGGCGGACGTTTTCAGATCACCGGCAGCGCGAGTCCGCGCGAAGCGAGCGATCTGGCGCTGCTGCTGCGCGCCGGCGCCCTTGCCGCCCCGATGGACATCGTCGAGGAGCGCACCGTCGGCCCCAGTCTCGGCGCCGACAACATTAGGATCGGCTTTCACTCGACGTGGATCGGCTTTTCCGCGATCACCATATTCATGATCGCGTATTACGCGATGTTCGGCGTGATCTCAATCGTCGCGCTGGCGGTCAACGTGCTGTTCCTGGTTGCGCTGCTGTCGATGCTGCAGGCCACGCTCACCCTGCCCGGCATGGCGGGCATCGCGCTCACCGTCGGCATGGCGATCGACGCCAACGTGCTGATCAACGAGCGCATCCGCGAGGAGCTGAGAAACGGCAACACTCCGCAGGCTGCCATCAGCGCCGGCTACGAGCGCGCGCTCGGCACCATTATCGATTCGAACATCACAACGCTCATCGCCGGCATCATGCTGTTTTTGCTCGGCTCGGGGCCGGTCAAGGGCTTCGCCGTGGTGCTGTGCCTGGGCATCGTGACTTCCATATTCAGCGCGGTCATGGTTTCACGCAGCATCGCGAACCTGTATTACGGCCGGCGCCGCCGTCTGGAGAGTGTCTCGATCGGGCAGGTGTGGAAGCCCGGCGCCGAGGCGCGGGAAAAGACCTGAACGGACCATGTGCGGCGTGCTGAACGCCGCCACCAAACTGGGAAAGCGATATGGAGTTTTTTAGGATAAGGCGCGACATTCCGTTCATGCGGTATGCGCTCATCTTCAACGTGATCTCCGCGATTACGTTCCTGGTGGCGGTGGGGTCGCTTGCGATCAGGGGACTCAACTTCGGCGTGGACTTCACCGGCGGCACCGTGATGGAGGTGAGCTACGCGCAGGCGCCGGACCTGAACAAGATCCGCGAGGCGGTGGGCAAGCTCGGCTTCTACGACGCGGCGGTGCAGAACTTCGGCACTTCGCGCGACGTGCTGATCCGCATGCCGGTCAAGCCCGGCATCACCAGCGCCAAGGTGTCCGAGATGGTGCATCAGGAACTGCGCAAGGACGATCAGTCGGTGCAGGTGCGGCGCGTGGAATTCGTCGGACCGCAGGTCGGCAAAGAGTTGTTCGAGAACGGCGCGCTGGCGCTGCTGTTCGTATCTCTGGGCATCGTCGCTTATCTGGCGCTCAGGTTCGAGTGGAAGTTCGGGGTGGCCGCGATCATCGCCAACCTGCACGACGTGGTCATCATCCTCGGCTGCTTTTCGCTCTTCCAGTGGGAGTTTTCGCTGACCGTGCTGGCGGCGGTGCTGGCAATCCTTGGTTATTCGGTGAACGAGTCGGTCGTGGTGTTTGACCGGATTCGCGAGAATTTCCGCAAGATGCGCAAGGCGAGCGTCACCACGGTGATCGACAACGCCATCACGCGCACCATGTCGCGCACCATCATCACCCACGGCTGTACGCAGTTGATGGTGACCTCGATGCTGTTCTTCGGCGGGGAATCACTGCACTATTTTGCGTTGGCGCTCACCATCGGCATCCTGTTCGGCATCTATTCCTCGGTGCTGGTCGCGAGCCCGATCGTGATGTGGCTGCGCGTGTCGCGCGAAGACCTTGTCAAGCCTGAGAAGCGCGGCGTCGGCGCCGCAGTCTAGCCCCGGCATACGGCACACGCTATGGAACTGCTCGCGCAGTTTGCCGATATCGTACTGCACCTCGACCGGCACCTCACGGTGTTGATCGCGAGCTACGGGGTGTGGGTCTACGTCATTCTGTTTGCGATCATTTACTGCGAAACCGGGCTGGTGGTGACACCGTTTCTGCCCGGAGATTCGCTCCTGTTCGTCGCCGGCGCGCTCGCCGCGACCGGCGCGCTCTACGCGCCGGGACTCTATGTGCTGCTGGTGTTGGCGGCGTGCGGCGGGGACAACACTAACTACTGGATCGGGCGCCTGTTGGGTCCGCGCGTGTTCAGGCGCGAGCGCTCGAAGCTGTTCAACCCCGCGCACCTGGAACGCACGCATGCGTTTTTCGAGAAGTACGGCACCAAGGCGGTGATCTTCGCGCGCTTCATGCCGATCCTGCGCACCTTCACGCCGTTCGTCGCCGGCATCGGCCGCATGCCTTATCCGCGCTACCTGGGCTACAGCTTTCTCGGCGCGCTGTGCTGGATCGGGTTCTTCGTCTATGGCGGGTATTTCTTCGGCAATGTGCCGTGGGTGAAAGAAAACCTCACGCTCGCGATCAGCATCATCATCGTGCTCTCGTTCATGCCCGGCGTGGTCGAATACATCCGCCACCGCAAGGACGCGCGCTAAACATAAGCTGGCGTTTGCGCGCTGCCCGCAAGCGGACGGCGTTGCCACTAACGAATTTGTAGGGCGGGTCACACCCGCCATTGCGCCGGGTAAATTTACGTCAGGTGTGACCCGCCTTGCGATGGCCTAGGTCGCGCAGACACCGTAGTCGGTATTGGGCGTAACGCGAGCGGTGATTGGCGGGTGTGACCCGCCCTACAAGGTAGAAGCTTAGATCTTGCGCGCGAGTTCCGTGGCTTTGCCGATGTACGTCGCGGGGGTGAGCGCCAGCAACTGCTGCCGCGCGCTCTCGGGAATCGCCAGCGTCTGGATGAATGCGCGCAGCGACTCGCGGTTGATGCCTTCCTTGCCGCGCGTCAATTCCTTGAGCTGTTCATAAGCACCGGTCACTCCGTAGCGCCGCATCACCGTCTGTATCGGCTCGGCGAGCACTTCCCAGCTTGCATCGAGATCCGCGGCGAGGACAGTGCGGTTGCCTGAGATCTTGTTCAGCCCCTTGAGGCACGAGTCGTAGGCGAGCAGCGTGTGGCCGAGCGCGACGCCCATGTTGCGCAATACCGTCGAGTCCGTGAGATCGCGCTGCCAGCGCGAGATCGGCAGCTTCTCGCTCATGTGGCGCAACAGCGCGTTGGCGAGCCCCAGATTACCTTCGGAATTCTCGAAGTCGATCGGGTTGACCTTGTGCGGCATGGTCGACGAGCCGATTTCTCCCGCCGCCACCGATTGGGTGAAATAACCCAGCGAGATGTAGCCCCATATGTCGCGGTTGAGGTCGATCAGGATAGTGTTGATGCGCGCATAGGCGTCGAACAGCTCAGCGATCGCGTCATGCGGCTCGATCTGTATGGTGTAAGGATTGAATTCCAGTCCCAGACTTTCGACGAAGCCGCGCGCCAGCGCCTCCCAGTCCACTTCCGGATAGGCGGCGACGTGTGCGTTGTAGTTGCCGACCGCGCCGTTGATCTTGCCGGTGATCGTGATCGCGGCCAGCGTGTCGCGTGCGCGCGCCAGGCGCGCCACCACGTTGGCGATTTCCTTGCCCAGCGTGGTGGGGCTCGCCGGCTGTCCGTGGGTGTGCGCGAGCATCGGCGCATCCGCCAGTTCGTGTGCGAGCACAGTGAGGCGATTGATGATGCGCTCGAGGGCCGGCAGCATGCAGTCTGCACGTGAGGCCTTGAGCATGAGCGCATGCGCGAGATTGTTGATGTCCTCGGAGGTGCACGCGAAATGGATGAATTCGGCGACGCGGGAGACTTCGGCATTGCCGGCCAGGCGTTCCTTGAGAAAATATTCGATCGCCTTCACGTCGTGGTTGGTGCGCGCCTCGATCGCTTTGACGGCCGCGCCCTCGGCCTCACCGAAGCCGTCGATGAGCGCTGTGAGCTCTTTCAGCGTGGCCGGCGAGAATGCCGGCACTTCGCGGATTGCCGGTTCGGCGGCGAGCGCCTCCAGCCACTGCACTTCGACCTGCACGCGGTAACGGATCAGCCCGAGCTCGCTGAAGTGACGGCGCAGCGGCTCGACTTTGGGGCTGTAGCGTCCGTCGAGCGGAGACAATGCGGTAAGAGCGGAGAGTGCCATGATGTAGTGTTCTGTTGAAAGCGGCCTTACTTTAACATGCGGGCGCGGCGCTACGCGCTGGACGGCGCCGCAGTGGGGATCGCAACGCAGTGGCGGAAGAGAGTGGGAGTCGAACCCACATAGAACTGTAAACAGCCCCTACCAGGTTTGAAGTCTGGCCGCCCCACCGGGAGCGATTCCCTTCCGTTTGAAATCGGATGTTAAAACTAACTCTTAATCACCGGGTACCCGTAAGTCATTATATGCGAATTGCCGGCGCCTATTTCCCGAGCGCGGCGGCTGCGGAGGCCACGGCGGTCTCGGCTTCGGCGATCGCATGCGAGAGCAGCCCGCCGTAGCCCGCGCGCACCGCGCCTGCGGCGTAGATGCCGGCTAGCGGCGTGCGCATGGACCCGTCGGTCACCAGAAAGCCGCCGGCATCACGTTTGATTTCCGGCGGCGCGAATTCGCATGCCGCAGTGAGGCCCACGTTGGCGAAGAAACCGGTGCACGCGATTTCGCGCGTAGCTCCCTGCGCGAGGTCTTTCACGCGCACTCCGCTCACCCCGTCGCCACCGAGCACGGCCTCGGCGACGGTCTGCCAGAGGATCTGTATGTTCTTGTGGGACGCGAGCTTGTCGATGAGATGCTGCTGCGCGCGGAATTGGGTGCCGCGGTGCGCCAGGTGCACCTGGCTGCAGAACTGTGAGAGTACCAGCGCCTCCTGAAGTGCAGAGTCTCCGCCGCCCACCACCACCACTTCCTGGCCCTGGTACATGGGGCCGTCGCAATCGGCGCACTGCGAAACGCCGCGCCCTTCGAAGTCCAGTTCACCGGGGATGCCGAGGCGCTTTTGTTTGGCGCCGGAGGCGATGATCACAGCGCGCGCCTGATAGATGCCGGCGTCGGTGGTCACCGACACGCCGCCGGGCCCTGCGCCGAGCCCGCTCACGGTTGCGCTGAGGTTCTCCACGCCCAGATCGGAAATCTCCATCATCAGGTTCGATGCGTACTCGGTGCCGGAAGCGGGGGCGCCGGCCGGCGCGGGTTCGAGCTCGTTGATGTTGATGACGAGTCCCCCGAACATCATCATCTCGATGCTGGCGGTCTTCAGCCCGCGCTGCACCGCTAGCTTGGCGGCGGTAAGGCCGGTGATGCCGGCTCCGATTACGATGACGTCGTGCGATGTGGCGGACATATTGCTGCTCCTTAGCGTCTGAAGTTACGGGGCGGTATTTGTCTTGGTGCTGGTTTGGGTTGCGCGGCCTTGGCTACTACAGCGGGCGGCGGCGGTGCAGTTGCCGCGCCCAGCAGCGGCACGAAGTCGCGGCGTATCTTGCGCGCATCTGCGATGCGCTGCGTGATGCCGAGCCGGTCCAGGCATTCCAGGATTTCGATGGCCAGCGTGCGGCCGGTGCCGCAGCGATCGCGAAACTGCGCGGCGCTGAACTGGCCGTTGGCGGCCTTGGTGCCGAGCTCCTGTGCGATCGCAGCGAGCTGCGCCAGCGTCGCGCGCGGATAGAAGCGTTCCGGCGTGACGCGTATCAGCTCTCCGGTGCGGCTCTTGCGGTGCAGGAAGTCCTTGAGCGGCGCTTCCAGCAGCTTAGCTGCGGGCGCCAGCTCGCGCAGCGGCGGCACGTTGAAGCCGGCCGACTCCAGTATCGGCCGCACGCTCTGCCACATCTTTTCGTCCGCAGGATTTTCGGTGGTCACGTGTTGCGGCAGGCGCGCGGTCGACCCTGAGGTCTCGATCTTGCGCTCGTCGGCGAGTTCGCGCAGCAGCGCGATGAACGTGGACTTGGCGAGCGCCGGCGCGAGCGCCTTGCGCAGGCTCTCGATCTCGATGCCGAGCGCCTGCGGCGTCTCGCGGTGGAACTTGGTGAGCGCTTCCATGACGCGCGGCTTGAGTGCGTCCACGCTTGCGCGCGGCAGCGCCATGCTGTGTTCTTTGCCGACGATCACCGCATGGCACGCCTGCAGCGCGGCCTGCACGCGCTCGCTCGTGAGATTGAAGGCGCGCTCGAAATGCATGGCGTCCACGCCCGCGGGACTGCACGCCATCAGCGCCGCGAGCGCGGCCTCAGGCTCCTCGTGTTCGAGCGCCGCGAGCTGGGTGGCGCGCAGTTGAGTATGGCGGCGCGATGCCGGGGCGTAGGGGTCGATCACGACGCCGCCACCTATGGTGCGCATCGCCGACTGGTCGCGCACGATGAAACGGTCGCCGTGCAATGCGGCGAGCGGCCGGTCGGTGATGAGCTGCACGATCGCCGAGCTGCCCGGCGCAACTGAGGCGCCGCGCCGGATCGCGACGCGCGCCGTAACGTCCGCGGTGGCGAGGTGCAGATGCACCGGTGTCCAGTGTACGAGCGCATGCGCCTCGGCTGCAAGCACCTGCAGCCGCACGTCGAGGCGCTGCGTGGGCGCGTGCAGTACGGGCGCGAGCACCCAGTCGCCGCGGCCGACGTCCGCGAGATCGATGCCGCCAAGGTTGAGCGCGCAACGCTCGCCCGCGCGCGCCGCGTCGGCAGAGTGCCCTTGCTTTTGCACGGTACGCACGCGCACTTCCACGCCGCTTGGCGACAGCATCAGCTTGTCACCGACGCGCACCGCGCCGGTGAATACCGTGCCGGTCACCACCGTGCCGCTGCCCGCGATGGTGAACGCACGGTCGATCGCGTAGCGCAGGTGGCGGCCGGCGTATTCGTGCTCCGCATGCGCTTTGCATGCGCGCGCGAGTTCCGCGCGCAGTTCGTCCATGCCGATGCCGTTCACTGCCGAGACCGCGAGCACGGGTATGGAACTAAGCTGGGTAGCAGCGAGCAGGTTGCGCACTGCTGCGCTTACTTCGGCCACGCGCTCGGGCGGCACGCGGTCGGTCTTGGTGATGACGGCCACACCGTGCGTTACGTGCAGCAGGTCGACGATGTTCAGGTGTTCTACCGTCTGCGGCATGATGCCGTCGTCGGCGGCGACCAGCAGCATCACATAATCGATTCCGCATACGCCGGCGAGCATATTGCGAATGAAGCGCTCATGGCCCGGCACATCGACGTAGCCGATGAGGTGTCCGTCCGCGCTCTTGCTGTAAGCGAAGCCGAGGTCGATGGAAATGCCGCGCGCTTTCTCCTCTGGCAGCCGGTCGGTGTCGACCCCGGTCAGCGCCTTGACCAGGGTCGTCTTGCCGTGGTCGATGTGGCCCGCGGTTGCGACGATCACTGACCGGCTCCCGCGTAAATAGAGGCGGCGGACATCATGCGCGGCGCATCGTGATCGTTGGACGCTGCTATATGCGTGCTGCGTAGAGTCATCGTATTCACGCGAGCCGGAGCTCGGCGAGCTGCGCGACGAATCTAGATTCGTCCTCCAGGCAGCGCAGATCGATGATGAACGCGCCGTCCTTGATGCGGCCGATCACGGGCACCGGCAGCGTGCGGAACGCGGTCGCAAGCGCGTCCACGAGCGCGCCGCGGCGCTTGCCGCGCGGCCTGATCGCGATGCCGCAGCTCGGCAGCGCGTCCACCGGCAGCGCTCCGCTGCCGATCTGGCTGGCGCAGGCGATCGTTTCGGCATCGGCGTGTGCTGCCAGCGCCGCACTGAGCGCCGGCAGCACGCGTTGTGCCTGCGCTTCGATGTCGGCACGCGGGCGCGTTAGCAGGCGCAGCGTCGGCAGTTCCTGCGCGAGGCGGTCCGGATCTGCGTACAGCCGCAGCGTGGCGTCCAGAACGGCCAAAGTAAGCTTGTCGACGCGCAGCGCGCGCTTCATCGGATTTTTGCGGATCTTCGCGATCAGGTCCGCGCGGCCGACGATCAGCCCGCACTGCGGGCCGCCCAGCAGCTTGTCACCGCTGAAGGTGACGAGGTCGGCGCCAGCGGCGATCGCGTCGCGCGGTGTGGGTTCGTGCGGCAGTCCGTAGCGCTCGAGATCGACGAGCGTGCCGCTGCCCAGGTCGACGATGAACGGCAAAGCGTGTTCGCGGGCGAGCGCGGCGAGCTCGGGCTCCGGCACTGCGGCGACGAAGCCCTCAATCGAGTAGTTGCTGGCATGCACTTTCATGATGGCGCTGGTGCGCGCATTGATCGCGTCTCGGAAGTCCGACGCGTGCGTGCGGTTGGTGGTGCCGACCTCGCGCAAACGGCAGCCGGAGCGCGCCATGATGTCGGGGATGCGGAAGGCCCCGCCGATCTCGATGAGTTCGCCGCGCGAAACGATCACTTCCTTGCGTTGCGCGAGCGTGTTTAGCACAAGGTAAACCGCGGCCGCGTTGTTGTTGACGACGATCGCGGCCTCGGAGCCGGTCAGGCGCTTGAGCCATGCGGCAACATGGTGATCGCGTTCGCCGCGCGCCCCGCCGTCGAGATCGTACTCCAGATTGACGGCGTGCGTCATCGCCTGCAGCGCGGCCTGGGCGGCGCTCTCGGCGATCAGCGCGCGCCCGAGATTGGTATGCAGTACGGTGCCGGTCAGATTGAATACGGTCTTGAGCGAGCTTGCGGTCGCGCGGCGCAGGCGCTCCGCGCATTCTGCGGCAAGCGCCGGTTCGTCGTGCGCTACGCCTGTACTGGTGTAGTGCAGCGCGCGCTCTTCTTCGAGCAGCGCACGTACTGTTTCGACGACCAGCGGGCGGCCGTAGCGGGCGATGAGCTCGACCACGGCTGCGCGATTGAGCACGCGGTCGACCGAAGGAATCGCGCGACGCGCGACAGTATCAGTTTTCAGCATCGGCGTGCGCCGTCGCGAATGTTTACGATGGACAAACCAAGGTTGCTCGACATATACGAATACCGGATCGCAGCGCAGGGCGCGCTGCCTGGAAATGATCAACGCAAAGTATAGCGCATCCGGGCAATACTCTGCCGGGCGCAGACTCAGGCGCTATTTGCTGCGCCTGGCTCCAGGTTGAGCCCGCTGCGCTTCACTGGATAATGCCGCCGCCGAGACACACGCGGCTTTCGTAGATGACCACGGATTGGCCTGGCGTGACCGCCCATTGGGGCTGCGCGAATTCGACGTCGCAGTGTTCGCGATCGACGTGGGCGATTACGCACGGCGCGTCCGGTTGCCGGTATCTCGTCTTCGCGGCGTAGACCCACTCGCAGTGCGGCGCCTGTCCGCTCACCCAGCTCAGATCTGCCGCGCTGAGCTTGCTGCGGTAGAGCGCCTCGTGCTGTGACCCCTGCACCACCAGCAGGCGGTTGCGCGCGAGGTCTTTGGCCGCCACGTACCATGCATCGCCGCCGCTGCGCTCGTCAGCGCCCGATCGCACGCCGCCGATTCCCAGTCCCTGGCGCTGGCCGATGGTGTAAAACATGAGCCCCATATGCTGGCCGAGCTTGCGGCCGTCGAGCGTCCAGATCTCTCCGGGGTCGGCCGGCAGATAGCGGTTGAGGAATTCGCGAAAGGGCCGCTCCCCGATGAAGCAGATGCCCGTCGAGTCCTTCTTGGCGTGATTGGAGAATCCGGCTTCGGCTGCGATCTTCCGCACCTCGCGCTTATACAGCGTGCCCAGCGGAAACAGCGTCTTCGAGAGCTGCGCCTGGTTCAGCCGGTGCAGGAAGTAGCTCTGGTCCTTGGTGCCGTCCTCCGCCTTGAGCAGTTCATAGCGGCCGTCGATTTCACGCGTCTGCGCATAATGCCCCGTCGCGATGCGCTCGGCGCCAAGTGTGATCGCGTGGTCGAGAAAGGCCCGAAACTTTATCTCCGCGTTGCACAGCACGTCCGGGTTCGGTGTGCGGCCGGCCTTGTACTCGCGCAGGAATTCGCTGAACACGCGTTCGCGGTACTCGGCCGAGAAATTGACGGCTTCGATGCCGATCCCGATGTTCTCCGCGATCGACACCGCATCAATGAAATCGGTGCGCGAACTGCAGTATTCGTCGTCGTCATCGTCCTCCCAGTTCTTCATGAACAGGCCGATGACTTCGTACCCCGCGCGCTTGAGCAGGAGTGCTGCGACCGAGGAGTCGACCCCGCCCGACATGCCGACGACTACGCGTTGTGCGGCCATGATGCCTTAGTCGTAGTGTGTGACGAGGTCCAGCGGATAGCGGTGGCCCGCAAGATAATCGTCCATGCAGCGCATGACCAGCGCGCTGCGATGCCGCTGCGCGCATGCGCGCAGCTCATCCTGCGTGAGCCATACCGCGCGGATAATGCCTTCGTCGAGCACGCGGTCCGCATCGTGCCCCGTCACTGTGCCGGTGAAGGCAAAACGCAGATAGGTAACTCCATCGTCGTGCGACGGGTAGTGATAGATGCCTACCAATGCGTTCGGGGTGAAGTGGTGGGCGCTTTCTTCAAGCGTCTCGCGCACCGCGCCGTCGAGCAGCGATTCGCCCGGCTCGAGGTGTCCCGCCGGCTGGTTGTATACGGCTCCGCGCTTGGTACGCTCTTCCACCAGCAGAAAGCGGCCGTCGCGTTCGAGGACCGCGGCGACCGTAACGTGGGGTTTCCAGATTCTGTCATTGGCTTCCATGCCGCAATTGTACCGGCTCGCGCGGCGAATCCCAAGCCGCGCGTGCGCTTTGCGCGAAGCCTTCACCAATTAGGCCGGTCAGCGGCCGCATGCACGACCGCTAAATAGTGATGGAACGCTGTGGCAGGGTGGTGAGATAGGCGAAAGATCGTCGCCTCAGCGCATCAGGCGCTGGCTACCACTTGGTCTTCGGTTGTGGTTTGGTGGTCGGCGATGTCTTGCACGCGGCCTTGTCTTTATTTTTGACGTTCTTGCAATCGATCGTGGGGACGTCTTTGGAGGGCGTGACGTAGGCGGCAAGCGCGGTACCCGTTGCGATCAGGTACGCTGCGGCGATGACGCCGGCAATTAATTTGTTCATGTCTGCTCCTGCTATAGGTTTCCAATTTGCAGCGCGGATCGCGCGCATGGCGAAGCTAACGCGCCCTTGAACGGAGCGTTAACAGCATGCTTTACGGCAGGAGCGAGGATCTGCTTTACAGGTGGCGGCGGGAGCGTTTACCGCGCCGGCGAGCGTGGCCGCGGGGAAAATGCAGAGAAAAAAAAGCCCGCCAGCTTGCGCCGGCGGGCTTTTCATCTTGAATTCTAAATTGCGTCGCAGCTCTTTGGGCCTTGTGGGCCTTAGGCCGCCTGTATGTTGGAGGCCTGTTTTCCTTTGGGGCCCTGGGTTACTTCGAAGGTAACTTTCTGTCCTTCTTTGAGGGTTTTGAACCCGCCCATCTGGATTGCGGAGAAATGCGCGAACAAGTCTTCGCTGCCATCATCGGGGGTAATAAAGCCATAACCCTTCGCATCGTTGAACCATTTCACAGTACCTGTTGCCATATTGCTGTTCCTTATGTACTAAAAATTACCGAAAAATTTCGGGGATTGTTTGAGTTTCAAGGACGCATACGGGCAAAAGCGGTAACGCGATCGAGCTTGAAGCCAAACACCTTTTGGCTTTCTAGGCTATTTGCCGGCAGAAGTCAAGCGGAACCCCGATTTTCACGGAAATGGCCTTTTTTTAGCACTTGAAAAATCTGACATAGTGTTCAAAATAGGCTCTGTATTGGTGTTGCGGGCGGCGGATGCGGAGTATGGCGAGACGGCAACGGGACGGGACGTTACTGGAGGTGGAAAAGGCCAAAGTGAAGGCCCCGCCCATGTTCAAGGTTCTGTTGTTAAACGACGATTACACCCCCATGGATTTTGTAGTCTTGGTATTGCAAAAGTTTTTCTCCATGAGTCGCGAAAATGCGACACTGATTATGTTTAAGGTGCATCGCGAAGGCGCGGGTGTTTGCGGTGTGTACCCGCGGGATGTGGCGGCGACCAAGGTTGAACTGGTTTCCGCATATGCCCGCCAATGCGGACACCCATTGCGCTGCGTGATGGAGGAAAACTGATGATTGCCCAGGAACTGGAAGTAAGTCTGCACATGGCCTTCATGGAGGCGCGCCAGAAACGGCACGAATTCATTACGGTCGAGCATCTGCTGCTGGCGCTGCTGGATAACCCGTCTGCATCTGAGGTGATCAAGGCGTGCGCCGGCGAGATCGACGATCTGCGCAAGCTGCTGTCGGAATTCGTGGCGGAACACACTCCGCTGCTCGCCACTGACGACGGCGACACTCAGCCTACGCTCGGATTCCAGCGCGTGATTCAGCGCGCGATTCTGCACGTGCAGTCCTCGGGCAAGAAAGAAGTGACGGGCGCCAACGTGCTGGTGGCGATCTTCGGAGAGAAGGATTCGCACGCGGTCTACTTCCTGACCCAGAAAGGGATCACGCGCCTCGATGTCGTCAACTTCATTTCCCACGGGATCAGCAAGGTGCCGCAGGCGGCCCCCGGCAAGAGCGAGGGCGAGGCCGAGACAGAACAGGAGTCCGCGGCGGGCGGCGCGCTCGACAACTACACCCAAAACCTCAATGCGCTGGCGATCGCCGGCAAGATCGATCCGCTGATCGGGCGCGAGCGCGAACTGGAGCGCGTGGTGCAGACGCTGTGCCGCCGGCGCAAGAACAACCCGCTGCTGGTCGGCGAGGCCGGCGTGGGCAAGACGGCGATCGCCGAGGGTCTGGCGCGGCGCGTGGTTGATGGCGAGGTGCCGGAAATTCTGGCCAAATGCCAGGTCTACTCGCTCGATATGGGATCTTTGCTCGCCGGCACCAAGTATCGCGGCGACTTCGAGCAGCGCCTGAAGGCCGTGCTCAAGCAGCTCGCAGATAATCCCGATGCAATCCTCTTCATCGATGAGATCCACACCCTGATCGGCGCCGGTGCGGCATCGGGCGGCACGCTGGATGCATCCAATTTGCTGAAACCTGCTTTATCAACGGGGCAGCTCAAGTGCATCGGCGCAACTACGTACAATGAATACCGCGGCATCTTCGAAAAAGATCACGCGCTGTCGCGCCGCTTTCAGAAGATCGACGTGACAGAGCCGTCGGTGCAGGAAACGGTCTCGATTCTGCGCGGGCTCAAGACGCGCTTCGAGGAGCATCACGGCATCAAATACGCCGCTTCGGCGCTCACTTCGGCGGCCGAGCTTGCGGCGCGGTACATCAACGACCGCCATCTGCCGGACAAGGCGATCGACGTGATCGACGAGGCGGGCGCGGCGCAGCGCATATTGCCGAAATCGCGGCAGAAGAAAGTGATCACCAAGCACGAGATCGAGGAGATCGTCGCCAAGATCGCGCGCGTGCCGGCGCAGAGCGTGTCCTCCGACGATCGTTCGCAGCTGAAAAATCTGGACCGCAACCTGAAGGCCGTGGTGTTCGGACAGGACAAGGCGATCGACGCGTTGACCGGCGCCATCAAGATGTCGCGCAGCGGGCTCGGCAACCCGCAGAAGCCGACGGGCTCCTTTCTGTTTTCCGGCCCGACCGGCGTCGGCAAGACGGAAGTCGCGCGCCAGCTGGCTTACGTGCTGGGCGTGGAGCTCATCCGCTTCGACATGTCGGAATATATG
>CAIVHG010000015.1 GCA_903905655.1 uncultured beta proteobacterium | reverse complement strand
GGCTTGTCGAAATAGATCATCACATTGCGGCAAAAAATCGCGTCGAACGGCCCGCGCACCGGCCACCGCTCATCCAGCAGATTCAGCCTCTGGAAGGTGATCATGTCGCGCAGCTCCGGGCGCACGCGCGCCATGCCCGCGTGCGTCCCGCTGCCCTTCAGAAAGAATTTCCTGAGCCTTTCGCGCTCGAGCTTTTCCAGCCGCTCCATCGAGTAGATCCCCTGCTGGCCATGTGCGAGCACGCTGGTATCAACGTCGGTCGCGAGTATTTTGACGCGGGTATTGAAACTGCGGTAGAGCTCCACCATGGTCATCGCCATCGAATACGGCTCTTCGCCTGTGGATGCTGCCGCACACCACAGGGCCACCTCGCTCTTCCCGCCAAGAGCACCAATGTGCTCGGCGAGGATGTCGAAATGGTGCGCCTCGCGGAAGAACGCGGTGAGATTGGTGGTGAGCGCGTTGGTGAACGCCTCCCATTCTTCGGCATCGCTATTTTCGAGCAGGGCGAGGTATTCGTCGAATCGCGTCAGGCCGCAGCTACGCAGCCGCCGCGCGAGGCGGCTGTAGACCATCTGCCGCTTGCTGGGCGCAAGGGCGATCCCGGCACGCCCATAGATGAGCTTGCGCACACGCTCGAAATCGGTGTCGCTGAAATGAAACTCGCGATCAGTGGCAATCTCAACGTCTGACATGGTTCATGTCTTTCCATCATGCTGCACGGCACTACCAGCAAGCCGTGCATGCCTTTCCCGCGTGCGCCGCATACGCAAATGCGCCGGCCACCGCTAAAACTCCTGCCACTCTTCGTCGCCGGCCTTGGCATTAGCCGCTTTTCGGACCAGTGGCGCTGCGGGTTTCTGGTCGGCTGCGGCAGTGGCCCTGGCTGCCGCCTTCTTCTCCGATAGACGCGTCACGCTTGCCACCGGCCGCTCGGCTTGCGCCGCGGCCGCCGCGCGTTGTTCGCTGTGCGCGAGCTTGAACACGCTCACCGCCTGGGTCAGGTGCTGCGCCTGCTCCTGCAGCGCTTCGGCGGCCGCCGCCGCCTGCTCCACCAACGCGGCGTTCTGCTGCGTCACTTCGTCCATCTGCGTAACCGCCTGATTCACCTGCTCGATGCCCGAGCTTTGCTCCTGGGAGGCCGCCGTGATCTCCGACATGATGTCGGTCACGCGCTTGACCGCGGTCACGATCTCGTCCATCGTCTTTCCCGCGTCGTCCACCAGCTTGGTCCCGGTGCCCACCTTGTCCACCGAGTCGCCGATCAGCGCCTTGATCTCCTTGGCTGCCGCCGCCGAGCGCTGCGCCAGCGTGCGCACTTCGGTCGCCACCACCGCGAAGCCGCGCCCCTGCTCGCCGGCGCGCGCCGCTTCCACCGCCGCGTTCAGCGCCAGGATGTTGGTCTGAAATGCAATGCCGTCGATCACCGAGATGATGTCCACGATCTTCTTGGAGGACTCGTTGATCGAGGCCATCGTGCCCACCACTTCGCCCACCACTGCTCCGCCTTTCACCGCGATCTCACTCGCACCGATCGCGAGCTGGTTCGCCTGCCGTGCATTCTCCGCATTTTGCTTGACCGTGCTGGTCAACTCTTCCATCGAGGAGGCGGTCTCCTCCAGGCTCGAGGCCTGCTCTTCGGTTCTTTGCGACAGGTCCGAATTGCCGGCAGCGATTTCCCCAGCGCCGGTGGCGATTGAGTCCGTTCCGCCACGCACCTTGCCCACCAGGTCCGCGAGGTTGGCATTCATGCGCTTGAGCGCCGTGAGCAGGCGCCCGATCTCGTCGTCGGTATCGGCCGCTATCGTGGTAGTGAGATCTCCAGCCGCTACCGCATCAGCCAATGCAACGGCCCGCTTCAGGGGAAGCACCACGCTACGGCTGACGAGGACGCAGAGCGCAAAGAAGCACAGTCCGATGACAGTTACAATGACGATCATCTTGATGGCATCGCTGCGAAACGCAGCATCGACATCATCGACGTAGATTCCGGAGCCGATGACCCAGCCCCAGGGCGCGAAGCCCTGCACGTAAGAGACCTTGCGCACCGGGTCGGTCAGCCCCGGCTTGGGCCATAGATAATTCACGGCACCGGTGCCCTGCTTTTTCACCACATCCACGAATGCGACGAACAGCGATTTTCCGTCCGGGTCCTTGATGCCGCTGGCATCCTTGTTTTCCAGCTCCGGTTTGATCGGATGCATGATGACGTACGGCCGCATGTCGTTGACCCAAACGTAATCGTTGTTGCCATAGCGGATTGCGCGCAAGGCCGCGAGCGCTTCGTGCTGCGCCTGCACTTCGCTCATCGAGCCCGCACTCGCAAGCTTCTGGTAGTAGCCAACGATGCCGTAGGCCGACTCCACGATGTGCTTGGTGGCGAGCATTTTCTCTTCGCTCATCGCCGCCTTTTTTGACGCAAGGGTGAGCGCTGCGATGCCTAGCATCGCGATGATCGCGATGAGGCCGATCGCCCGCAGCTTTCCTGAGACACCCAGTGCTACTGCACGCATGGCAATACTCCTCTAAACGTGGCCTGGCCTTTTCGGGAGCGCGCGCTAACTCCCGTCGCGCGCACCGCGCTCATGCCTAATTTCACTACCGCACCGCGCTAGGCCGCACCCTGTTTCCTCTGCGCCTGGGTCCTCTCCGTGGAGCGCGGCTTGCGCGGCGCCAGGTTAGCGACTCTTTCCGTCAGTCCTGCACCACTCTGCGCGGCGCGGGCACGGTCCTGCCCGAGATCGAATGCGCTCATGCCGTCGCCGACAATACGGGCCTGAGCTTCCAGGCTCTCTGCCGCTGCCGCCACTTGCTCCACCAGCGCCGCGTTTTGCTGGGTGACCTCGTCCATCTGCGTCACCGCCTGATTGACCTGCTCTATGCCAGAACTTTGCTCGTCGGAGGCCGCTGAGATTTCCGTCATGATGTCGGTCACGCGTTTGACAGACGCCACGACTTCGTCCATGGTTTTTCCTGCGACGTCCACCAGCTTGTTGCCATCCTCGACCTTCGCAACCGAGTTCGAAATCAGTTGTTTGATCTCTTTCGCCGCGGCCGCCGAGCGTTGCGCGAGCGTGCGCACTTCGGTCGCAACCACCGCAAATCCGCGGCCTTGTTCCCCGGCGCGCGCAGCTTCTACCGCTGCGTTCAATGCGAGAATGTTGGTCTGAAATGCGATGCCGTCGATCACCGCTATGATGTCCACGATCTTCTTCGAAGATTCGCGGATCGAAGCCATGGTCTCAACCACCTGCCCGACCACCTCGCCACCCCTGACCGCAACCGATGAGGCACCTGCAGCGAGCTGCTTTGCCTGTCGCGCATTGTCGGCGTTCTGTTTCACCGTGCTCGTCAATTCCTCCATCGAAGAAGCAGTCTCTTCGAGGCTGGACGCCTGCTCTTCGGTACGCTGCGACAAGTCGGCGTTGCCGGAGGCGATCTCGCTCGCCGCCATATCAACGCTGCCTATGCTTAAATGCACGTCCTTCAGCACGCCAATCAGCTTGCCGTTCATCTGATCGAGCATGCGAAACAAGCGCATGAGTTCCGCATCGCCTGCAGTCGGGAAGGACAGCGAGACGTCGCCGCCGACGACCCGGCTCGCGGTAGTAATGGCTTCCGCAATTGGTTTACCCATGAGGGTCGAGCACCACACGCCAAACACGAGCGATCCCAACACGCCGATTGCGCTCACCGCAATCGCCGCAGTCGCTGCGGCGCTTCCGGAAAAGCTCGCCGCCAACACGGCGTCGGCTACAAACATGACCGCAAAGCAGGCTGCGGCGATCCAGCTGCGGGCGTAGAACGGAATAGTCGACATGCGCCGCAGCAGCCCGCGCCATCCCGCATGCTCGACTGCGCCGGCATTGAGAACGACCCCGCGCGCGTGCCCTTCGTTGATCTCGCGATACAGCCGCGCCGCAGCGTCGATTTCCGCGCGTGCGGGCTTGGTGCGCACCGACATGTATCCCACCAGGCGCCCGTGATCGGTCATCGGCGTCACGTTCGCCTTTACCCAGTAATAGCCGCCTTCCTTGCGCCGGTTCTTGACCATGGCCGACCACGGATTGCCGGCCTGGATAGTGCGCCAGAGATCGGCATACGCCGCCGCCGGCATGTCGGGATGGCGCACGACGTTCTGCGGCTGCCCCATCAACTCCTCGCGCGCAAACTGCGAGGCGCGCACGAAGGCTTCATTGACATAGGTGATGCGTCCCTTGAGATCCGTGCGGGACACGATCACTTCGCCGTCCGGCAGGACATATTCCGCGTCTGTTACGGGCATATTAATGCGCATGTTGTCTCCCTTCGATCGCAGCGTTACTGCTGGCGCGCCTCAGAACTCGCTCCAGTCACCGTCGCCGCCGGAAATTTTTCTGCCTGCGGGCACATCTGCGCGCGCCGCAGCGGGCGCGGCCGATGCCTGCTTCCGGGCTGCAATCCGGGTGATGCTTGCCGTGCGCGTTTGCGCTGGTTTCTCCTGCCCCTTGATCGCCACCGGCAAGACACAGCCCACTGAGTGCTCCAGCTTGAACGCACTTACCGCCTGCGCCAGCTGCTGAGCCTGCTCGCACATGCTTTCGGCCGCCGCCGCAGCCTGCTCCACGAGCGCCGCGTTCTGCTGCGTAACCTCGTCCATCTGCGTGACCGCCTGGTTCACCTGCTCGATGCCGGAGGACTGCTCCTGCGAGGCTGCCGTGATCTCCGCCATGATGTCGGTCACGCGCTGCACAGCAGTGACAACCTCCTGCATGGTCTTGCCGGCCTGATCCACGAATTTAGTGCCGTCATCGACCTTGGTGACGGATTCGGAAATCAGGTCCTTGATCTCTTTGGCCGCCGTCGCCGAGCGCTGCGCGAGCGTGCGCACTTCGGTCGCGACCACCGCGAAACCACGCCCCTGCTCTCCGGCGCGCGCCGCTTCAACCGCCGCATTCAGGGCGAGGATGTTGGTCTGGAATGCAATGCCGTCAATGACGCCGATGATGTCGGCGATCTTCTTCGAGGAGGCCGAGATGCCGTTCATCGTATCCACGACCTGCTTGACCACTGCGCCGCCCTTTTCCGCCACTTCCGAAGCGCCGGCCGCGAGTTGATTGGCCTGCCTCGCATTCTCGGCGTTCTGCTTGACGGTGCTAGTCAGCTCCTCCATCGAGCTCGCCGTCTCCTCTAGTGAAGAGGCCTGCTCTTCGGTCCGCTGCGAGAGGTCGGCATTGCCGGAGGCGATTTCCTTCGCCGCCGTCGTAATCGTGCTGGTCGCCTCGTTGATCTGTCCGATCACCTCGCACAGGTTGCGCTGCATTTTGGCGATGGCTGCCATGAGGCTGGCCGTGTCCCCATCCTCAACCGCTACCGCATGCGTGAGGTCGCCCGCGGCAATGCGATCCGCAACCGCGGTCGCGGCCGTCGGTTCCCCGCCCAAAGGACGTGCGACGAAGCGCCTGATCAGCCAGTAGACGCAGCCGAGCATGGGCAGGCTGAGACCGAGAGCCACCAGCGCGATCCAGCCGCTGAAACTGCGCAGTGCGGCCTGGGTCTTCTTCAGGCTCACTTTCATGCTTACCGCGCCGAGCACCTCGCCTTCGGCGCCCTGATGACAACCCATGCAGCTCTTGCCCAGGTAATTGCTGGAATTCAATATCGGGAAGATGGCCCACAGCACGCCCTCGTCCTGGGTGGTGCTGAAGTACGGCTTGCCGCTGTCCATCACCGCCTTCTCCTCGGCCGCCGGCACCTCCGCGCCGGGCGTCGCCCCGTACGCGGCGACGATGCGGCTGCCGGGAAAGACCTTGAGGTCCTCGATATTTTCCGCGTTGCGGACTTGGTCGAGAAACACCGCGCGCTGCTTCATGACGCCGGTGAACATCATCCCGGATAGCGTCGCCATGGTCATCTGATTGACGCTCGCGGCGAAATCCCGCGCCTGGGCGATGGACGACGCGCGCCGTTCCGTGTAGCTCACAGTGATCATGACCGACCATGCGATGAGCAGCATGAGGCTGATCGCCGCCACCAGCCGCACCCATACTTTGAGGTTCTTCATAACGATTGCCCGGACTTCCTGCGCTTCCCGTGTCTGCGCGCGCCGTCAGTGCACAGCCTGTTCGATCAACCCCATGTCGGCCCCCGACATCAGGCGCTCGATGTCCACCAATATCAGCATGCGCTCATCGACCGTACCGAGGCCGGTGATGTACTGGGTGTCGAAGGCAGAGGAGAAATCCGGCGCCGGCCGGATCTGCTGCGGGGTGAGCGCAATCACGTCGGACACGCTGTCCACCACCATGCCCACGACGCGGCCCGAGAGGTTGAGCACGATCACCACCGTAAACTGGTTGTACTCCGCAGCGCCCAGATTGAATTTGATACGCATGTCCACGATGGGCACGATGGTGCCGCGCAGGTTGACCACGCCTTTGATGAATTCGGGAGCGTTCGCGATCTTGGTCACGGCTTCATAGCCGCGGATTTCCTGCACCTTGAGGATATCGATGCCGTAACCTTCCGCTCCCAGAGTAAACGTCAGATATTCGCGTCCCACGCCTAACGCCGCCCCCGCTGCCGCCGGCGTAGTGCTCTCATGTAACGCTGCCTCTGTCATGTCATGCCCCCTGATGGATTGCTGGTAAGCGTGCCGCGCTGCGCGCACTTTGCAGGCTGTAGTTCAATGCGCTGCTGCCGCTTCGTGCGCGATCGCGACCGCGTCGAGGATCAGCGCCACTCTGCCGTCGCCCATGATGGTGGCGCCGGAAACGCCGTGCACGCGCCGGTAATTCGATTCCAGGCTTTTGATCACGACCTGGTGCTGCCCGATCAGCGCATCAACCAACATCGCGGTCTTCTTGCCTTCGGTCTCGAGGATGACGACGATGCCGCGCTGCACCTCGGCGACCTTGGGCCGGATGTGAAATACCTGATGCAGGGCGACGAGCGGCAGGTATTCGCCACGGACATGAATCACACGGCCGCCTCCGGAAATGGTGCTCACGTCGGCAGCGGCCGGCTGCAGCGATTCCACGATATTGGTGAGCGGCACGATGAAAAGCTCGTCCCCAACCGCCACCGAAAGCCCGTCGAGGATGGCAAGCGTGAGCGGCAGGCGGATCGAGATGCGGGTGCCCGCGCCGCGCACCGAGCTGATGTCGACGCGTCCGCCGAGCGCGGTAATGTTGCGCTTCACCACGTCCATGCCCACGCCGCGCCCCGATACATCGGTGACGACTTCGGCGGTGGAAAATCCGGCCTCGAATATCAACGGCCACACTTCGCCATCGGCCATGCCCTCGTGCACCGGCATCCCGCGCGCCTGTGCCTTGGCGAATATTCTTTCGCGGTTGAGCCCGGCGCCGTCATCGCTGACTTCGACGATCACATTGCCGCTCTGGTGAAAAGCGCGCAGCGTGATCGTGCCGTGCGCGGGCTTGCCGCAAGCGCTGCGCTCGGCAGGCGTCTCGATGCCGTGATCCAGGCTGTTGCGCACCAGATGATTGAGCGGGTCCGCGAGCTTCTCGATTAAGCCCTTGTCGAGCTCGGTGCCTTCGCCTACGGTCTTCAGTTCCACCTGCTTGCCGAGCTTCGCCGCCAGGTCGCGCACCACGCGCGGGAAGCGGCTGAACACAAAGCTGATAGGCAGCATGCGGATCGACATCACCGATTCCTGCAGATCTCGCGTGTTGCGCTCGAGCTGACTCATGCCGTTGAGCAGCTGCTCGTAGAGCACCGCGTCGGCCTTGGACGCGGTCTCGGCGAGCATCGCCTGAGTAATGACGAGCTCGCCGACGAGATTGATCAGCTGATCCACCTTGGATACGCTCACCCGGATGGAAGAGCTTTCGCCGGAGGCGCTGGCCGATCGCGGTTCATCGGCATGCACTGCCGCAGGCGGGCGCCCCTGCGGCGCAGTGTCGACGGCAACGGCGACCGCAACCAGTGCGGCAGCCGGCGCTGGCGCGATTTCGATCTTGAGCTGGGCCGGATCGACGACAAAAGCGAGCGCTTCCCAGATATCTTCCTCGCTCGCACTGGTGAGGAGCCGCATCACGCGCCTGTCGTCAGCCGTGGCGGCGCCATCGATCTGCTCCAGCACACCGCGTTCCGCAAGATCCGTAAGCAGATGATCGAGTACCGCCGGCGCGACTCCGCATGCGGAAAACTCGATGTGGAACAGCTGTTGCAGCGCGCCCGCCTGAGCGGGCGCCGCCTGCGCCGCCGCCGGAGCTGGGTGCGGCACCGGCATTGCGGGGGGCGTGCCGCCTTCCAGCGCTTTGAGGCGTGCGCCCACCGCGAGCGCAGGCGCCGCGTCCGTGTTGCGCTCCTCGCGATGGGCGGCCAGCTGCTCCTTGAGCACGTCGGCCGCCTCCAGAAACACATCGATCATGCCGCTTGCCAGGCCGAGTTCCGCCTTGCGCAGCCGGTCGAGCAGGGATTCGAGCGTGTGCGTGAGCTGCGCCATATCGGTAAATCCGAAGGTGGCGGCGCCGCCCTTGATCGAGTGCGCGGCGCGAAAGATGGCATTGAGGTCCTCCGCCTGCGGAGCGGCGACGTCAAGTCCAAGCAGCAGCCGCTCCATATCCGCGAGCAACTCCGCGGCCTCTTCGAAGAAAACCTGGTAGAACTCTTTGAGATCGCTGCCCAAGTGCCACCCTAAGTCGTTCGTTTGATAATCCCGGCTATGAGCGTAACCGAGGGCACGCGGCGGCTATGCCCGGAACAGAACCCGGATCACGCCGCTATCCCTGCGTTGAGCCGCATTTGCGGTCAACCGATCAGCTTACGCACGACCTCGAGCAGCTGCTGCGGCTCGAACGGCTTCACCAGCCGTCCGGTGGCCCCGGCTTCGCGGGCGCGCACCTTGATGTCATCGCCATCTTCGGTGGTGAGCAGCAGCATGGGAATGCGTTGATAAGCCGGCAGCGCGCGCAGCGAGCGGATGAGCGTGCAACCGTCCATGTTGGGCATGTTCTGATCGGTCAGCACCAGCGCGATGGCCGCGCCCTGGCTCTTGGCGTAACCGTCCGCGCCGTCGACCGCCTGAATCACCTCGTAGCCCGCCTCGTGCAGGGAAAAAGCGATCATGCGCCGGATGGATGCGGAATCGTCTACTGTAAGTATCGTCTGCGCCATAGTCTGAACCCTTAGCCGGTTTCGTCCTGCATCGACTGCTCCTGCACGGCAATTTGCAGAATGCGTCAAAAGTGTCCACAATATCGGTCTCGTAGCTGATGTCGCTTCCGGGAGGAGCGCAATGGCTCATCCCGATTGCTGCCATGCGCTAAGCCCATCCCGCATCGAGCCCGAAAAATATGCACCCCGCCCTGCAACTGAGCACCGTGATGCATCCTATATCCGGATATCGGCAGCGGCGCATCACAACTTTAAGAACCTGCCAGCGGCTTTTCAGCATCCGCTTCCGACTGCAGCTGCGCAGCCTGCACCGCCCACAACCTGGAACTAGCTGATGCGTACGCAGTTACGCGTGCTGATGGTCGAGCATTCGCTCGATGACGCAGACCTGCTAATCGGCGAAATCGCGCGCGGCGGCTATCGCGTCGAACATGCACGCGTCGAAACCGCGGCGGAGATGCGCAGCGAGTTCGCGCGCAAGCCCTGGAATCTCGTGATCTCCGATTATCACCTGCCGCAGTTCAGCGGCCTCGATGCCCTGCAGCTCGCCAAGATGCACGATCCGGACCTGCCCTTCATCATCGCCTCCGGGACCATGAGCGAAGTATTCGCGGTGGAGGCGATGCGCGCGGGGGCCAACGACTACGTGATGAAGACCAATCCCTCGCGGCTGGTCCCGGCGATCGAGCGCGAGCTGCGCGAAAGCGTGATCCGCCGCTCGGTGCGCAAGCTGCGCGTTGAAACCGAGCAGGCCGAAAGCCAGTTGCGCGCGATGGTCGCCAACATTCCGGGGGTGGTCTTCCAGTTGACCTGCGATCCCCAGGGCAGCTACGGGATCTCGTACATCAGCGATGCCAGCAACCGGCTGCTCGAGGTGACGCCGCAGGTTCTGCAAGCCGATGTCGGGCACCTGTTCAACATCATGCTCGATGGCGGCAACGTCAGTCTGCAGGATCGCATCGCCGAATCGGCGCTGACGCTTCAACCAGTGAGTTGGGAAGGGCGCATCTCTGCTGCCTCCGACGGGCGCGTAAAATGGATCGAGGTTCGCATGCGCCCGCGCCTGCTGAAAGATGACCGCATCCAGTGGGATGGAATCATCGAGAATGTATCGGATCGCAAAGCAGCGGAATTAGAGCTCGTGCGCTCGCGCCAGCAGCTCTCGGAACTCTCGTCCCATCTGCAGAAGGCGAAGGAAATCGAGCGCACGCGCATTGCGCGCGAAGTCCACGATGAAATCGGCGGCAACCTGACGGCGATGAAAATCGAGATCCTGTCGCTCGCCAGCCGGCTCGGCGAAGCATCCCCAGATCTCCGCAACAAGCTGGACTCGGTGGAAACACTGATCGACCACACGATGGAGATCACGGCGCGCATCGCGCACGATCTGCGGCCGCCGCTGCTGGACCTCGGTCTCTCGGCTGCAGTCGAATGGGAAGCCGGGCAATTTTCGCACCGCATGAATATGCCATGCACGGTGCGCTGCTCGGGAGAGGACAGTCATCTGGATGCCGAACTCGCCACCGCCCTGTTCAGCATCTTCCGCGAGACTCTGACCAACGTCACCAAGCACGCGTCCGCAACCCGCGTCGCGGTCCTGCTTGACATCGAGCAGGACGAAGTCTGCCTGATGGTAACCGACGATGGCCGCGGCATGACCGAAGACGACTTGCACAAGGCGGCGTCTTTCGGCCTGCGCGGCATGCGCGAGCGCGCCCGCCATCTGGGCGGCGAAGTCACCGTCGAGGGCAAGCCCGGGGCGGGCACGGTCGTGCGCGTGATGCTGCCGATCGAATCCGCCCGTCAACTTCAACTCGACATCGATACGCCTGAGAATCCATGATACGCATAACCATCGTCGACGACCACGCCATACTGCGGCGCGGCCTGCATCAGATCGCAGCCGAGAGCAAAGACGTCCAGGTCACTGGCGAAGCCGGCAGCAGCGCAGAGGCAATGCGTATGCTGCGCGCCACGCCCTGCGACGTGGTGCTGCTCGATATCTCGATGCCGGACCGCAACGGCATCGAAACGCTGACCATGATCCGCAGGGAATTTCCCAAGATACACGTCCTGATGCTCTCGGCCTATCCCGAAAAGCAGTACGCGGTGCGCGCGCTCAAGGCGGGAGCGTCCGGATATCTGACCAAGCAGAGCGCACCCGCCGAGTTGCTGGGCGCGATCCGCACGGTGCACGCCGGACACAAGTATCTGACCAACGCGGCGGCCGAGGAGTTGGCCAATGCCTTGGGCGATGACGGCGACAAGCAGCTGCACGAAGCGCTGTCGGAGCGCGAATACCAGACGCTGTGCCAGATCGCCGCGGGCAAGAGCCTGATCGACATTGCGCAGCAGATGTCGATCAGCGCCAAGACCGTCAGCGTCTACCGTGCGCGGGTGCTGGAGAAGATGCGGCTCAAGAACAACGCCGAGCTCACCCACTACGCCGTCACCCACAACCTCGTGGACTAGCTGCGGTGTCTATGATCGCCTGGTAGACCCAGTTATCTGTTTCAGGCGTAATGCGAATCTTCAATGGCGGGTGTGACCGCACTCGCGACACGGCGTTCGCGAAGCGATCCGGGGCGGGAGCGAGTGCACTGGCGCGCTTCCCGCAAACCCCTGGCTTCGCCAGTAACGAGTCCGCGCGCCCTACGTCGACCCGGCGCGCAGCCGGCCAGCCGTTGTAGGGCGGGTTACACCCGCCATATCAAACTCAAATCGGCGCGAGTGGGTTAGGCACCGCAGCGTGTCTGCATCAGGCTTTCACCGCCTCCAGGTTGAGGCTCATCAGCCGGCCGTCGTCCTTGTGCAGATGCGGCAGGTAGGATTGGGAATAGTCGTCGACCGCTGCATGCTCGGTCGCTCGCCAGTCCCAGCGCCGCACTTCCCCGAAGCCGATCTCGAGCAGATCGTCGCGCAGGTAATCCTCGTCGAAGATCATCTTGTGGTAATCGTAGCCGTTGCGCTGCCCGCCGACGATCAGCCCGACCAGTCCGCTCAGGCCGTCTTCGAGGCCGCGCTCGTAGTAGATCGCCGCGCACGCCGCGAAATCCGGGACCGCCAGGCGCAACACGCCTTGGCTTGCCAGGACCCTGTACCATTCCGCGAGCACCGCCTTGTAGTGATGGCGGTCGAAATGCTCGAGGATATGGCTCGCATAGATGAAAGAAACGCTGGCGTCAGCGAGCGGCAACCGCTCCACGGGGCCCACGATGTCGACATGCGGCGCGGGCCGTGCGTCCATATGCACCCACCCTGGAATGTAGCGCGGGCCGCAGCCCAGATGCAGCTTCATGCTCCAACCCCCTTTCTGGATTTCACGAATCTCGCCGGGACCCCATTCACCATCGCACCGGGCGCAACGTCGGAGGTGACGACCGCTCCCGCGCCGACGATCGCGCCAGCGCCAAGCGTGACGCCCGGCAGGATGATGGCGCCCATGCCGATCCAGACATCTACTCCGATGACGATCGGCGCCGCGGCGCTTGCCTGCTGCCGCATCGGCACGCCCCTCAAGGCATAGCCATGGTTGACGCCGCAGATCAGAACCCCGCCGGCGATCATGCAGTGGTCGCCGATGGTGAGGCCGGCGCGCGGCTCATAAATGTGGCAGCCTGATCCGAATGAAACCTCAGCGCCGGTTTCCATCCATCCCTGATCGATGCGTAGCGTGACCCCCGGATAGAGCGTGTTCCTCTCGCCCAATGTGAGCCTGCCCCGCTCGCCCACGTAGACCACGGCAAGCGGCTCGATGATCGTAGATTCGGGTATAGCTGCGGAGCCGTAACACTCCACCACTGCCGTGCGGTGTATGCCCTTTCGTATCATCCAGGCTCACCCTCCCCGCCCCCGGCGACCCTGCGCAGCACGCTGTCTGGAAAATTGCTGATCCCGGTCCGGGTGTAATCACCGACCGCGACGAAGTCGCTGCGCTGCGCCAGAAAGCGCTGCAGCGCCACGCGCGGATTGGATCGTTTTGCATCGGGGTATTTTTCGCATGGCGCGACGATTGGCGTATCCGCGAGATCCGCGAATGTGGTGTCGGCCACGATCAGGAATCCGCCGGGTGTCACCAGTTGCGAATAAAGCCCGAGTTCGGCGTAGACGTGCTCGCCATCGTGCCAATCGTCCAGGAACACCAATACGGGTCCGGGATCTGATGCGATTATCGCGCGAATGGCCGCCAGCGTTTGCGGCGCTTTGGCATCGCCGATGATGCGTTGACGCACGAAGGGCGCCAGATGGTGCGGCTCGTCTGCCAGCAGTGCCCGAGCCTCAGCGGTCTCGTGCGCGTCGACCGTGATCACGCCGCCGGTCTGAGGCGTGCGTCCCAGCAGTGCGAGCAGCGAAGCGAAGAAAATCGCCGAACCACCGAACTTGGTTCCGGTCTCGACGATCCATCTGGGTTGGGCATCGCACACGATGCGCTGCAGCGCCACCAGATCATCGGCGAGCTGCCACACCGGCACGCCGAGCCAGCTTTGTTCGTACCAACGCAGGTTGCCGGCAACTCTCATGAACGTGCGCTGCAGATCGCTGACCACGAACGCCAGATCGGGTCGCGGCTGTGCCGGGCTTGAAGTAGTCAGGGACGCGCTCATCCGTTACGACGCCTTGAGCAGCGCACGAGCGCGCTCCTGCGTCCAGCGCTGATGCATGGCGCAGTACGCGTCTTCGAGGCTCACCGCCAGATTCGCAGCGTCGCACAACGTGCTCACCGCCATGCGGCCGCGCTGAGTAGCACGCTGCACCGTGCGGCCCGCGACGTCCTGCGCGAGCGCGACAACCTTGGCCACGTATTCGGATTCAGAGTGCGCGATCCATTCGGGCCGGTCGATTGCAGTGAGCATCGAGGCCGTCATGCGCGAGGCCAGACGCTCTCCCGTCAGGCTCACCACCGGCACACCCATCCACAGCGCGTCGCAGGTGGTGGTCCCGCCGCCCACGCCGCCCGCGGGATCGAGCGCAATGTCCAGCCGGTCGTAATACGCCATGTGCGCGGCCCAGTCCGGGGTGGCGCTGCCGTCCGCGAGTTCGATGCGGCACGCTGCGATGCCATGCTGCGCGAACTCGTCGAGAACGCGGCTGCAGTTGCCCTCATCCGCCAGTTGCTTGGTCTTCAGCAGCAGCCGCGCCTGCGGCATTTGGTCCAGCACCTGCGCCCACAGCGCGACAGCGGCAGGAGTGAGCTTGTTCAGGTTGTTGAAACTGCCCAGCCACACTGCACCGTCGGCAGCCGGCTGCCATGCGGGCAGCGGGGCCTCGTCCTTGCCTTCATAACACACCCAGATGCGCGGCAGGCGCCACACCCTTTCGCTGTGCTGGTGATCCGCTGCGGCGGGAGTGAGCATCTCGTCGCCGATGAAGTAATCCATTTCGGTGAGTCCGGTGCTCGCAAAGTATCCCAGGTAGTGCACCTGCACCGGCGCGGCACGGCGCGCAAACACTCCGAGCCGGTTATGCGCGGTGTGTCCCGACAGATCGACCAGCACATCGATAGCGTCGGCCTCGATGCGCGCGCGCAGCGCGGCGTCCGACATTCCCTTAACAGAGAGCCAGTGCTCCGTCAGCCCGCGCAGCCGATCGGTGACAGCATCCTGAATGCTGCCCGCCGAATAGGCGTAGAGCTCGACACGAGTGCGGTCGTGGTGCCGAAACAGCTGCTCCACGAAGTAGCTGACTGCGTGCGTGCGGTAATCTCCGGACACATAACCCACTCTGAGCCGCGGCGCAGACAGAGCGCGCTCGAAACAGCGGGATGCTGCCGCGCTGCGCTCGGGCGCCGGCACGCAGGATAATTCCCAGGCGCGGGCGCTCGCCAGATAGCGCAGCGGATCGAGCGTGCAGCGATAGGCCTGCAGGAACAGCAGATTGCTGTGCGCCCCCGAAAAATCCGGCCGGATCGCCAGCGCCTGACGGTAGGATGCAAGCGCCGCGTCGGCCTTGCCCTGTTCCTGGAGCACGCTGCCCAGGTTGCTGTGCGCTTCGGCGTAATCGGGTTTGATGGCAAGCGCCTGACGGTAGCTCGCGGCGGCTGCCTCGAGTTCTCCGAGTTCCTTGCGCGCGTGCCCCAGATTATTGTGGGCCGCGGCCTGCAGCGGATTGATCGCCAGCGCCTGCTCGTAGTTCACGAGCGCGGCATCGAGTTGCCCGAGCTCCTGCAGCGCAAGGCCCAGGTTGCTGTGCGCCCCGGCATGAGAGGGATTGATCGCGAGCGCCTGCCTGTAGCTCGCGGCGGCCGCCTCGAGTTTGCCCTGTTGCTGGAGCGCGCCCCCCAGATTGACGTGCGCATCGGCGTCTTTCGGCGCCAGCGCGAGCGCGGTCCGATAATGCGCGATCGCCTCGTCGAGCCTGCTCAGCGCCTGCAGCGCAACCGCCAGGTTGTAATGCATCCCTGAAGAGGGTCTGCTGCGAATCGCCTTGCGGA
The DNA here is from genome assembly GCA_903905655.1 of uncultured beta proteobacterium. GTDB lineage: Bacteria > Pseudomonadota > Gammaproteobacteria > Burkholderiales > SG8-41 > PALSA-1004. Next base: position 95,206 of record CAIVHG010000015.1, on the reverse strand, counting down.
GCAGCTCCACTGCGCGTTCGCTTCTGCCTGACTGCTGCGCAATCAGGCCCGCGAGATGCAGCGCATCGGCGTGGTCGGGCATGCGCGCGAGTATCTGCGCACAGACCGCTTCGGCCTCCGTCCAGCGACCGGCGCCGTGATGTGCGATCGCATCCTTGATATGCGCGCGGGCATTGCGCGGCCTGCGCGACGAAGTGAACAGCGGCGCGCTGTCAATTTTCGTTGCCGTGCTCGGTACACGCCGTCGTTCATACATGGCGAAGTACGCGTCTTCCAGGCTCAACGCCAGCCCGCGTGCGTCGCACAGCGGACTTTGTGCCATGCAGCTGCGCTGAACGCCGCGCAGGGCGCTGCGCTGCGCTACGTCGCGCGCCAGCGCGACGACCTTCTCGACGTATTCGGCTTCGCAGTCCGCGATCCACTCGGAATGCCCGATTGCCGCGAGCATCGACGCGGTCATGCGCGAGGCCATGCGGTCTCCCATCAGCGTCACTACGGGCACACCCATCCACAGCGCGTCGCAACTGGTCGTCCCGCCCGCCATCCCGCCGACCGGATCGAGCGCGATATCCAGCCGGTCGTAATACGCCATGTGCGAAGCCCAGCTCAATGTGGCGCTGCCGTCCTTGAGTTCGATGCGGTCCGCGGCAATGCCATGACAGGAGAAATCCCCGAGGATGCGCGCGCGGTTGCCGGCATCGGCAAGCTGCTTGGTCTTCAGCAGCAGGCGTGCGCACGGCACCGCATGCAGCACCTGCGCCCACAGCGCCACGGTGGCGGGCGTGAGTTTGTTGAGATGGTTGTAGCTGCCCACCCACACCGTGCCCTCGCGGTCCGGCGTCCATGCCGGCAGCGGGGCGTCCGGCTTGCCGTCGTAACTCACCCAGATGCGCGGCAGCCGCCACACCTGTTCGCTGAAATGATGATCCGTCTCGCCCGGCGTGAGCACAGCGTCGCCGATGAAGTAGTCCATCTCGGTCAGCCCGGTGCTCGCGAAGAATCCCAGATAGTGCACCTGCACCGGGGCCGCCCGGCGTGCGAAAACCTGCAGCCGATGATTCGCCGTGTGCCCTGAAAGATCGATCAGCACGTCGATGCCGTCCGTCTCGATGCGGCGCGCGACCGCGGCGTCGGACATGCCCATCAATGGCACCCAATGCTCCGCCAGCGCCCGCAATCGATCGGTGACTTCATCCTGAATGCCGCAAGTCGTGTACGCGTAGAGTTCGATGCGCGTGCGGTCGTGGTGTTTAAAGAGCTGCTCCGCGAAGTAGCTCACTGCGTGCGTGCGGTAATCTCCCGACACGTAGCCCACCTTGAGCCTCCGGCCGGCGAGCGGCGGGCGCTCGAATGCACGGCGGGCGGCAGCACACCGCTCCGGCTCGGGCACGAACGACTGCTCCCAGGCTCGCGCGCGTTCCAGATACTCGCGCGGCGCAAGCGCACAGCGGCAGGCCTGCAAAAAAAGCAAATTGCTGTACGCCCCTGCCAGATCGGGCCGTATCGTTAGTGCCCGCATGTACGTTGCGAGCGCGGCGTCGGCCTTGCCCTGCTCCTGCAGCACGGAGCCCAGATTGCTGTGCGCCTGTGCGTAATCGGGCCTGATGGCGAGCGCCCGGCGGTAGCTCTCGGCTGCGGATGCCAGGTTCCCCTGCTGCTGATGCGCGCGCCCCAGGTTCACGTGCGACTCGTGCTGCAGAGGATTGATCGCAAGCGCCTGCTCGAAACACGCGAGCGCGTCCGCGGTTTTCCCGAGTTCCTGCAGCGCGAGCCCCAGGTTGCCGCGGGCGCCGACATGATGCGGAGCGATGGCCAGCGCATTGCGGTAGCTCGCGATCGCGGCATCGAGTTTTCCCTGCAGCTGTAGCGCGCCTCCTAGGTTCATGTGCGCGTCGGCGAAGCGCGGCTCCAGCTCGATCATGCGGCCGTAGTTAGCGATGGCCTCGTCGAGGCGGCTCAAGCCCTGCAGTGCAACCGCCAGGTTGTAATGCATCGCGGTCGTGGGCTGGAGGCCGATCGCCTTGCTGATGAACTCGACCGCGCGCTCATTCCTTCCCGACTGCAGCGCGATCAGACCAGCGAGATGCAGCGCTTCGGCATGCTCAGGCTGCTGAGCGAGCATCTGCTGGCAACAGGCTTCGGCCTCAAGCAAGCGCCCGGCGCCATGATGCTCGGCCGCAGCCTGCAACGAAGCCGTGCCCACGCATGCGGATGCGGTGCCGGCGTGCATGCAGCAGCGCTTGTATTTCCTGCCGCTGCCACACGCGCACGGATCGTTGCGGCCGATTTTATTCATGAGGTATCACCCAACTTGCGCGCAGCGCGCATCGCCGCTCCTGTGGCAGGCACGCCGAACGCAGCCCTGACCTGCGTCCCAGCCTTTGATGCATCGTAGGGAAATCGGCTTGCCCACGGTTCGTTGAATTGCAGCGCATTTCAGGGTGTATTCGTCAGATGCGCGGCGCGGCGCTTTGCTAACCTGATGCTCCCCCGCTGCCTATGCCGGAATGCGCCGGCGTTTAGATCAAAGGAGTGCGCGATGCCCGCGAACAAAGCCAAAAGAACGCTGCACCTCGTGAACCCACCAATCCAACCGCATCTCGTGGGCATGGCCATGCTGCAAGATGCGAATCTGAGAATGGGTCGCTCGCGCGAAACTGCTGCCCGACGCATCCCGTCCCATGACGCGGTCTTAGCTCGTTATACTCATCATATCGAGGAGTACGCGCGGAAGATCAGGCGCAGCGACGATCTGCATGCGATCGTGCGTTTGCTGGACCAGGCGGTGCAGGAAAGCAGGGAGTTCGCGAGCGCCGATGGCCTGCGCGCGGCGGCGGGGCGCGCGACGCGGGAAATCGATGCCTTGCAGCGTGAAGTAGAACGGCTGCGCGAGCTCATACACGTGGATCACCTGACCGGCGCCCTCAACCGCAGCGGCCTGGACCAAATCTATTTGCGCGAGTCCTCCCACGCCGACCGCAGCCGCGCCTGCCTCGGCGTGACGCTGATCGACATCGACGATTTCAAGCACATCAACGACGGCCACGGCCATCAGGCGGGAGACGCGGCGCTCGTGCATCTGTCCCAGCTCATACAGCGGACCATCCGCCCCAGCGATGCAGTGGTGCGCTATGGCGGAGAGGAGTTCCTGCTGTTGCTGCCCGGATCCGACGTCGAGCAGGCACTCACGGTCCTGGAGCGCGTGCGCAGCGAACTGCACAGCCAGCCTCTCATCTATGCGAAGCGCCGGGTGGCGTTCAGCTTCAGCGGCGGCGTGGCGATACGCAAGACCGGCGAGGCGCGCGACGCCGTCATCGCGCGTGCGGATGCGGCGCTCTATCGCGCCAAGCGCGCCGGCAAGCGCTGCCTGATGGTCGCCGACTGACCCCACGCTAGAAGTTTGATGCAAAGCGGGGCATCACTCTAGCCCGAGCCTTTCAGGGAAGTAGGTCGGGAATAGCCCCGCGACACGTTAGCGCGGAGCGCCCGATTGCAGGAGCGGGGCATGGCGCACTACCCGCAAACGGGTGGCTTCGCCACTAACGAGTCCGTGCGCCTTCCCGACTATGCGTCGCCTAGGGATAGGCCACCTACGTTCTCTGGCTCGCCCGCTTCGTAGCGCAGCGCCGTGCGCTGCATAATATAAAACACCCTGCCGTATCCTGGCGGCGGTCCGCGCCATGATTTCCCTGCCTTTCTCCGTTGCACACGCCGGCACACTAAAGTTGTGACTTAGTGCCGTCGTTATTGCGTCTGACAGCGGCTCACGTCCTCACCGACGCGCTAGACCAAAGTCCGGCAAATAGAGCCGCTCATTTATTGGACACAAGGAGAATCAAATGCCTTTAACCATCAACACCAATCTCGCGTCACTGGATGCACAACGCAACCTCACCCACACTCAAAGCGCCCTGCAGACTTCGATCCAGCGCCTGTCCTCGGGCCTGCGCATCAACAGCGCCAAGGATGATTCTGCGGGCCTCGCGATCTCCCAGCGCATGACCGCCCAAATCAACGGCCTGAATCAGGCAACGCGCAACGCCAACGACGCGGTTTCCCTCGCGCAAACGGCGGAAGGCAGCCTCGGCTCCATCGGCAGTATATTGCAGCGCATGCGTGAAATCGCCGTGCAGTCCGCGAACGACACCAATACTTCCGCAGACCGCAGCTCGCTGCAGACGGAAGCGACCCAGCTCTCCCAGGAAATCGACCGCATCGCGAGTTCCACCCAGTTCAACGGCAAGAACCTGCTCGACGGCACGTTCGGCACCGCCACCTTCCAGGTCGGCGCCAATGCCAGCCAGTCGATCGGCGTGACGCTCAGCAGCGGCACGACCTCGGCCATCGGCATCGGCGGCCAATCGACAGTCTACGGCGCGACCGCCTCCGCTACCACCGCATATGCCTATGTCGGCGGTGCGATGACGGTCAACGGCACCACGATCTCGGCACAAAGCGATGACGGGGTGTCCTATGTGGCAGGCGTACAGAGCGGGGCGACTTCGGCGCTGTCGATGGCCAACGCCATTCAGGCTCAGAACGGCACGACCAACGTCTCTGCTTCCGCCACCACCACGGTCACCTCGGCGGCGATCTCGGCAACCACGGCGATTTCATCGGGCGACATCTCCATCAACGGCGTCAACATCGGCGCCGTGGCTGCAGCCGCGACCGTCTCCGACCGCGTGAACCAATTGGTGCAGGCGATCAACGCCAAGCAAGGCACGACCGGCGTCGTAGCGAGCCGCAACACGGGCACGACCTTCAAGCTCACCGCCGCCGACGGCCGCAACATCGATATCAACGGCACCAGCGCTACGGTGTCCAGCTCGGTCGCAACCTACACCGGCTTTGCGGTCGCAGGCGGCCTGGGCGGCACCACCATCACCGACTATGGCACCATCCAGTTGAGCGCGGGCAAGGCGATCACCGTCGCCGGCACCGTTACCGGCAGCGGCTTGACTGCGGCCACCTACGCGCTCACCGGCTCGTCGGTCGACGTCACGACTCAGGGCGCGGCCAATAGCGCCATCACCAGCATAGACAACGCGCTTTCCACGGTGAATACGCAGCGTGCCACTCTGGGCGCCTTGCAGAGCCGGTTTACTTCGGTGACCGCCAACCTGCAAAGCAGCTCCCAGAACCTGAACAGCGCACGTGCGCAGATTCAGGACGCGGACTTCGCAGCGGAAACGGCTGCCTTCACCCGCAACTCCATCATGTCGCAGGCGGGCACGGCAATGCTGGCGCAAGCCAATTCCCTGCCCAACAACGTGCTGTCACTGCTGCAAAAACTGTAACAAGTCGCACCTGGAACTCCCGGCCGGGGCAATCCCTGCCGGGAGTTTCTTTTTTAAGAACGAGGCAGCAATGATTTCGACCTCCATGGACTGATTCACTGCCCAATCCCGCGGCCGATCTACCAGGCGCGGCCGCTCAGGTAATCGCAGCGGGCGCCGTTAAACCTTATGGATGCAGGAAACAAACGTGGTTAACGACCGTATTCAGAACTTTGCACGGCGCGATGTCTGCTAATTTGTCTGACATCATGCGCGCCACACTTCATTCGCAGCAGAGGTAGATCATGGCCGTTTCCCTGGGTGCAATTTCTCCATCGACCACGACCGGAACGTTGGCATCGTCCGGCATCGGCTCGGGCCTGGATGTGAACGGCATCATCACCCAGCTCATGACGGTCGCGCAGCGGCCGCTGACCCTGCTCGCCAACAAGGAGGCGAGCTATCAGGCGCAGCTGTCTGCTTACGGCAACGTAAAAAGCGCGCTCGCGAATTTCCAAACCGCGATGAGCGGACTGAGCGACACGTCTCAATTTCAATCGCTCTCCGCCACGCCGTCCGACTCCTCGGTTCTGACCGCGACCGCCGATGGCACCGCAGCCGCCGGCAGCTTTTCGATAGCCATCGATCACCTGGCGCAGGCCCAAAGCCTGGTCGCCGCCGGAAAGTTGAGCTCGAGCGCGGCACTGGGCAGCGGCGCCACCACTACGCTCAGCTTCCAGTTCGGCACCACCGTCGGCGCAGTTTTCACGCCGGATGCGAGCCAGTCGCTCGGCACGGTCACCATCGACAACAGCAATAATTCGCTGACCGGCATCCGCGATGCCATCAATGCCGCGCACGCCGGCGTCTCCGCAACCATCGTCAACGACGGCGGCGCGCAGCCCTACCGCCTGGTGCTCACCTCGAACACGACCGGCGCCAGGCACAGCATGAAGATCACCGCGAGCGGGGACGCCACGCTGCAGAGCCTGCTTGCGCACGATCCTGCCGGGGCACACCTGACCGAAACCGCCGCTGCGAAAGATGCCGCGCTGACGGTGAACGGCATCGACATCACGAGCGCGTCCAACACCGTCAGCGGTGCAATCCAGGGCGTCACGCTCAACCTCGCCAAGGGCGCAAGCAGCGCCACCACACTGAATGTGGCGCAGAACACCGGCGCCGTGCAGTCTGCGGTGCAAAGCTTCGTCAGCGCTTACAACGCCGCCAACAAGACCCTCACCGATCTGTCGTCCTACGACGCCAAGTCCAACACCGCGGCGACGCTGGCGGGAGACCGCACGACGCTGTCGCTGCAGACGCAATTGCGCAGCGTGCTGTCGTCCGCGCTCTCCGGGCTCAGCGGCAATCTCACCTCGCTGTTTCAGGTCGGCGTCACGATGCAGAAGGACGGCGCGCTCGCGCTCGATAGCGCGAAGCTGCAAAGCGCGATCGCGAGCAACTTCAATGATATTGGCGGGCTCTTCGCCACGGTCGGCAAGCCCACCGACAGCCTCGTCAGTTTCGCCGGCTCCACCGCGCAGAGCAAATTAGGAAGCTATGCGGTCACGGTGAGCGCGCTCGCAACGCACGGCAGCATCGCCGGTTCGGCGGCGGCGCAAACCACCATCACACAGGGCGTCAACGATCAGATCAACTTCAAGATCAACGGCGTCAGCGCAACCATCACCCTGCCGGCCGGAATCTATACGGCCGATACGCTCGCTGCTCAGCTTCAGGGCAGCATCAACGGCAACGCCGCGTTTGCCGCGACCGGCGTCGCGGTCGCCGTTACCCAGTCGTCAGGCGCGCTTACCATCACCTCCAACAGTTATGGCTCGGGTTCCACGGTGACGGTGGCCGGCGGCGACGGCTTGACCGATCTGCTCGGGGACGCCTCCGTGGCGACTACCGGCATCGACGTCGCCGGCACCATCGGCGGCGTGACCGCGACGGGATTCGGGCAGAGCCTGACCGGAGCCACCGGAACGGCAGCGGAGGGCCTCCAGCTCAGCGTCGCCGGAGGCATTACCGGCGCCCGCGGCACGCTCAATTTCTCTCAGGGGTATGCGTCGCAGTTCAACGCCCTGGCGCAGAAATTTCTCGATGCCAAGGGCATGATCGCAACCCGCACCGAGGGCATCAACAAGAGCATCACGGACATCGGCACTGAACGCACTGCCGAAAACCTGCGCCTGACCCAGCTGCAGGCCACGTACCGGGCGCAATTCAATTCCCTCGATACGCTGATGGCCAACCTCAATCAGACGAGCACATTTCTCACGCAGCAGATGGCGAGCCTGCCGAGCAATATGTACACGACGAACTCATCAAAATAGGTTGAAGGGATACCCCTATGTCTGTTCTCGCCCAGCGCGCAATCCATGCCTATTCGAGCGTCGACGCCGAAACCAGCGTGCCATCGGCGGACCCGCACAAGCTGATACTGCTGCTCTACGACGGTGCGCTGCGCGCCCTGGCGAATGCCAAGCTGCACATGGCAAGAGGCGAGATCGCCGCCAAGGGTGAAAATTTTTCCAAGGCCATCATGATCATCGAGAACGGCCTGAAGGTCAGCCTCGACGTCAAGGCGGGCGGCGAACTCGCGGAACGGCTCGCCGCGCTCTACGACTACATGTGCGACCGGCTGCTCAACGCAAACCTCCACAACCGCAGCGAGCTGATCGACGAAGTGCACAACCTGCTCACCGAACTGCGCGGCGCGTGGGCGCAGATCGCCCCCGCCGCAAACCGCGCCGGCGCCGCCGCGCCCGTCAATCACTCACGATAAGGCTCAAACCATGGATGAGGAACAGGTACTGGCAACCTATGAAGGCATTGCGCGCGTCACCCGGCAAATGCTGGCCGCGGCGCGCGGCGATGACTGGGATCGCCTGATCGCACTGGAACAGGACTGCAATACGCGCTTCGCGTGGCTCTACACGCACCCGAATGCGCAACCGCTGAGCCTTGAATTCGGGCGCCGCAAAGCGGAGTTGATCCGCGGCGTTCTGGAAGACGATGCGCACATCCGGCTGCTGGTCCAACCCTGGCTCGTGCGCCTGGGTGCGCTCATCGGCAACACGCAGCGGCAGAAGCAGCTCAACACCGCATATCAAAGCGGCGCGTAGTACCGACACCGGCTACACGCAGCGCGCTCAACTTGCCTGCGCCCCAGACGCACAGCGATGCCCATGCCCAAGCCCCTCACTGAGCCAATACTCTCGCGTGCCAGCTCCGATGCGCAACTGCAACGCATCGGCCGCACTGCGCCGGTCACTGCGCGCAATTTCGCGCTCGGAGAGCAGGTGCGCGGACAGGTCGCCAAAGAGCTGGCCGGCGGTTATTTTCAGGTGCTGATCGAAGGCAACCTTCACGCGTTGAATCTGCCGTCGGGTACACGCGCCGGCGACGTCGTGAAGCTGGTGGTGAGCGCGCTCGAACCACGTCTGAACTTCACGCCGGCAGGCACCGAACAGCCTGCCGGCACCAACGCGCGCTTCAGCGATGCCGCGCGCTTCATCACCGCGCTCCTGAACCTCGGCGAAGACGCAATCGCAAGCCCCGGCGCGACTTCCAATGCGCCCATCTGCGAGGCGCCGCAAAATGTCCGCATCCTCGCCGCCGATCTGGAGCATGCATTCACCCAAAGCGGCATGTTCTACGAGCACCATCAGGCGCGCTGGGTGGAAGGGCTGCTGCCGCTCACCACACTGCTGCAGGAACCCCAAGCAGCGCTGCCACCACTGCTCGCTCAGGACGACAGCGCCCCACAGCTACCGACCGCCTCCCCGGTGCATGCCGACGCGCTCGCAATCGTAAGACAACAGCTCGACAGCCTCAATACGCACAGCGTCGCATGGAACGGCTTCATCTGGCCAGGACAGGTGCTCGACTGGGAAATCTCCGAGCAGTCCGGAAAATTCCGCGCCGCGCCCGAGGAACAGCAGTGGCAGACGCGCCTGCGCCTGAACCTGCCGCGCTTGGGCGAGGTCCATGCGACGCTTGTGCTCACGCCGTGCGGCCTGGCGGTAGCGATTGCCGCTGACGCGCGCGACGCCTCCGGCGAACTCGCTGACGCCCTCCCGGGATTGCGGCAGGCCCTGGCATCCGCCGGCATCACGACGCTGGGCATCACGGTGCGCGACGATGAAACCCACTGAACTCAAGGCAGCGGTAGCGCTCGCCTACCGCGACCGCGACCGGGCGCCGCAGATCGTCGCCAAGGGCCGCGGCCTGATGGCTGAGGCGATCATCGAGCGCGCGCGCGAGGCCGGCGTCTATGTCCACGAGTCTCAACAACTGGTGGCGCTGCTCATGCAAAGCGATCTGGACGCCTATATCCCGCCCCAGCTCTACCGCGCGGTAGCGGAGCTGCTGGCCTGGCTCTACCGGCTGGAACACGCGCCCGGCGCACACTGGCAGGATTGACGGAACCGGAGTAAGCGTACTAAACCCCGGCTTTCCCGCGATTAGCGCCGCGAACCGCGCACCTAAAATCGACAAACATAATCTAGACTCTGCGACGGATCATGACTGCACAAACCATGGACTGGCCCTCCCCGCAACTCGTCGGAATGAAGTCCCAAGGGGCCGATTGGCGCCAGTACATCACCGCGTCGCAGATGGAGATCCGGCAGCTCCTGCATACCATGCAGCGCGCCACGATCATTATCACCGCCTCGCTCGACGGCGCCGATGATTTTTTCCTGACCTCGGTGCTCGCGCTCGATCAACCGCCGGGCACGCTGACGTTCGAATGCGGCCTCGACCGCGAGCGCAACGAGCGCGTGCTGCGGCTGCGCGAACTGCTATGCACCACGCGGCTGGACAAGATCGCCGTGCAGTTCCGGTGCGAGCAGATCACCGCTGTCGAATACCAGGGACGCCCGGCATTCAGCTGCGTGATGCCGGAGGAGTTGCTGAGGCTGCAGCGGCGCGAATATTACCGCATCGAAGCCCCTTTGCTATCGCCGCTCAAGTGCCTGGTCGCTACGGTGCGCGAGGGCGCGCCCACCGTAATCGAACTATGCGTGCATGACATCAGCTGCGGCGGCATCGGCGTGCTCACTCCTCCGGCGCTGTTCGTGCCGGAGCTAGGAAAACGCTACGACACTACGCTGCATCTACCAGGCGCCAGTACGCTGCGTGACGAAATGGTCGCGCGCAGCATGTTCCCGATCACGTTGCCGAGCGGCACCATCACCCAGCGCTCGGGGTTCGCCTTCACCAAGCTGCCGAACGGCATGCTCACCAGCGTGCAGCGCTACATCATGAACCTGGAACGGCTGCGCAAGATCGGCAGCCACAGCGACTGAGCGCGCTTACTCAGCACGCTGCAATGGCGCCGCGCAGCCCACCTACACCTGCATGTTCATGATCTCGTGATACGCCGCCACTAGGCGGTTGCGCACCTGTACCACCTGCTGAAACGAGATGTTGGCCTTTTGCATGGCGATCATCGACTCCTGCAGGCTCGCGTTGGGCGCGCCGAGCTCGAACTGCTGCGCGAGCTCGGTCGCCTGCGCCTGCATGCCGTTCACCTGATCGAGCGAGGCTTTGAGCACGTCGGCGAAGTTAGTCTGAGCGTTGCCGGCGGCGCGCGGTGCTTCCCCGCCCGCCTGTGCAGCGGCGCTGCGAAGTTGCGCGAGTACGCGGTCGAGTGCCTGAGTTTGCATGTCTAGCGCCTGGTTCGGATGCGTTTGGATAAATGCCCGCAAAGCGTAGCAGCACGCGGCGCGCGCTCAGCACGCGAATAGGCCGGACAAAACACCGCTATTTCCCGAGCTGCCACCTGTGCGCCAGACGGCACGTCGCCAAAAGATTGGCGGCCTACAAATTTACGACTGCAATGGCTGGGGTGACCTGCCCTCCGCTTGCTGCCTAAGCGCACGCGCTACCTTCGGTGGCAGCGGCCGCCGCACTTGAAAGCTGCGATGACTGGGCACGGATTTCCTGAGCGCATGAATAAGCCAATTAAAGCGCCTTTGTTTTTCACCTCAGCGCTGCGTTAATCGACCTACTCTCGATGCCTAGCAAGCAGTGCAGTACGAGAGGATATCCCGATGGCAGAAGTCACGCACCAGCCGCCAGCCTTGCAATGGCAGCACCTGCTGCAATTGCCGGCAGGCCAGCGCTTGGGGCTAATGCTGACACTAGCGACGCTGATCGCGGTGCTGGTGGCCGCCTATCTATGGAGCCAGGCGCCAGACTATCGCGTGCTCTACGCGAATCTCAGCGACGGCGACGGCGGCGCCGCCGTAAGCGTGCTGCAGCAGATGAACATTCCCTACAAGTTCGCCGACGGCGGTGCGCTGCTGGTGCCCGCAAACCAGGTCCACGAGCTGCGCCTGCGGCTCGCGGCACAGGGATTGCCGAAGGGCGGGCTGGTCGGCTTCGAAGTGATGGAAAACCAGAAATTCGGCACCAGCCAGTTTGCCGAGCAAATCAACTATCAGCGCGCGCTCGAGGGCGAGCTCGCCCGCTCCATCCAGTCGTTGTCGGTAGTACAGAGCGCGCGCGTGCACCTTGCGCTCGCCAAGCCGAGCGCGTTCCTGCGCGAGCAGGCGAAGCCCAGTGCATCGGTGCTGGTGAACCTGTACTCGGGACGCAGCCTCGATCCCGCGCAGGTAAGCGCGATCGTGCACCTGGTGTCGAGCAGCGTGCCCGATCTGCAGGCGCAGGCGGTGACGCTGGTGGACCAGAGCGGCGCCCTGCTGAGCAGCGATACGCGCAGTGCGGCGGGCACACTCGATGCCAATCAGCTCAAATTCAGGCAGGCGCTCGAACAGCGCTACAGCTCCCGCATCGAGGACATCCTCGGCGCCATCACCGGCGCCGGCAACGTGCGTGCTCAGGTCACGGCAGAGCTCGATTTTTCCGAAAACGAGGGGGCCGAAGAAATCTACAAGCCCAATCAGGACCCTGCCAACGCCGTCATCCGCAGCCACCAGATCAGCGAATCCAACACCGGCAATTCGGGCGCCAATGGCGGCGGCGTTCCCGGCGCGCTGAGCAATCAGCCGCCGGCCGCGGCGGCAGCTCCGGTTAATGCGCCGAATGCGGTCACAACATCGTCAGCGGCCGCGGCGAGCCCGAACTCCAATTCGCGCAAGGACGCGACCATCAATTATGAGGTCAACAAGACGGTGCGCCACACGCGCGAGGCGAGCGGCCGCGTGCAGCGGCTGGCAGTCGCCGTCGTCGTCAACCAGAAGAAGCAGACCGACAATACCGGCCGCGTGAAATACACCGCACTGGCCGCCGCCGAACTCGCTCAGATGACCGGGCTGGTGAAAGAAGTGATTGCCTACGACAAAGACCGCGGGGACACGGTAAGCGTCGTCAACAGCGCGTTCAGCGATCCCTCGCAGGAAAAGTTCACCGAGCCCCCGTTCTGGAAGCAGCCGCAGACCATCGATCTGACGGTAACGATCATGAAGAATCTATTGATCGGCACGGTGCTGCTGCTGGTGGTGTTCAAAGTGCTGCGACCGCTGCTCAAGTCGTACTCCGCGATGGCAGCCGCAGCCCCCCAGCTCGCGCGCGCCGAGGCCGAAGAAAGCCCGCCTCTGCTCAACTATGAGCATCACGTCGAGCACGCCAAGCAGATTGCGCGCAGCGATCCCAAGATCGTTGCCAACGTCGTCAAAAACTGGGTGGCGAGCGATGGCAAGTGACGGCATCAATCGCAGCGCGATCCTCCTGTTGTCGATCGGCGAGGACGAGGCCGCCGAAGTGCTCAAGCAGCTCGACCCGCGCGAAGTGCAGAAGATCGGGCTCGCGATGGCTGAGCTGAAGACCGTATCGCGCGCCGAAATGAAGAGCGTGATGGAAGACTTCTGCAAGATCGCTGACAAGCAGACGGCAGTCGGCTCGGAGCACTACATACGCAACGTTCTCAAAAAGGCGCTGGGAGACGACAAATCCGCGAACCTCATCGCACGCATCAATCAGGATCACGACACCAGCGGCATCGACGGACTCAAGTGGATGGATCCGGGCGCAGTCGCGGAATTGCTCAAGAACGAACACCCGCAGATCATCGCCACCATTCTCGTGCACCTGGAACGCGATCAGGCCTCTGAAATACTCGCGCTGATGACCGAGCGACTGCGCGGAGACGTGCTGCTGCGCATCGCGACGCTGGACAACATCCAGCCCTCTGCGCTGCAGGAACTGAACGAAGTGCTGAACAACTTTCTGGCAGGCAGCAGAACCGTGAACAACAACACCCTGGGCGGCGTGCGCGCGGCGGCTGAGATACTGAACCTGATGCCGACCGCGCAGGAAGCCGCGATCATCGACACGGTGAAGGAAGCCAATGCCGACCTCGCGCAAAAGATCGTCGACGAGCTGTTTGTGTGGGAAGACCTGCTCGCGCTCGACGACAAGGCGATCCAGCTGCTGCTGCGCGAAACCCAAACCGATTCGCTGATCCTTGCGCTCAAAGGATCGTCGGAAACGCTGCGCGAAAAGATACTGAAGAACATGTCGCAGCGCGCCGGCGAAGCGCTGCAGGAAGATCTGGAGGCGAAGGGCCCAGTGCGCGTCTCCGAGGTCGAGGCGCAGCAGAAGGAAATCCTGGGCATCGTGCACCGGCTGGCGAACGAAGGCCAGATCGTCATCGGCGGCAAAGCGGACGAAGCTTATGTCTAGCCCGCTCATCCCCAAGGAACAGCTCTCCTCCTATCATCGCTGGAAGCTGCACGCGTTCGATCCGCCCCCAGCGCCCGCGGCGGCGCCCGCCGCAGAGACGGCCGTCGCGGTGGCGCAGATCCAGCAAACGGCTTATCGCGCAGGCTACGACGACGGGCTGCGCGCCGGATTGCAGAAGGCGTCTACCGACGACGCAAGCCTCGCCGAACTGCTGGCGAGCTTCAGGCTGAGGGGCGCCGAACTTGACCAAAGCCTGAGCGACGACCTGCTCGACCTCGCGCTCGAGATCGCGCGCCAGATGGTACGCCAGGGTCTGCTGGTGCGGCGCGAACTCATCATCCCGGTGGTCGAAGACGCGCTGGCACGCATCGCCAAGCCGCTGTCGCAGGCGACCATTTCGCTGAATCCGGCGGATGCCGCGATCGTGCGAGAGCATCTCGCGCGGCAGGTCGAGGCGGTGGGCTGCAAGATCATCGAAGACGAAACCATCGCACGCGGCGGCTGCTCGCTGCAAAGTGCCGCGAGCGAAGTCGACGCCACACTCGCCACGCGCTGGCAGCAGATAGTGCGTGCTCTAGGGAGGAACAGTCTATGGCTGGAGTAAGCGCAGTGCAATCCCGGGACACGGCGCTGGAAATGCCCGTCGAGCACGCGCAAAGCGCGCGCGCAGCAGCGACATTCCTGCAAGCCTGCCGCGGCGTAATCGCCGCGACCGATCCGCTGCTCATCAGCGGCAAGCTGACGCGAGTCGCGGGCCTGGTGCTCGAGGCGGCAGGGCTCAAGCTCGCGATGGGCAACTGCTGCCGCGTTGCGGCGCCCTCCGGCGAGAGCGTCGAAGCGGAAGTCGTCGGCTTTTCCGACGAGCGCCTGTTCCTGATGCCGCTCACCGACGTGCACGGGCTGACCTCGAGCGCGCTGGTCACGCCAGTGGCGCGAACCCCTGAACGGCTGTGCCTCAACGCGCCCGCGCACCCGCGCCGGCGCAGCGACGACCAGGCGAAGCACGCGCCGGTCGGTCCGGCGCTCCTCGGCCGCGTGCTGGACAGCGCCGGGACGCCGCTCGACCGCCTGGGACCGCTTTCGCGCGAGCGCAACGTCTCGCTGCACAGCCGGCCGCTCAATCCGCTGGAGCGCGCTCCGATCAATACCGTGCTCGACGTCGGCGTGCGTGCGATCAACGGGCTGCTGACCGTCGGGCGCGGCCAGCGCATGGGATTGTTTGCAGGTAGCGGCGTCGGCAAGAGCGTGCTGCTCGGCATGATGGCACGCTTTACCAGCGCCGACGTAATCGTGGTCGGCCTGATCGGGGAGCGTGGACGCGAAGTGAAGGAATTCATCGAAAACATCCTGGGCGTAGACGGGCTCGCGCGCTCGGTGGTGGTGGCCGCACCCGCCGATACCAGCCCCCTCATGCGGCTGCAGGGCGCGAACTATGCCACTGCGATCGCAGAATACTTTCGCGACCAGGGCCGCCACGTGCTGCTGATCATGGATTCGCTCACGCGTTACGCGATGGCCCAGCGTGAGATCGCACTCGCGATCGGCGAGCCGCCCGCCACCAAGGGCTATCCGCCTTCGGTGTTTGCGCGCCTGCCGCAACTGGTCGAGCGCGCCGGCAACGCCAGCCGCGGCGGCGGCTCGATCACTGCCTTCTATACGGTGCTTACCGAAGGCGACGACCCGCAGGACCCGGTCGCAGACTGCGCGCGCTCGATCCTCGACGGTCACATCGTGCTCTCACGCACGCTCGCCGATCAGGGGCATTACCCGGCCATCGACGTCGGCAGTTCGATCAGCCGCGCCCTCAACAGTCTGATCGACGGCCCGCAGTTCGAAGCGGTGCGCCGCTTCAAGGCGCTCTACTCCAGGCACCAGCGCAACCGCGATCTCATCAGCGTGGGCGCGTACGCGGCCGGAACCGATCCCCTGCTCGACGACGCGATCGCACTGCGTCCGCAGATGGAAACCTATTTGCAGCAGAACATGAACCAGCGCACGAGCTACGCCGACTCGGTCGCCGCCCTGCGCACGATCGCCGTCACTAGCTAACCGCAAGAGGAAGGGCAGGCACAACATGACCCGCAAATTCACACTGCAGCCGCTGCTTGAAATTGCGCAGACCGAGACGCACACCGCTGCCGTCAGTCTGGGCACGCACAATCGCCTGCTGCAACAGCAGCAGCAAAAGCTCGACCTGCTGCTCCAGTACCGCGCCGACTATCAGGCCAGGCTGCGCCATCGCAGCACTGGCGGGCTAGACGCCAGCGCGCTCAGAAACTTCCACGACTTCATGCAAAAGCTCGAAGAAGCGATTCTGCAGCAGCGGGCGGCAGTCACCGAAACCCTCGCCCGCGCCGAGCGCGCGCGAGGAATGGCAGCTCAAGCAGCGTAAGGCACAGGCATTCGACACGCTCTCGCAGCGCCACGCACTGGCCGAACTGCGCAATGAGATGAGACACGAGCAAAAGCAGCAGGACGAACTGGCGAGCCGTGCCTCCTACGGCAAGCTGCAATCCCACCGCTAAGACCCCCAGCGCGCCCCTGGTTCTACAACGAAGGAGCACCTATGACCACTCTGCTTCCGATCGCAAACAATCTTGCGCCTAACTCCGGCGCTGCGGCGTGCGACGCCGCTGCCAGCGACGCCAGCGCGACGCTGCCGGCCGATGGGTTCGGGAAACTGCTTGCGCTGCAGATGAAAGGCCGCGCGGTCGTCGCGCCCGATGGCGTCGAATTCACGGCGCGGGCAGCGAACCCCGGTGCCGCTGCGGCGCTCAACGACAACGCCGACGAAGTCGGTGCGGCAATAACGCTCGCCGCGTTACCACCGCTGCTTGCGCCGCAGACCGATACCGAAGTCCCCTGCAACGAGCGCGCCACCACGGATATGCATGCGGACGACGATGCGCCTGATCCCTCGGTATGCGCGGCGCTCCCTGGGATGCCCGGCGTGATCGCATCGAACGCAACCGCAACGCTCGCAAGCCCGCCCACCAGTACCCCCGTGCGTGCGCCTGCCGCAGGCTCCGCTACTGCGCTCGCGCGGGCAGCCGGTATTGCGGCGGCCCCGATGCAGCCTGGGGATGAAGCGCCGCCATCCGCTGACGCCACTCCGCATGCGGCGGGTGCACGCCGTGCGGACGTAGCCGGCGCCGTGTTTCAGATGACTGATGCAAAGAACAGCGTGCTCGATGATTCAGCGCACGCGGCGCCGCCGCCCGCATACGCTCCAGCCGCCTCAGCGCTGCAATCGATGGCAGCAGGTGATGCCGGCACCGATAATGGCGCTCATCTGGTGGTAGCGCCGATGCGGGTTCAGTCAGCGGCCGGCACGCCGCTGCCGTTCGAAATGATGCCTGCGACGATCTCTGCCGAAACGGACAAGCAGCACGCAGCGCCAGCGCTGCCTGCCTATGTGCAGGCCGCAGTCAGCGCTTCTGCCGGCGCCCACGCAGTATCGCGAATCGAGATTGCGACTCCGATCATGCACCCGGCCTGGGCCGACGAAGCCGCGCCCAAACTGGCGTGGATGATCGGCGCCAGGCAACATGTCGCCGAGATGCACATCAACCCGCCGCAACTGGGGCCGCTCGATATCAGGCTGACGATGGACGGCAACCAGACGAGCGCGGTGTTTACCTCCCCGCACAGCGAAGTGCGCGATGCGCTCGAGTCCGGATTGCCGCGCTTGCGCGAAGTGCTCGCAGAGAGCGGGATCACGCTTGGCAACGCGAGCGTCACCTCCGACAGCCCACGCGACCAGCGCGCCTATGCACAGCCGGCCCCCGCTCGCCCCAACATCGAGTTCGCGGCCGCGGCTCTCCCGGCTGCCCACGATGCGCCGCGCCGCATCGTGGGCAGCAGCGGCATGGTGGATCTATACGCGTGATTTGCAACCCGCAAAGCAGGCTCCAATTGCACACCCTATTTCGCAATATCCATGCGCATGCGGCCCGCGATAATAAGCCACAGCACAGTTTCAGGCATCTAGCATCATGGCAGTAAGCGCGCTCAAGAAAGAGACTCAAAAGGATGCGGATAAGCTCAAGGACGCGGGCGCCGCTGCGCCGCCCGCAGCACGGCCGTGGAAACGCATCGCGGTGGCTGGTGTCGGGCTCCTTTGCATCCTGAGCGCAGTCCTCTATTGGTACATGCGGCCCAGCGTGGCGGCAGAGGCGCCCAAAGCGGCGGACAAGCCGATCTACCTCGTGCTGGAGCCATTCACCGTCAATCTGAAGCTGGAGGACAACCCGCAGTTCCTGCAGGTCGGGATCACCCTGAAAATGATAAATGACACCAGCGCAGACGCGCTCAAGCAGCACATGCCGGAGCTGCGCAACAGCATACTGCTGCTGCTCTCGGCGCGCAAAGCATCGGAACTGCTTAAGGTCGAGGGCAAGAAGAGGCTGGCCGACGACATCGCGCTACACGTCAACGCGATCATCGAGCCGCGCGACGGCGAAAATTCGAAACCCGCCGAGACGCCTGCCGCGCAGCCGCCGGCAGCGGCGAGCGCAGACGGCGCGAGCGCCAGCGAGAGCGTGGCAGCCGTGGGAGACGCGGCCGCACCCGCGCCAACGCCGCCGGCGGACAGCGCCACGCCGCAGACCGCGACTGCTGAGACGCCCGCTGCAGCTCCCACTCGCAACGGGCCGGTGCTAGGCGTGCTGTTTACCTCCTTCATCATCCAGTGACGGCGATGAGCACAGAGATACTCTCCCAGGACGAAGTCGACGCGCTGCTCAACGGAGTCGCCGGTGAGCCCGAGGTAGCGAAGCCGCTGCCGCCCGCTGACGGCGTGCGTCCGTACAACCTCGCGACCCAGGAGCGCATCGTGCGCGGCCGCATGCCGACGCTCGAGCTCATCAATGCGCGCTTCGCGCGCCTGCTGCGGCTGGGCCTGTTCAATTACGTGCGCCGCAGCGCCGACATCACGGTGGGCCCGGTGCGGGTGATCAAATACAGCGAGTTCATCCGCAACCTGCCGGTGCCGACCAACCTGAACCTGGTGCAGGTGAAGCCGCTGCGCGGAAACGCGCTTTTCATTTTCGATCCCAGCCTGGTGTTCCTGGTGGTCGACAAGCTGTTCGGCGGCAATGGGCAGGTGCACATGCGCGTCGAAGGACGCGATTTTACCGCCACCGAACAACGCATCGTGCAGCGCACGCTCGACATTGTGTTTGCGGAACTCGAGAAATCGTGGGCGCCGGTCTCGCCCCTGAAGTTCGAGTTCATGCGCTCCGAAATGAACACCCAGTTTGCGAATATCGCGACGCCCAATGAGGTCGTCATCGTCACCACCTTCACAATCGAATTTGGCGGCGATGGCGGTGAACTTCACATCTGCATGCCGTACGCCATGCTCGAGCCGATACGCGACGTGCTCTACAGCAGCATGCAGGCCGACCACATGGAGGTCGACAAGCGCTGGGTGCGCCTGCTCTCCAAGCAGGTGCAAAGCGCGGAGGTCGAGCTCGTGGCCAACCTCGGCCATGCACGGCTTACGCTGGAGCAGTTGCTGGCAACCAAGGTGGGCGACGTCATCGCGCTCGAGATTCCGCAGCCGATGGTAGCCGAAGTCGACAGCGTGCCGGTGATGGAGTGCATCTACGGCGTCTCCAACGGCCAATACGCCCTTAAAGTCGAGCAGCTGCTGCCCAGCAGCGCAGGCGAGAGTTAACAGGAGAAAGTGATGACCCAAACCGCAGCAGAAGAACAGGTTTCAGCGGACAGCTGGGCCGCCGCCATGGAGGAACAGGCGGCGCCGGTCGCGACGAGTGCGCCGGAAAACGCGCTCGCCATCAATGCGCCGGTGTTCGAGCAGTTTTCGGCGCCGGCCGCCAAGCCCGGCACGCACAACGACATCGACATGATCCTCGATATCCCGGTGCAGCTTACGGTCGAGCTGGGCCGCACCAAGATCGCGATCAAGAACCTGCTGCAGCTCGCCCAGGGTTCCGTAGTGGAACTCGACGGGCTGGCCGGCGAGCCGATGGACGTGCTGGTCAACGGCTGCCTGATCGCGCAGGGCGAAGTGGTCGTCGTCAACGACAAGTTCGGCATCCGCCTCACCGACATCATCACGCCCTCCGAGCGCCTGCAAAAACTGAAGCGATGAGCAAGCGCAGCCTCAAGCTGGCGCTCGCCGCGAGCGGCCTCGCGCTCACGCGGCTCGCGCAAGCGCAGCCCGCATCCAACGCAAGCGGAGTAGTCACTGGCCAGATCGCCACGCTGCTTGTCGCCATGGCGGTGGTGCTGGCATTGATCGGCGCCGCGGCTTACCTATTGAAACGCTACTCGCTGCGCGGTGGCGCCTCAGGCGGTGCGCTGCGCGTCGTGGCCGCTGCTGCAGTGGGCCCGCGTGAGCGCGTCGTGGTAGTCGAGATCGGCGGCACGTGGCTGGTGCTCGGCGTCGCGCCGGGAGCGGTGCGCTCCTTGCACCGCATGCCGCGACTCGCCGAGAAACCCGAGGTGCCGGCGCAGACCGGAGCACAGCGCCCGTTCGCCTCGTGGCTGAAGGAGCGTTTGGAGCGCAGGCGATGAACGTCCGGCGCTGGATGCTGATCGCGCTCCTCGCGGGCGCCTGCGCGGCGCCGGCATGGGCGCAGCAGGCGGCGCTGCCGGCATTCAGCAGCGCGCCAACTGGCGGCGGCGGGCAGACCTACAGCCTGAGCCTGCAGACGCTGCTGCTGCTCACCTCGCTCACCTTTCTGCCGGCGGTATTGCTGATGATGACCAGCTTCACGCGCATCATCATCGTGCTCTCGCTGCTGCGCCAGGCGCTTGGCACGCCGTCCGCGCCGCCCAACCAGGTGGTGATCGGACTGTCATTGTTCCTCACGCTGTTCGTGATGTCGCCGGTGCTGGACCGCATCTACACCGAGGCCTATCAGCCGTTCATGGCAAACAAGATGGCGCTGGCGCCCGCGCTGGACGCCGCAAGCGTGCCGCTGCGCAGCTTCATGCTCAAGCAGACGCGTGGAAACGATCTCGCGCTGTTCGTGAAGCTTGGACAGGCGCAGGTCGACGACCCGCAGCAGGTGCCGATGAAGATCCTGATTCCGGCCTACGTCACGAGCGAGCTGAAGACCGCGTTCCAGATCGGCTTCGTCGTCTTCATCCCGTTCCTGGTGATCGACATGGTAGTAGCGAGCGTGCTGATGGCGATGGGCATGATGATGGTGTCGCCGTCGATGGTGTCGCTGCCGTTCAAGCTCATGATATTCGTGCTGGTCGACGGCTGGGCGCTGCTCATCGGCTCGCTCGCCCAGAGTTTTGTCACCTGAGCGAAATGAACCTCAGCCAAAGAACGAACGATCGCCAAATATCGTCATTCCGGAACTGCCCGCGGGGGCAGAATCCGGAATCCAGGGGTTTCAATTACTGGATTCCGGGTTCCACTGCGTGGCCCCGGAATGACAAGCTTTGGTTTGTCACTAATCCGGAAATCAGAAAGTTAAACGCAGGAAAACCATGACTCCCGAAAGCGTAATGACACTGGGGCAGCAGGCAATGCTCGTCATGCTGCTGGTTGCCGCTCCGCTGTTGCTCGCCGCGCTCGCCGTGGGGCTGTTGGTCAGCATCTTTCAGGCCGCGACCCAAATCAATGAAATGACCCTGTCGTTCATTCCGAAACTGGTGGCGATTTTCATGACGCTGATCCTCGCCGGCCCGTGGATGACGGCGCTGCTGGTCGACTACGTGCGCCGCCTCTACGCCTCGATCCCCGGTATCGTCGGCTAGACGACGCATCCTCCGCTGCGCACGCCGGCCGCCGTGATCACTCTCACCTCAGCGCAGCTCAACGCCTGGATCGGGCTGCTGATCTGGCCGTTTGCACGCACCCTCGCGCTGATTGCCACCGCCCCCGTGACCGGCAATGCACAGTTTCCGGTCACCGCCAAGATCGGGCTTGCGTTGATGATCGCCGTGCTCGTCGCGCCCACGCTGCCGGCCGGCGCAGGCTTCGATCCCGCCGGCGCCTCCGGGTTGCTATTGCTTGCCCGCGAGACGCTGCTCGGCGTGGGTATGGGATTTGCGATGCGCATCGTGTTCACGGCCATCGAGGCCGCCGGCGAAGTGATCGGGCTGCAGATGGGCCTGGGATTCGCACAGTTCTACGACCCGCTGAGCAGCGCGCAGGTGTCGGGGACCGGGCAGTTCCTGGGCCTGCTCGCCACGCTGGTGTTCCTGTCGCTGGACGGTCACTTGCTGCTCATCACGACGCTCGCGCAATCGTTCCAGCAGGTTCCGGCCGCGCCCGCAGCAGGCGGCATGCTGCTCGCGCAGTGGGGCGGCATGGTGATGCAGGCGGCGGTGCTGATGTCGCTGCCGCTGATCGCGGCCCTGCTCATCACCAATGCAGCGCTCGCCGTGTTGACGCGCGCAGCGCCGCAGCTCAATCTGTTCGCGATCGGCTTCCCGATCACCATGCTGGTCGGCTTCGTCGGGCTGTTGGTCATGCTGCCGCATTGGGTGCCCACGCTCGAGCGCTATTTCGCCGCAGGATTCGAGACCGCGCTGCGTTATGCCGGGCAGGCTCGCTAAGTAATGTCGCTGGCCGTGAACGGTCTTAGCGGGTGAACTCGATCACGCCCGAGGCGAAGCGCTGCGCGACGGGAAGAGCGGACTCGATGCCTTCAGAGTATTCGATGACGCGATAGCCGGTACCGCCGCCTTCCTGCGCCAGCTGTTCCGCGCGACGGTAAAACACCTGCGCCGCCTCCCCGTCACCGCCGCTCGTAAAGCGCTTCATTTTGAGATTGATGCGGTAACGGTCGGCCGCGAGCTGCGTGTGCGCGATCTGCCAGTTGGGTGCGAGCGGATCGATGAGCGCAAACAGCAACGCACCCGCCACAATCGATTCCGCCGGCAACACCAGCGAGCGGCTCACGTTGAGCGTCTGATTGGGAATCAGCACATTGCTCGGCCCGTTGTTCTCCAGCGAGCTGCAGCCGCAGGCGGCGCACAAAACGAGAGCTGAGGTAAGTCTGAGTTTCATGACAACATGCTGAAGAGAGTGAGGCCGGTGACCTTGATAAACGACTGCTGCGCCGCCTGCAGAAAGGTCTGCTGCATGCTCAGATTGCTGATCGCCTGTGTGAAATCAAGGTCCTGCAGCGACGACAGCGTCTCGCTGTACTGCAGCGCCACGTCATCGCTGCTGCTTTGAGTGTTGGCGGCCTCGTTGAGGCGGGCGCCGACGCTCGCCCGCACCTTCAATACGTTGCTCAGCGCATTGTCGATGTCGGAGAGCGCCGCGTTGACTGCATTCGTATAGGACGCCGCAGCGGCGGTGCCGCCGGCGTTGCCATTGGCAAGCGCGGCAATCAGGTTGTGCAGGGTGGTGAATACATCCTGCTGCGTGCTGGCTTTGACCGCGAAGCTGTCGCCGTTGGCAGGAGCGCCGTCGATCTTGACGGTCGCGCCATAATCGAAGGGCGTCACATTGGTGTCGGGCGGACTCTGGCTGGCGAGCACGATGTTATCGCCGGGCACAAAGGTGCGCAGGAAAGGTCCGGCTCCCGGCGCTGCGCCGGTCAACATCGATACATTGTTCACGTTGTCCACGATGTCGTAGGTCGTGGTGCCGCCCGTGACGTCGAACACGATGGTGAAATCGCGCGCATTCGATGCGCTTTTCCAGAGCGCGGGTTGAGTGACCGTGCCGGGGCCGACGATGCCGCCGCCGCTGTTGCCGCCTGCCGCTGCGGCGACGAAGGTGCCATTGCCGTTCTTGATCGCCCGGAACACCGCATCGCCCGAATCGCTGATGGCGATGGTGCGGTTGGCGCCGATCTGCATTTCGCGTCCGCCGCGGTCCCCCGCGTAGTTCACATTGCCCGGGGCAGCCTCGCTAAAGGGCTGGGTCGCGCCCTTATACCCTGAGAACAGGTACTGCCCGTTGCCGTCTGAAGTATTGGCGATGCCGAGCAGCCCCTGGTAATCATTCTCGAGTTGGGCGGCGATGCTTGCGCGGTCGGAATCGGCGAGCGTGCCGTTGCCGGCATAGACCGCGAGGGATTTCGCCTCCTGCAGAAAGTTGCTGGCCGTTGCAAGCGCATTGTCCTCGATCCCGAGTTGCGCGACCGCGATGCCGCTGTTGGCCTTGTACTGCGCGTTGAGCGCGAGCGATTGCTTGACGTTGAGTACTCTGGCCGCTGCCACCGGGTCGTCCGATGGCGTCAAAATCCGCGTTCCGGTCGAAATCTGCTGCTGCAGTTTCAGCAACTGCTGCTGGCGCTGCTGCATCGTCGCGGTGCTCAGATCGTAGATCATGCCAGTGCTGATGCGCATGGCGACTCCTTATTGGCCGAGGTTGAGCAAAGTCTGAAACAAGGTCGAGGCGATCTGCATCATCTTGCCGGCTGCCTGATAGGCCTGCTGGTAGCGCAGCAGGTTGGCGGCTTCCTCGTCGAGGTTTACGCCGGAAAAAGACTGCTGCGCCGCAGTCGCCTGGCTGGCGATCGCGGCTTGCGCCTGAGCAGTAACGTCCATCTCCTGGGTCTTGCTGCCGATCAGGCTCGCCAACTCGCTATAAGCACTCTGGTAGGTTGCACTCGCCCCTGCCAGCGTGTTCTGCGACTGCAGGCCAGCAAGCCGCAGCGCGTTGCGGCCGTCGGCAACGCCGCCGTCATTGGTGCTGATCGTAAACACATCACCGGTCGCCGGCGTTCCCGTGATCTTTACCGTCCAGCCGTTGTAGCTCACATCTGCGCCCGCGGTATACGCGAGGCCGCTCGGATTGAGGGTGCCCAGGCCGACGACCTTGAACTGGGTGGGGCTGGTAAACGTGATAGTCACGAGATTCTGCAGATTGGCGTTCGGCGGCGGTGGCGTATCGACCGTCCCTGCGCTGATGGTTGCGGACCCGCTGTTGTTGCCCGATGCAGAAGTTCGGATCGGCGCGGCAGCGGCAATTTGCGCAGGGTCGGTGACAGCGAGCACGATGTCGGCGGCAGCGTTGCGTGTGGGCCTGATCAAAAAACTGTCGCCGTTCGCAACCGCGCCCGAGCCGACGGCGATCGTGATGCCATCGACGGTCTGCGGCAAACTGGCGTACTGGGTCGATCTGTTATCGGACAAGCGCGTCAGCGTGTAACTGGTGACTCCTGCGACGACGCTCGCGTTCAGGCGGTAATCGCTAGTCGTAAGCGCGGCCACGTCGGCAACTGCGGCGGTGAGCACTGCAGTGCCAAGATTTGTCGATTTCGCCAATACCCGCGGGACGGGGGCCGTAAAAAATTTCGTCCCCAAAGCGCCATTGAGATCCTGCCCGAGCTCATGCTGATCGTTGAAGGTTTGCGCCAGCCCCAACGCGACGCGCCCGAGCGAATTCTGCGCCGTCGCGAGATCCTGGTCGCGAAACGCGAGCAGTGCGCCCATGCTGCCGCCGGTCAAGGTCGCTGGGCTGAGGGGCGTCGTGGCGGAGCCTATGGTATAGCCGATGTTGAGCTGCAGCGGATCGTCGAGTGCGGGATTGGCCGCAATTCTCATGGACTGCATACCGACCACTAGACTCTGGCCGTTGCCGATGGACACGTTGATGGTGCCGTTGCTTTGGCTGGTTACAGTGGTGCCTATGAGCTGGCTTAACTTGCTCACGAGTTGATCGCGCTGATCGGCCAAGTCGTTGGGCGGCTGTGTTGCATCCTGCTGTGCGGCGACGATCTTGCCGTTCAGTATAGCAATCTGCTGCGCATCGCTATTGATCTCGGCAACCTCGCTGGTAAGCTCGGTGTTGATGCCCTGACGCATCTCTTCAAAATGCGTACCCAGGGCATTGAAGCGCGCTACCAACGCGCTCCCCGAGGACAGCATGGACTGACGCGACGGCACATCGTACGGCGCGGCGGCCACCGCATGCACCGTCTGAAAGAAATCCTGCAGCGCTGGCGACAGCCCGGCGTTGTTGTCAGCGAGCACGTTATCGATCTGGCTCAGCTGGGTGCGATAAGTCGAGTAGTAGGCTGACTTGGCAGAGGCCTGCGTGACCTGCGCGTCCAGGAACTGGCTGTAGGCACGAACGACGGTTTCCACTTTCACGCCTTGACCGAAAAATCCGCTGCCGGTGAAAAGCGGCGTGCTCGCGCTCTGCCCGACGCTTTGGCGGTGATAGCCCACGCTGTTGGCATTGGCGATGTTGTGCCCGGTCGTAACCAGCCCCGCCTGCGCAGCGGTAAGAGCGCTGCTGCCGATACCGATCACGCTGCCGCTCATCGCACCACCCGGTCCAAGTTCATTGCGGCTCGATTTCCGGTTGACTTCATGTGCGCGCTACGACCTGAGCAGTCGGCTCGGTGCGCAGACTCGAGCGCATCGTCTCGCCGTTTATGATGCGCACGAGCTTGTCTGCATATGCGGGATCGGTTGCGTAGCCCGCTTTCTGCAATCCGCGCGCAAAACTCAGCGCATCATTTCCAGGAACTCTGGCTGCCGCATAGCGCGGGTTGGTGCTCAAAAGCTGCGCATAGTCGCGAAAGCCTTCCTCGTAGTTCGCGTAGGCGCGGAATTTCTCCAACGTTTTCTGCGGTACGCCGTGCACATATTCGGTCGTCACTTTCTCCACCACCGGCCCCTTCCATTGAGCGCCGGCTTTGACGGCGAACAGGTTATGAGTGGGCGTGCCGTCGGCGGCGCGAATCTCGCGCGCCCCCCATCCGCTTTCGAGCGCTGCCTGGCCGACCATGAAGTGCGGCTGGATGCCGATCGCGCGTGCCGCGTCTGTTGCGTGCTGCCAGATGCGCTCGACAAAGGCACGCGTGCTGGCAAGTGCCAACGGCTGGCTGCCCGCTGCTACTGCGCCTGCCGCATTCCTGCCGGCAGCCATAGCGACCGGCGCACTGGCGGTGACGCGGCCGGGCATAGCCGCTTGCGCCGTCGCCGCGCGCACCGCATCTGAAGAAACCTGCGCAGTCGCAGCAGCCGCCGGCAGCGGCTGCGCTGCAGGATCAGTCGCAACGCGCACCCCCGGCAGCGCCACGCTCAGCGCCGGCATCCGCGGCAGACGCTCGGCGCGGTACGCGTCGGGAAATCTCAATGGTTCCTGCATCGCTGGCAAGGGCTGCATCAGCGGCGCCTGCAGAGCCAACCGATCGGCCGCATCCGCAGCCGCCGGCGCGGGAGCAACTGCGTCTGGCGTATTCTTCGACAACTGGCGCTTCAGCACGTCGGCCAGACCGATCCCGCGCTTGGCCATATGTTGCGCGAGCTGTTGATCGAGCATGGACGTGTAAAGACGCGACTGCTCGCTGTCGAACGGCGAGTCCTCGGGCGTGGCGGCGCGCATGCTCTTCAGCACCATGTTGAGGAACAGTACTTCGAACTGGGTGGCGACGGCGCCGGCCGCCTTGCCCGGATCCGCCTTTGCCTGCTGCCTGAGCTGTGTCAGCGCCTGCGCATCCAGCGCAAACGCCGACGAGATGGAGGCGTCCTGGGGCATGATCAGATGATTTCGAGTTCAGCGCGCAGCGCGCCCGCCGCTTTCATCGCCTGCAAAATCGCGAGCAGATCCGCCGGGGTTGCGCCCACTGCGTTGAGCGCCTTCACCACTTCCGAGAGATTGACGCCCCCGATGATGGTGAGCCCGCCGCGGTCCTGACTGATTTCGATGTGATCGCGCTGGGCCTGTACCGTCTGGCCGCCCTGAGAAAGGGCGTTAGGCTGGCTGACCACCGGCTCGCTCGTGATCACCACCGACAGATTGCCGTGAGCGACCGCGCAGGTCTCGATGGTGACCGCCTGATTCATTACCACCGAGCCCGTGCGCGGATTGATGATCACCTTCGCCATGCTCGCCGCGGGCCGGATGTCCAGACTCTCGATGTGCGAGAGAAATTCGATGCGTTCGTTCGCCTCGCCCGGCGCGTTGACCTGCACCAGCCGGCCATCGACTGCGGTTGCGGTGCCAGCGCCGTAAACGCCGTTGATGGCATTGACGATGCGCCGGGTGGTGGTGAAATCGGTGGTGTTGAGCCCGAGATAAATATGATCCGCGTCGCCGAGCTGCGTCGGCACCGCGCGCTCCACCGTCGCGCCGGCGATAATGCGCCCGACGCTGAGCTGATTGACCTGCACGCTCGAGCCGCCGGCGGTAGAAGCGCCCATGCCGGCCACCAGCAGGTTACCCTGTGCCATCGCGTAGAGCTCCCCATCCACGCCCTTGAGCGGAGTCATCAGCAGTGTTCCGCCGCGCAGTGATTTGGCGTTGCCCATCGACGACACGGTGACATCGATGGTTTGCCCCGGCTTGGCGAACGCAGGCAGCGTCGCCGTCACCATCGCGGCCGCGACATTCTTCAGCTGCAGCGAGCTGCCCGGCGGCAGGGTCACGCCGAGTTGACTCAGCATCGTGGTGAGACTTTGCACCGTGAACGGAGTTTGCGTGGTCTGGTCGCCACTGCCATCGAGCCCCACCACCAGGCCGTAGCCGAGTAGCTGGTTGTTGCGCACGCCCTGGATGGTGGTGAGATCTTTGATGCGCTCCGCATGCGCTGGCGCAAGCGCCAGCAGTACGCATAGCATCAGCACGAATCGCGGCATGGTCGGGCGGAAGTAGTTCATATGGCTCGCTCAGAACGGCAGGAAGGTCAGGAAGAACCGCGTCAGCCAACCCGCAACCTGTGCGCTGTCGATCTGGCCGTTGGAGCGGTACTCGATGTGCGCGTCTGCGACCTGCACCGAGTTCACACTGTTGCTCGCACCAAGATTCACCGGGTTCACGATGCCGGAGAAGCGTATGAATTCCGAGCCCTGGTTGATGCCGACCTGCTTCTCGCCGCTCACCTTAAGATTGCCGTTCGGCAGCACCTCGATCACGGTGACGGTGATGGTGCCGGTGAATGCGTTGTTGCTCGCGCTCTCGCCGTCGCCGGAGAACTTGAGGCTGGAAGTGGCGCCCAGTCCCGCGCCCATCAGGCTCTTGCCGGGCAGCCCCGACACGTTGGTCACGCCGAAGTTGTTGTCGCTCGAGCGATTGGTGCTGGTGTTCGACTTCTTGTCGGCACTCGTGTTCTCAACGATGTTGATGGTAAGCGTGTCGCCGACGCTGCGCGCGCGCCGGTCCTCGAACATGGGCTTGTAGCTGTAGGCTGCCTGATAGATCGCGCCATTCCCCGACGGGGCTGGCACGGACGCCGCCGGCCGCGCGCTCAACGGCTGATGCACCGAGGTCGCCGGGGTAGTCGTGATGCACGCCGCGAGCAGCAACGTCGAGAGCAGCGCCAGGGGCGCAGTAAACATAGTTGAGGTTTGCATGTGGCCGCCATCACATCTGTGCAAGTTTCTGCAGCATCTGATCCGTGGTCGTGATCGCCTTTGAATTGATTTCATAGGCGCGCTGGATCTGGATCATGTTGACGAGCTCCTCGACGACATTCACGTTGGAAGTCTCGACATAGCCCTGCTGCAGCGTGCCGACACCGTTGGTGCCGGGCGCGCTGCTGCTCGGCGTGCCGGAGGCCGCCGTTTCCACATACATGTTTTCGCCCACGCTCTGCAGCCCGGCCGGATTGATGAACGTGGCGAGCTGCAGCGTTCCCACCGACGTCGGCGTCGTGACCCCGGCGCGGGCTGCCGACACCACGCCGTCGCGCCCGATGGTGATGCTCTGCGTGTTGGCCGGGATGGTGACGGCTGGCTGCACGGCAAAGCCGCTGGCAGTCACGAGCTGGCCCTGGCTGTCGACCTGAAATGCACCGTCGCGCGTAAAAGCGAGGGTGCCGTCCGGCATCTGCACCTGAAAAAATCCGCTGCCGTTGATCGCGACGTCCAGCGGATTGCTGGATTGCTGCAGGTTGCCCTGAGTGAAGATGCGCTCGGTCGCGACCGGCCGCACGCCGGTGCCGACCTGCAGTCCCGACGGCAGCTGCGTCTGCTGCGAGGATTGCGCGCCGGGCTGGCGCAGCGTCTGGTACAGCAGATCCTCGAACACCGCGCGCGAGCGTTTGAATCCGTTGGTGCTGACGTTGGCCAGGTTATTGGCTGTCACGTCCATGTTGAGTTGCTGAGCGTCCAATCCGGTTTTTGAGATCCATAGGGAACGTATCATAGGGTTTCCAATGTGAGTTTCGCGTTGGTGTTAAGAGAACTAACTCGGCAGCGTGAGCAACTGCGAAGCATCTTTCGCACTGGCTTCGGCGTTCTGCAGCATCTTCATCTGCGTGTCGTACTGGCGCGCCAGCTCGATCATGCTGATCAGGCCTTCGACCGCGTTGACGTTGCTCGACTCCAGTGAATTGGAAGTGATGCGCACCTTGGGGTCCACCGGCGCGGCCGAACCGCCGGGCACCCTGAACAGGCCGTCGTCACCGCGCACCAGGTTCGCCTCGGGCGGATTGACGAGCTTGATGCGCCCCACGGCCGAATTTGCCGCCGGGCGGTTGCCGGTGGGAACCGTCGATATCGTGCCGTCTTTTGCAATCGTGACCTGCGTATCCGCGGGAATGGAGATCGGGCCGCCATCTCCCAACACGGTTTGCCCGGCAGAGGTCTGCAACAGCCCGTTCACATTCAGTCGCAGATTGCCATTGCGCGTATAGGCTTCGCTGCCGTCTGCCGCCTGCACGGCGATCCAGCCCTGGCCTTGGATCGCCACATCCAGCTCGCGGCCGGTATGCTGTATCGTGCCCGGCGTGAAGTCGGCTCCGGGAGTGGAATCAACGACGAAGGTGCGTGTCTGCAAGCCATCGCCGGACACCGGTGCCGAGATCGCCGCCGCGCGCTCGGCACGGAAGCCGGTGCTGCTCAGATTGGCCAGATTATGCGCCACCGTCGCCTGCTGATTCAGCGTCTGACTGGCACCGCTCATCAATGTATATATCATGCGATCCATGTGAACTCCTTTTTAGGTCCAGGATGTCGCGTGCGTGCTAAGCGCGCGGCACCGCCAAGGAAAGCACTTACCGCAAATTGACCAGCGTCTGCAGCACCGCGTCCATGGTCTTGATGGTTTGCGCATTGGCCTGGTAGTTTCTCTGCGCGGTGATCATATTTACGAGTTCAGCGGTGAGATCGACGTTGGATTCTTCTACCGCCCCCGATTGCAGCGCACCGAAATCACCGACTCCGGGAACGCCGGTCACTGCGAGACCTGATGTTGCGGTTTCCTCCCACCGATTGTTGCCCACCGGTCTCAGCCCCTGCGGATCGATGAAATTGGCAAGCACGATCTGCCCGATGTTCTTGGTTTGGCCATTGTTATAGCGGGCGGTAAGCACGCCATCGTTGCCGATGCTGACGCTCGCAAGACGGCCTGAGGTGTAGCCGTCCTGAAACACCGAGTTGATTGCGAACTCGGAACCGAACTGGGTCGAGCCGCTGAAATCTAGCGACATCGGCAACGGCGTCACACCGCCGCCGGACACCGTCAGTTTGACCGCGGCGATCGGCATTGCAGTGCTCAACGCACCGGACGAGTCGAACTGCAGATTGACCGGAGTGCCGGCACCCGCACCGAGATTGACGTTCGTTTCCGCAGTCCCGTCAACCGTGGCGTGCACGTCCCATTTCCCGGCGGTCGCGGTCTTCACGAAGTACGTTGTAAACACATGCCCGTTGCCGAGCGTGTCATAGACGGTGTCGGACTGCGAATCGTTATAGCTGGTGGGATCGGCAGGATCGAACACCGCGGTTGACGGCTGTGTTGCGCGCGCATCCAGATTCATGCTCATCTTGAAGGCGGTGGTAACAGTCGGCTGCATCGGCGCATTGGAAACCTGCAGCGGCGCCGGGGCCGAGCGCACAACGTTACCGCTCGCATCCGCGCCGTAGCCGGTCACGGTGAGATTGTCGGAGGTTACGAGATTGCCGGCGTTGTCGAGATGAAGCTGGCCGTTGCGCGAATAGGAGACTCCCCCGCTGTCTTCCACGCGAAAGAAACCCTTGCCGCTGATCGCAAGATCCAGCGGATTGTTGGTGGCGCTTATATTGCCTTGGTTGAACTGCTGCTCGACAGCGGCCACCCGCGTGCCGATGCCGACCGCATTCGCAAAGACGTCGGCAAACTCCGCGCGCGATTGCTTAAAGCCGACCGTGCTCGCGTTCGCGACGTTGTTGCCCACCACGTCCAAGTTCTGCGACGCCGCATTGAGTCCACTCAATCCTGCAGAAAAAGCCATATTGATCTCCTTTGGTTACATGATGCTTTTGATTTGCTGCATCCGGACGTCGCCCACGCCGTCTACGGTCAGATGGGTGCCATCGGCGCCGAGCGTTACACTCGATACGGTTCCCGCGACCAGCGGCGTCGCGTTCACCGTGTGCCCAGCGCTCGCGGCGCTTACCTTGAAGGTGTACGTGCCGGCCGCCGCACTCGCGCCGGCATCGGTGCGTCCATCCCATTGGAACGCCACCATGCCTCCCGCCTGGGGTCCCAGCTGCAGCTCGCGCACAACCTGGCCAGCGGGGCCGACGATCGTGACTTTCACGCTGTCTGCGTTCTGCGCAAGCTGCAGGCCGCCGGCGACCGCGCTGCCTGCGGCGAGCTTCAAACTATCGCCGTCCGTCACTACCGTGCGGCCGATCAGCGCCGCCGACTGCAGCGACTGCGAGCCCAGCATCGCACCTGACAAACTCTGCATCGTGGTATTGAGCTGCTGGATGCCATTCACAGTATTGATCTGCGCGAGCTGAGTCGTGATCTGCGCATTGTCCATGGGGTTCAGCGGGTCCTGGTTCTTCAGCTGCGTGATGAGCAGCTTCAGGAAACTGTCTTGTATGTTGCCCGCGGGAGTCGCGGCGGGCGTTAACGCATTCGCTGGCACAGTTGCGGTCGTGCTTTGTATGGCGGTCATGATTTGCTTTCTCTCTAGGAGCCGAGCTGCAGAGTCTTGAGCAGCAGTGTCTTCGCGGTATTCATCACCTCGACGTTGTTCTGATAGGAGCGCGATGCCGATATCATGTTGACCATCTCGTCGACCACGTTCACATTGGGCATCGTGACGTAGCCTTGCGCGTCAGCGAGTGGATGTCCCGGCGCATAGGTTTGCTTCATCGGCGCGCTGTCTTCGATCACGCCCGTCACACGCACACTGCTCGCCGCCTCATCCGCAAGCGGAACGCTCTCGAATATCACCTGCTTCGCGCGATACGGTTTGCCATCCGGGCCACTCGCGCTGTCGGCGTTTGCGAGATTGCTGGCGACGGTGTTGAGCCGCAGCGACTGCGCGTTGAGCGCGCCGCTGGCGATATTGAATAGATTGAATAATGACATGGAGATTATCCTTGTATCGCCGCCAGCAGCGCTTTAAGCTGGCCGTTGATGAACATCAGGTTCGCTTCATAGTGAATCGCATTGTCTGCAAACTGCGCGCGCTCGAGGTCCATATCGACAGTATTGCCATCAATCGATGGTTGCAGCACGTTCCGGTATGCGGGTGCACCTGGACCTGATGTCCGCGCAGCGCTGGCGAGGTGCGCGGCCTGCGTGCGTTCGGCTGCGACGCCGGTCGTGCGTTGCGCGAGCACCTGCTCGAGCTGGCTGCCGAAATCGATGTCGCGCGCCTTGTAGCCGGGGGTATCGGCGTTCGCGACATTGGATGCGAGCAATTCCTGGCGGTAGGCGCGCAACTCGAGAGCGCGCGAGTGAAACTGCAGTGCATTGTCGATAGCGCTTGCCATGGTTCGGCTCCTTCTGCGATCAGCGCGCCGTCCGCACCTCTGCGGTTCAGGCAACGGCGCAAACAGCCGTTAACGAAAGCTGGGCACCAATTTGCGTGATGAGCGCAGCATGCGCAGATCAACGCGCACTTCAACTCGGTACCTCTTCCAACGTGGCCCATCATAGACAGGCCGCGGCTTCCGCAATCGCACAATTAGCGGGGCTAATCCCTAGCTATTTGCGATCTCGCGCACCAGCCGCCGGCGTCACAATCCCCTCATCGAAACTGCGCGCTCCCGTCTGGCCGCCTATTGCGCGGACTCTACGACGAGCGCAAACGCGAAAACCGAAACATGCATACTTCGAGAATCGTGCTCTGCGCCGCTGCGTTGCTGGGGTCCACGCTCGCGCAGGCGCAGGAAATCCAGCGCCAGGACCCGGCAGCGATCCGCCATGCGGTGGAGGATTTTATGCGCGTGCAGACGGCGGGCCTGCCGGGGACCGTTACCTACACGCTGGGCGCGATCGATCCGCGACTCGCGCTGCCGGCCTGCCCGGCTCTCGAAGTCGCCATGCCTGCTGGCGCGCGCCTGTGGGGCGCAAGCTCGGTCGCGGTGCGCTGCAGCGGCGCCGCACCGTGGAGCCTCTATGTCACGGTGCAGGTGAAGGTCACCGGGGAATATCTGGTGGCAGCGCGGCCGCTCTCGCAGGGTCAAACCCTGAGCGCAGGCGACTATGCAATTCAAAGCGGCGATCTCACGGCTTTGCCGAGCGCGACGGTCACATCACAGCAACAAGCCCAGGGCCGTACGCTTGCCTCCGGGGTCCCGGCCGGACAACCGCTGCGCCTGGACATGCTGCGCCTGCCGATGGTTGTGCTGCAGGGCCAGTCCGTGCAACTGCGATCGGCGGGCAGCGGCTTCCGTGTAAGCGCCGAAGGCAAAGCGCTCAACAACGCCGGCGAGGGGCAGGTCGCCCAGGTGCGTACCGCCTCCGGGCAGACCGTGAGCGGAATTGCACGGGCCGGCGGCGTCATCGAAGTGCGATTTTGAAATAAAGCTAAAGTTCGGGTCCCCAGCGTCCGTAATCACCGGGTAGGAGGGTTCACGCAATGAAAATCGACACTACTATCGTTTCCGTTCCAAGCAACGTCATAGCCGAAGAGCCGGCGCGGCCAGCCAAGCGCGCTGTCCAGCCGGAGTCCGCTATTGGAGGCAGCACCAGCGTGCAGCTGAGCGCGCGTTCGGCCCAGATGCAGGCCATCGAGAAGGGCTTCGCAGACACGCCTGTCATCGATCCTGCCCGCGTGGCGGCGATCAAACAGGCGATCAGCGACGGCCACTTCAAGATCGATGCAGGCAAAATCGCGGACAATCTGCTGAGGACGGCCCAGGAACTGATGTACGCGCACAAAGCGTGAACACCGGTCGCGGCCTGAACAAGACTGCTGCAGCGATTACCTGCCGGGCAGCCTAAGCGATGGCTATCGAACGCCCTCAGCTGAAAGACGAGCTGGACGCGGAATGCGCCGTAGTGCGCGCCCTGGTGGCCCTGCTGCACGACGAACAGCAGGCGCTGGCATCCGGCCAGGTCGAGCATCTTGCCGCGCGGACAGCGTCCAAGGAGCAACTGCTCTCGCGCCTGAGTGCGTACTCGCAGCAGCGCGACGCGCTGCTGCAGGCATCCGGACACACGCAGGCTGCAGGAAGCATGGAATCCCTGCTGCGTAAGCGTGCCGATGCCGGAGAACTTGCACGCGCCTGGCAGTCGCTGCTCGAGACCACGCGCATCGCGCAACGGCTCAATACCACGAACGGCAGGCTTATCAGCACCCGCCTGCACGGCACTCAGCAGGCACTGGATGCTTTGCTTAGCGCAGCACGCATCCCGCGCACCTACGCGCCCGATGGCAGCACTGTCAGCCTGCATTCCGCGCGCACGCGCGCGGTCGTCTAGAATTATTTCTTACTGAATTAACGCGGACGCAGGCGGCTGCGCAGGCGGGCGATCGCCTGGCTGTGCAGCTGGCACACGCGCGATTCGCTCACCCCGAGGACCTCGCCGATCTCCCGCAGGTTGAGGTCCTGCTCGTAGTAGAGGGCCATTACCTTCTGCTCGCGCTCTGGCAGATCCTCGATCGCCGTGACCAGCGTGCGCCGCTGGTCCTGATCGAGCAGCATCTGCAGCGGATCGGGCCGCTCGTCGGCGCAGTAATGGTCGATGAAGCTTTCGTCGCCTGGCCCCTGCAGATCGTCGCTGGACACCAGCTGATAACCGCGCGCGTCCTGCAGCAGGCGCTGATAATCAGGAAGCGACATGCCGAGCGCTGCGGCCAGCTCGCTTTCGGTGGGTGGGCGCCCGTTCGCCTGCTCGAGCTTGCCGATCGTGGCCTCGACCTGACGCAGGCTCTTGCGCAGGCTGCGCGGCAGCCAGTCCGATTGCCGCAGACCGTCGAGCATCGCGCCGCGAATGCGCTGCACGGCATAGGTTTCAAACTGCGCACCCAGAGAGTCGTCGAAGCGCGTGGCCGCATCCAGCAAGCCCATCATGCCGGACTGGATCACGTCGTCGAGTTCGATGCTGCGCGGCAGCGACGCCATCATGTAATAGGCGAGCCGCTTGACGAGCGGCGCAAACTGCTTGACGCAACGCTCGACCTCGGCTTTGTCAACGGCATTCTTGATCATGGTTGAACTCCTGCGTAGACATGGGATGGGGAACTCACGCGAGTGCGCTGCAAGTATTGGTCCGCTGCGGGCAGCAGCGGACAACGCGCCGGCCAGGCGGCAATCGCCTGCGCGACGCGCCGGAAGTCCGCGGCCGCGGACGAAGCGGGGTAAGCATGCGTTACCGGCGCGAGCGTCCGGCGTGAACGCGCTATGTGCTCGTCGCAGGCGATCGCGCCCAGGCAGTCGATTGCCTTGTGCAGGCGGCTTGCGGCGAGCGCCTTCAGGTTGTCGAAAATTACCCGCGCATTGGCCTTCGAGTCCGCGCACGTGAGCAGCACGTGCAGCGCGCCGCAAGACTGCGCGCACAGGCGTTTGACGAGCGCATAGGCCGCAGTGATGGTAGGCGCAGCGGGCGCGGAAACGACAATGGTGTGCGCCACCAGAGGCCCTTGGCGCCGTGGCGAGTATTCTGCGGTGCCGGCATCGATCAGCACCAGGTCGTAGCGCTCCCCGAGCGCGCCCAGCAGCGTGTTGAGATCGACGCCCGCGTGTGCGCGCAGCCGCGCCGCCGGCTTGGCTTCGCCGCTCGCCGCGAGGACGTCGAACCCGCACTCTCCACTCAGCAATGCATCGTCGAATGCGCAGGCGGCGCGCAACACCTGCGCCAGCCCGAAGCGCGGCCGCAGGCCGAGCAGCGTTGGCGCACTGTTGCGGCCGCCGCTATCGTCGATCACCAGCACCCGGCGTCCGCCGGCGGCGAGCGCTGCCGCGACATTGATCACCGCGGTCGTCGTGCCCACGCCGTGCACGCCGGACGCGAATGCAACTGCGCGCACGCGATGCAGCGCCTGCATGCGACGCAGGCCGGCGGCCTGATCGAATCTCACCTCAGACATATGCGGCCCGCTGCTCGGCGGCGCGCATCACCAGCCCATACTCCTCGGGCCGCAGCCCATGCGTGGCAGTATCGGAGATTGGCTGCGTGGCACTCGCCAGCAAATACGATCGATTCGGCAGGTGCAGATCTTCCGGCACCCGCTGGCCGTCGGTGACATAGTTGACGGTGAGCTTGTGCCGGATCGCAACGTCGAGCGCCGTGGCGACTCCCGCCGCTTCATCGAGCTTGGTGATGATGCAGCCGTGCACGCCCCCCTGAGCATAGGCGCCGACCACTTCATCGAGCGTTGCCGCATTTGCGGTGGCGTTCAACAGCAACAGCTGTTTGACGCCGCCACCCTGCGCGAGCAGCTCCTGGTGTTCGCGCACCCGCGGGTCGCGCTGGCTCATGCCCAGCGTGTCGATCAATATCGTGTGCTTGTCGCGCAATAGCTCGAGCGTGGACTTGAGGTCGGCCGCGTCCCGGATCGCATGCACCGGCACCTCGAGGATGGTGCCGTAGATGCGCAGCTGGTCCTGAGCCGCGATGCGATAGCTGTCGGTGGTAAGGAGCGCGAGCCCCTGCGCCCCGTTGCGCACCACGCAGCGCGCCGCGAGCTTGGCGATGGTGGTGGTCTTGCCGACACCGGTGGGACCGACGAGCGCGTAGACTCCGCCGTCTTCGACCAGGGCTTCGCGCGCCAGCAATGGCAGCCGGCGCTCGAGTTCTGCGCTCACGGCGGTGCGCGCCTGCGCGATGCTCCCCTGTTCCTCCACCGCGCCCGTCAATTCGCGTGCCAGCACTGCAGAGAATCCGGTGGCCAGCAGCGACTGCATCATCTCCGCGCGCGCCGGCGAACGCTGCTTAAGGTTGAGCCACGCCATTCCGGACAGCTCGTGCTGCAGCAGCGATTTCATCGCGCCCATCTCGCGCATCAGCTGCGGCATCCCGTCGGCGGATTGTGTGTCCGCGGCGGCAGCCTCGCTCTGCCCGGCTGCGGGTATCGCCATGATCTCGATGCCACCGGCGTGCGCGCGGTTGGAGACGATCAGCGCATCCTCGCCGAGCGCCTGCCGCACTTTGCCGAGGACCTCGCGCGAGGTATAGCCGAAGAATTTTCTGGCGTTCATGATTTGCTCCCGACCACTGACGTGAACTTGATGGCGCGCGCATCCGGCACTTCAGTGTGAGCGAGCACCCTGAGATGGGGATTCGCGCGGCGCAGGAAGCGCGACAGCAGCAATCGCAACGGCGCCGGCACCAGCAGCACCGCGGGCAGCCCCAGCTGCTCCTGGTGCGCGGCCGCGGCCGCCGCTCCGCGCAGCAGCGCGTCCGCGAGTTCGGGCTCGATCACGCCCGTGTCGGCGCCGCCGGCCTGTACGCTTTGCAGCAGCAAGCGCTCGAGCGCCGGGTCGAGCGCGATCACCTGCAGTTCGGCTTTGCCCGGAAACAGCTGCTGGACGATGGCGCGGCCGAGTGCTGCGCGCACCAGCGCCGCGAGTTCGCCTGCATCCTGAGTGCGCGCCGCATGCGCCGCGACCACTTCGACGATGGTGCGCATGTCGCGTATGTGTACGCCTTCTTCCAGCAGCATCTGCAGCACGCGCTGCAGCGTCGCCATCGGCAGAAGTTTGGGTATCACGTCCTCCAGCAGCTTGGGCGTTTCCACGGACAGGTGATCGAGCAGCTGTTGCAGTTCGCGGCGCCCCAGCAGATCCGCGCAATGCGTCTGCAGCAGCTGGCTGATGTGTGTGGCAACCACGGTGCCGGCATCGACCACCGTATAGCCGCATTGCTGCGCCTGGTCGCGGTGCGCGGCGTCTACCCACACGGCGGGCAGATTGAATGCAGGATCGGAAGTCGCGACACCCGGCAGCTGCGCGGTGACGCGTCCCGGGTTGATCGCGAGATACATGCCGGCGTGCGATTCGTGCTGGCCGATCTCCACGCCCTTGAGCGTAATGCGATAACCGTTCGGCGGCAGTTCGAGGTTGTCGCGGATATGAATGGCGGGCGGCAGGAAGCCGATCTCCTGCGCGAATTTGCGCCGGATCGCCTTGATGCGCCGCAGAAGTTCGCCGTCCTGCACCTGGTCGACGAGCGGTATCAAGCGGTAGCCGACTTCGAGGCCCAGCGTGTCGACCGGCATGACATCGTTCCAGCTCACGTCCTGCGCCTCCGTTGCGGGCTCGGCGAGTACCGCCGCGGTCGCGGCGCGCTCGCTGGACACCGTGCCGCTGCGTACGCGATAGGCGACGGCGGCCATGCCGGCGGCGAGCATGAGAAACGCAAGGTGCGGCATGCCCGGGATCAGGCCCATGGTGCCGATGATGCCGGCGGTCACCAGGAGGGCTTGCGGGCGCGCGATCACCTGCGACAGCAGCTGCGCTCCCGTGTCCTCTTCGGTGCTGACGCGGCTCACCACCAGGCCGGCGGCGGTCGATATGATGAGCGCCGGAATCTGCGCAACCAGCCCGTCGCCGATGGTGAGCAGCGTGTAGACTTTCGCGGCTGACGCGAAGTCCATGTCGTGCTGCATGACGCCCACGATCAGGCCGCCGAAGATGTTGATGAGCAGGATGATGATGCCGGCCACCGCGTCGCCGCGCACGAATTTGCTCGCGCCATCCATGGAACCGTAGAAGTCGGCTTCCTGCGCGATTACCGAGCGGCGCTTGCGCGCCTCGTCCTCGCCGATCAGCCCGGCGTTGAGATCGGCGTCGATCGCCATCTGCTTGCCCGGCATTGCATCGAGAGTGAAGCGGGCACCGACCTCGGCGATACGGCCGGCGCCCTTGGTGATGACCACGAAGTTGATGATGATCATGATGATGAACACCACCAGGCCGACCGCATAGTTGTTGCCCACCAGGAAATGGCCGAAGGACTCGATTACCTTGCCGGCAGCTGCGGGCCCGGTGTGCCCCTCGAGCAGCACCACCCGCGTGGAAGCGATGTTGAGCGACAACCGCAGCAACGTGGTCACCAGCAGCACGGTTGGAAAGACTGCGAAATCGAGGGCCTTGACGGTTTGCATGCCGACCAGCAGCACCATGATGGAGAACGCGATGTTGAACGTGAAAAACATGTCGAGCATGAACGGCGGCAGCGGCAACACCATCATCGCGAGCAGCATCACGATCAGCGTCGGCCCGGCTAGGCCGCGCAATACTTCCGTCGAAGAAAGGCGCGGTAGATTGAGGGTGTTGATCATCGCTTACTCTCTTTCGTGATGCAGATCGTCCGGAACATCGAGCGCACCCAGCCGCGGCGGCTGGGCGCCGCCGTGTTCGCGGTAGCGGTGCAATTGGAAGACGTAGGCCAATACCTCTGCGACCGCGGTGTAGAACTGGGCGGGGATTTCAGCGCCGATGTCCACGTGCCGGTAGAGCGCGCGCGCCAGCGGCGGCGCTTCCAGCACTGGCACGCGATGTTCCTCACCAAGCCGGCGTATTGCCGCCGCGACCAGATTGGCGCCTTTGGCGACCACGCGCGGTGCGCTCATGCCGGTGCCTTCATAGCGCAGCGCGACCGCATAGTGCGTCGGGTTGACGACGATTACGCTCGCCTTGGGAACTTCTTCCATCATGCGGCCGCGCGCCAGCGCGCGCTGCTGGCTGCGGATTGCCGCCTTGATCTGTGGATCGCCTTCGCTCTCCTTCATTTCCTGCCGCACTTCCTCGCGCGTCATCTTGAGAGAGTCGGCATGCCGCCACAGCTGAAACGGCAGGTCGGCGCCGACCACAATCGCGAGCGTGCCCGCCATCGTCAGGAAGCTCATGGCGACGATGCGCGCCGTCTCGGCGATGCCGGTTTCGAGCGGCAACAGCGCAAGCTTCTGCAGGCTGTCGCGGTAATGCCACATCACGAGCGCCGCGCAGCTCGCCACCAATCCCACCTTGGCGAGCGCCTTCACGAGCTCGCCCGCGCCGTGCCACGACATCAGGCGCCCGATGCCGGCGAGCGGATCCACGCGCTGGAAATCCACGCGCAGGCTCTTCAATGAAAATGTCCACCCGCTCAGTGCCTGCGGCGCGGCAAGCGCGACCAGGAACCAGAGGATGAGGAGCGGCGCCAGCGCCCACAGCGCCGCGCAGAATTGATCGTTGAGGCGCACCAGCATCTGCGCGGGATCGAAGGCGGCGCGCGCATCCAGTGTGAGGCCGTCGTGCAGTAACAGGCGCAGGCGGCCAATGACGCTGCTGCCGAGCAGCCACAGTCCACCGCCCCCGGCCATCAGCATCGCGAACGTGGACAGCTCGTGCGATCGCGCGACGCGCCCCTCCTCGCGCGCCTGCTCGAGGCGCTTCGGCGATGCGGGTTCAGTGCGTTCAGCGTGATTGTCGTCGGCCATGGACTATGCTTTCGTGTACAGCTGAAAGTATCCGGCCCTTGCGGGCGCGCGCATCGCCCAAACAAGCCTTCATTACGCGTGCTATTCATGCAATGGAGTAAGAGAACCCCTGATTTGGTCCGATACGGATTGCGGGGCTTGATCAGAGGTTGCTAGGTCAGCCAGCGGTGCGTCCCTGCAGCGCGTCTGGATAGGGGGGAGTCGGCAACGCAACCCCGTACCAGTCCCGTTCGCCGGACGCCTCAAACGCTACCGTGAGTGCGCGCTGCTCGGCGTGTTCCTGCGACAAGCCGAGCAGCCGCCCGATCTGCGCGTAGTCGTGCGGCAGGGCAAGATTGTCCCAGCCATGCGCGGAATGGCGGGCCAGCGCTGCCGCGTGCGCAACATTGAGCACCCGCGCATTGTGCGTGTGATGCTCGTCCATCAGCACAGCAAGCAGCTGCGGCAGTTGCCATGCCTGCACCAGCGCGAGCTGTAGATCGATCAGCCTAAAGCCGATCACCTCGAGTTGAGCGGCTTCGCTGCGCAGCGCACGGTCGCGCCGCTGCCGGTCGCCGATCTCCAGCGCGAGTTCGGGCGCAAAGCACCACAGCAGCATTTCCGACAGGTCGTGCAGCAGCGCGGCGACCATCACCTCTTCGGGATCGATGTCGCGCCGGTACTGGGCCCAGTCGTGGGCGTAGAGCGCGGCGTGACGCGCACGGCTCATCACCCTGAGCGCGCCGTGCAGCGCGTAGGGGGCCGCATCCAAACGCGCCTCCAGCGCAAGCGGCTTGCCGAAATGAGCAAAGAACGGCGCCAGGCCGAGCATCATCAGGGCGTGCGCGATGGTGGTGATGTCGGCACTGCGGCGACGGCTGCGGTGCTGCTGCAGATACTGCAATACCTTTACCGTCATCAGTGGATCGCGCATCACGATGTCCACAACGTGTGCCGTGGTGACGCGCTCGACATCGGCGCGCAACACGTCGAGTTCCGCGATCGTGCGCGCGAGCACAGGCAGCTCAGCGCTGCTTAGCATCTCGACCCAATCCTCAATCAACCGCGATACCATGGCCCTCCCCTGCGCCGCACGCGAATCAGGCACGCCGGGCTCCCGCGCCATTTGAAGCGCCGCTCGCTAGTGCGCCTCGGCATCGAGTGCCTCCTTAGAGACGCCCTCGTCTCCAACCGCAAGCGCACCGCTCACGCGATTGAGGGCCTCGTCGGCCTGTTTGTTGAGCACGATGATGGCAATGCGGCGGTTAATCGGGTTGTAGGGATTCTTGCCGTCGAACAGCACCGCCGAGGCCATGCCCACGACGCGCTTAATCTTGCCGTCAGCGATGCCGCCCGCGACCAGCACGCGTCGCGATGCATTGGCGCGATCGACCGACAACTCCCAGTTGCTGTAGCCGTGCTCACCCGCGGGAAAGGGTTTGGCGTCGGTATGTCCGGTGAGGCTCAATTTGTTTTCCACTTCGTTGAACGGCTTGCTCAAAGCCAGCAGGATTTCGCGCGCATACGGCTTCAGCTGCGCGCTCCCCAGATCGAACATCGGGCGGTTCTGTTCGTCCACGATCTGAATGCGCAGCCCCTCGCTCGTGATATCGATCAGCAGCTGATTGCGGTACTGGCGCAGCAGCGCGTTGGCATCGATCACGTCCTCGACGCGCTGTTTGAGAGCCTTCAGCTTTTCCATCTCCTGCCGCATCAGCATATCTTGAGCAGCCTTGACGCTAACCAACCGCCTTTGGTCGGGAAGCGCGCCGCGCTTCACCTGTTGATCGCTGCGTGTCAGGTCTGAACCCCCGCCATTGATCGGGTTGGAGCTTGCAGACGAGCTCTCGCCACTGCCGAACGCAACCGCGAGCGGGGTCTGGAAATACTCGGCGATGCCCTGCAGTTGCCCCTTGGTGGTTGAACCGAGCAGCCACATCAGGAGGAAGAACGCCATCATCGCGGTTACGAAATCCGCATAGGCGATTTTCCAGGCGCCTCCATGATGGCCGTGGCCGCTGGCCTTCTTGCGCTTGATGACGATCGGGCGCTGGCTTTCGTCAGTCATGGCCGCAGTTCGCTGTTATGCCCTGGAGCAGCGCGCTCATGCCTTCTTCTTGACATGCTGCTCGAGCTCCTGGAAGGTGGGGCGCTCGGTTGTGTAGAGAACCTTGCGGCCGAATTCCACCGCCAACGCCGGCGAGTAACCATTGAGGCTCGCGAGCAGCGTGACCTTGATGCACTCGAA
Source organism: uncultured beta proteobacterium (assembly GCA_903905655.1). Taxonomy (GTDB): domain Bacteria; phylum Pseudomonadota; class Gammaproteobacteria; order Burkholderiales; family SG8-41; genus PALSA-1004. Next base: position 51,545 of record CAIVHG010000015.1, on the reverse strand, counting down.
CATCTTGCCCGACTCGCCCAGCCTTTGTTCGAGCCGTGCCGCGAGCGGCGAGACGAAGCCATAGGAGATGAGGATGCCGAGGAAGGTGCCGACCAGCGCGTGTGCGATCAGAATTCCCAACTCGGCCGGGGGCAGCCCCACTGATGACATCGTGTGCACCACGCCCATTACCGCCGCAACGATGCCGAACGCAGGCATGGCATCGCCAATCTTGGCGATGCTCTGGATCGGCACCTGACCCTCCTGATGGTGGGTTTCGATTTCGTTGTCCATCAGATTTTCAATTTCGAAAGCGTTGAGGTTTCCGCCGACCATGAGACGCAGGTAATCGGTGACGAACTCCAGCATGTGTGAATCGGCGAGCACCAAGGGATAATGCGCGAACAGCGGACTCTGGGCCGGATTCTCGACGTCGTCCTCGATCGTCATCAGCCCTTCCTTGCGCACCTTGACCAGGATGTCGTAGAGCAGCGCCATCAGCTCCATGAATACCGCTTTGGCATAGCTCGAGCCCTTGAGCACCGAAGGCAGCGTCCTGACGATGGCGTGCAATGCCTTGCCGGTGTTGCCGACTAAGAGCGCGCCGGCGCCGGCGCCGCCGATCATCAGCAGCTCGACCGGCTGCAGCAATGCCGCCATGTGCCCCCCGGCCAGCGCGAAACCGCCGAACACGGATGCGACGACTACCAGATATCCGACTATGACCAGCAAAGCTCCCCCTCGGAGTAGCGCCGCGGCAGGTGCCGCGCGGACTCAGCCCATGCCGGCACATTACTGCCGGCAGGAATGCAAGATCAGATTAGCAGCGGGCGACCGCCCGCATTTTGGCAAACAGGAGGCGAAAGCCCCCTTGTTTCGTAGTCGGTGCGCCGGCGATCAGTCGACCGTGGCGACGACGGGCGCGCGCGCCGGGGCAGGCGTCCTGGGCAGCAGTTCGCGCGCCGACTGCACCGCCAGCGCTGCCTGGCGCGTCTTGCCGGCACGCGACGGCACATGGCACAGGCCGCAGACATACCCGCGATGCAGATCCAGGGCGTGCACGATGAAATGGCCCCGGCATTGCGTGCATGAAACCGTCGTCAGCATCTTGGCCTTCACGAAGCGCACCAGACTCCAGGCGCGGGTAAAGCTCAGCACGCATTCCAGGCCGTTCACCTCGAGGTGCTCGATGTACAGTCGATAGGCCTTGACGATCGCTTCGATGGCGCTCGCCCCGGCATTTTCCTCGAGGTAGCGGTAGATATCGAGAAACAGCGATGCGTGTATGTTCGGCTGCCAGTTCATGAACCAGTCGGTCGAAAATGGCAGCATGCCCTTGGGCGGGGATTTGCCTTTCACTTCCTTGTAGAGTTTCAGCAGGCGCTCGCGGCTGACGCTCGTTTCAGCTTCCAGCACCGGCAGACGCGCACCGAGCTGCACCAGTTCGATTGCGAGGGTGATCTGGTGCGCTTCGGTGATGACGCTCTTGTTGCGCATGGCAACCTCCGGATGATGAGCAGGACTCAGGAAAGACCGGCTGGAGATTGTCCCGCCATCAGTACCGCCGCATGCGACTGCATCATGGGCTTGGCAGCGCTATGGTCGCTGAGCAAGCCGACGATCAGCTGGTCATCGAAACGCATCCGGCACAGCAGCATGTTGGAAGCCGCCATCTTCATGATCTGGGCTGGCGAGAGTTGCTCGATGATATCGGCGACCTCAGCCCGCACGCCGAGCCGGAACATGGCGGCCGTGCGATCCGAGCCAATCAGGTGCTGCGCGAGCAGCAGATAGCTCATGTTGGTTTCGCGAATCTCATCCAGTAACTGTGCGTTCTTCATTTTTTCTCCCTGTTATGGTTTTATAGTCACGCGATCAGCTTACGGGCACATTATGGATATCCACAGGCTGTGCATTAAGAGGCGTGTACCCATGAATACTGTGTAGGATTTCACGTTTTCTCATGTAGTCTTACATCCTACATAGTTACCGGTATACCGATAATTTGTGTTGCTTATCTGAATCTTGGGCGTCCTTCCTAAAGGTCCTAGCAAGTATTCCGACTGTAGCTATGATCGCACGCCCTTAAAGGTCGATGGCACGGCTGCCGATACGGTTGGAGTCCGCCGCAATCCGTGACGCACTGCAGGCCGCAGCTCCGGGAACCCGATCGATGGAACACCTTGCAACGCTCGACAAACAAGCCGAACAGATCGTCAAAGACATCGGAATTCCTCCCTGCCCCACAACGCTGACGCAACTGCTGCGCCGCATGCGCGATGAAGAACCCGATTATGCGAAGATCGGCGCGCTGATCGCGCGCGACGTAGGCCTCGCTGCTGCCATGCTGAAGACGGTCAACTCGGCATTCTATGGTTTGCACACCAAAGCCGCCTCGGTATCGCAGGCGCTTGCCATGCTCGGCTTGCGCACGGTTTCGAACCTCGTGACAGGTCTGCTGCTGCGTCAGGTGTTTACGGTCGGTGCCAGCGCGATCATGGAAAATTTCTGGGAAAGCTCTTCGAACGTGGCGGCGATTTCTGCTCAGCTCGCAGTGCAGGTCGGCGGAGTGGGCCGCGATGAAGCGTACACGCTGGGGCTGTTTCGCGATTGCGGCATCCCGCTCATGGCCTCCAAGTTCCGCAATTACGGAAAAGTTTACAGCAGCGCCTTGCCCGATCTCGGGCGCCCGCTGACCGCGATCGAGGACAAGCAATACTCGCTGAATCACGCCCGGATCGGTTACGCGCTCGCGCGCAGCTGGCTGTTACACGATGACCTTTGCCTGGCGATCCTGTGGCACCATGACCACGCAAAACTCAAACCGGGCGACGGCACGCTGCCTCAGTCCAGCCGCGTGATGATCGCGATCGGGCTCGTCGCAGAGCAAATATACGTGCAGAGCACCACCGGCGCTCCGTGCATAGAATGGAACTGCGCTGGAGCGCTCGCACTCGCGACGTTGAATATTTCGCAATTCCAATACGACGCGTTGCTCGAACGCGTACACGCTGCCTAAGTGCTCGCTCGATTAATCGTTTATGCGACTGATGCACACTCGAGCCTGCGATACTGAATCGCCTCGGCGACATGCGCTGCGGAAACAGCGCGCGCCCCATTTCCGTCTAGATCAGCAATCGTACGCGCGACCTTCAGGATGCGGTGATAGCCGCGTGCCGAAAGCCCGAGTCTGGCAATCGCCCGTTTGAGCAAGCTCGCGCCATCCTCGTCCGGCGCGCAATACATCGCGATCTCGGCGACCGCGAGCCGCGCGTTCTCCCTGCCCTGACGCGTAGTCATGGCAGCGCGCGCCCGCTCCACGCGTTCGCGGACCACGGCGCTCGCCACGCCCGCGTTCGAGCGCGCAAGTTCATCGGCAGGAACCGCGGGGACCTCGATTTGAATGTCAATGCGATCCAGGAGCGGGCCCGAAATTTTTCTGCGGTAGCTCAGGACCTGGTCCGGCGTGCAACGACAGCGCCCGCTGTAATGCCCGAGAAAGCCGCAGCGGCAGGGATTCATTGCCGCCACGAGCTGAAACTCTGCGGGAAATTCCGCCTGGCGCGCAGCGCGCGATACGTGAATGCGTCCTGATTCGAGCGGCTCGCGCAGCACTTCGAGTACCTTGCGATCGTATTCGGTCAGTTCATCCAGGAACAGCACGCCATGCATCGCCATCGAGATCTCTCCCGGCCGCGGGTTGCTGCCTCCGCCCACCAGCGCCACGGCGGAAGCCGTGTGGTGGGGCGCCCGGAACGGTCGCCGGCGCCAATTGCGCACCTCGAACCCTGCGCTGCCCAGCGACTGGACCGCCGCTGACGCCAGCGCCTCCCGTTCGCTCATCGCGGGCAGGATGCCCGGCAGGCGCTGGGCGAGCATGGTCTTTCCGCTGCCGGGCGGCCCCACCATCAGCAGGCTGTGCCCGCCTGCAGCCGCAATCTCGAGCGCGCGCTTGGCCTGCGCCTGGCCCCTGATGTCGCTCAGATCAGCTGACGCTTCGCGTGCATCGATCGCAGGAGCGGTGCACCGGATCAGCGGATCGCCGCCGGCGAAATGCGCACACACATCGAGCAGGCTATGCGCCGCATGCACGCGCGCGCCTTCCACCAAAGCGGCTTCGGGTCCGTTTTCCAGGGGCAGGACGAAGGTACGGCCAGCGCGGCGCACGCCGCACATCATGGCCAGCGCACCGCGCACCGGCCGCAGTGCGCCGTTCAGCGCAAGCTCGCCAGCGAATTCATATTCACCTAAGTGCTCAGCGGGAATCTGTCCGGATGCCGCCAGAATGCCGAGCGCGATCGGCAGATCGAAACGCCCGCTCTCTTTAGGCAGGTCGGCAGGAGCAAGATTGACGGTGATGCGCCGCGCCGGAAATTCAAAGCGCGCATTTTGCAGGGCGGCACGCACCCTGTCCTTCGCTTCCTTGACCTCCGCTTCGGGCAACCCGACGATGGTAAAGCCCGGCAGTCCATTGGCTAAATGGGTTTCAACCGTCACCAGCGGCGCATCCATGCCGGCAAGCGAACGGCTGTAGAGGACAGCGAGGGACATCGAAGCACCGCATCCGGGATCGCAATCAGTATCTAACGCGCCACGTCTGCAATGCGCGGACATCCCCGATTTTGGAAACCGCCGATTGCCGGCGGGTATGCGCTCGCCTCAGCGCTGCTCGCGGCCGGCCTGCTCGAGTTCCGCGAGGCGCGCCTCGAGCCGGGTCAGCTTCTCGCGGGTGCGGGCGAGTACCGCACTCTGCACGTCGAATTCTTCGCGTGTGACCAGATCCAGCCGCGTAAAAAGCGCGGCCAGCAAGCTGCGCAGATTGCGCTCCAGATCGTGCGCCGGACTCTCAGATATCAGCGCCCTGATGCGCTCACCCAGGTCATCGAGGATTTTTTGTTTGCCCATCGGTATCTCTGTGTCCTTCATGCAACTCAATCTATCATGCCCGCTCACATCGTGCCCGAACTCTATGCACTCGCGCCCCATCGCCAAGGTCGACGCCTCGATATGGTGCGAACACCTCACTTCGGCATCATCTTGGTGCACATGCCAGCGCGCCCACGCTGACTATTATCATAAAGTCTAATCTTATCAATAGATTATTGATTGGCACAGCAATTGCTAAACAGTCCACGTAGCACTTATATCGTTCACCATATCTAGAGGGGATCACCATGTTCAAGAAGACCTTGATGGCCAGCGCGATTGCGACGGCAATCTGTGTGCACGGCACCTTTGCACAAGCGGCAGAGCCGGCCTCGCCACACTCGTTAACCGCGAATGTCGGGCTCTACAGTCAGTATATTTTCCGTGGCCTGAACCAGACCAACCGTGATCCCGCAGTACAGGGCGGGTTCGATTATGCCTATGACACGGGCGGTTCAACTGTTTACCTGGGCACCTGGCTCTCGAACATCGCGTGGCTGCACGATAGTGCCCAGTACTCGAGTTCGAGTCTGGAGAACGACTGGTACGGCGGCCTGCGCGGCGCCTTCGGCAAATCCGATTTCACTTACGACGTCGGTTATCTCTACTACTATTATCCCGGAACGGTCATTCCGACGACCGGCGAGAAAGGCGACACCCAGGAAGTCTATGGCGCCTTGGGCTGGCAATGGCTGAGCGCCAAGCTCTCCTACGGTGTTGGCAATAAGACCTTTGCCGTCAGGAACAGCTCGGGCACCTATTATCTCGACATTACAGCCAATTATCCCGTGGGCGATACCGGCCTAAACCTGATCGCGCACTGGGGCAAGCAGAAATACAAGGGTACCGATCTGCGCAATGCCCCCGGTTTTCGTGTAGCAAACATCTCCAATGACGCCGAATACAGCTACACCGACATAAAGCTCGGCGCGACCTACGACCTGAGCAAGTCCTCCGACCTGTTCAAAGGCATGACGCTCGGCGGTTACTACACCAAAGCCAATGCACCGGCGGTGGGATACGGCAGCACGACGCAGGGCGGGCCCTATCCGAAAAATATCGCTGACGGGACATTTACCGCCTACGTACAGAAAACCTTTTAAGCTCGCACACGCGGCAGGCTTCGGCCTGCCCACTTTTCCGGGGATCAACGATGAAACTAGTCACAGCCATCATCAAGCCATTCAAGCTCGACGAAGTGCGTGAAGCGCTGTCCGCAATCGGGGTGCAGGGCATCACGGTCACTGAAGTAAAGGGATTCGGTCGACAAAAGGGTCACACCGAACTCTACCGCGGGGCGGAATACGTAGTTGACTTTCTGCCCAAGGTAAAGATCGAAGCCGCGATCACCAACGAGATGCTCGACCAGGTCGTGGAAGCGATCGAGAAATCAGCCAATACCGGCAAGATCGGCGATGGCAAGGTCTTCGTCGTGGATCTCGAGCAGGCCTATCGCATCCGCACCGGTGAAACTGGCGCTGACGCGCTATAACGGAGACCATCCAATGAAAAACTTTCTGAGTGTACTCGCCGTCCTCTGCGCGCTTTGCTTGGGCGCATCTTCCAGCCTCGCCCAGGATAAAGCAGCGGATCAACCCGCTGCCGCGCCTGCGGCTGCGGCTGCAGCAGCTCCGGCAGTAGCTCCTGCTGAAGCAGCTCCGGCAGCAGCCGCCGCCGCGCCCAAATGCGGTGACAAGGGCTTCGACTGCAACAAGGGCGATGTCGCGTGGATGATGACCTCCACGGCATTCGTATTGCTAATGACCCTTCCGGGTCTGGCTCTGTTCTACGCCGGTATGACCCGCAGCAAGAATGCACTGTCCACCGTAATGCAGAGCTTCACGATCTTCTGCGTCATTGCGGTACTGTGGGTCGTGTTTGGCTACAGCATGGCGTTCACCGCAGGTCATGAAGGCAGTGCCTGGGCACCATTCATCGGCTCTCTCGATAAGCTTTTCATGGCGGGCGATGATCCGACCACCGCGGTGGCAGCGACGTTCACCAAGGGCCAGTACATGCCGGACTATGTTTACTGCATGTTCCAGCTGACCTTTGCCGCAATCACCGTTGCCCTGATCGCGGGCGGCTACGCCGAACGCTTCAAGTTCAGCGCAATGCTGATCTTCAGCGTGCTGTGGTTCATCTTCGCCTACCTCCCGATCGCACACATGGTGTGGTACTGGGATGGCCCGGATGCATATACCACCGCCAAAGCGGCTGATGTTGCTCAGAGCCACGCCGGTTATATCTTCGCCAAAGGCGCGCTCGATTTTGCCGGCGGCACGGTAGTGCACATCAACGCCGGGATCGCGGCGCTGGTCTGCGCGCTCATGCTGGGCAAACGCTACGGCTTCGGCAAAGTGCAGATGGCGCCGCACAGCCTGATGATGACGGCGATCGGCACTGGCCTGCTGTGGATGGGATGGTTCGGGTTCAATGCCGGATCTGCACTCGAAGCCACCGGCGCCGCAGGGCTCGCATTCTTCAACACCCTGTTCGGCACTGCAGTCGCGGGTGTCGCCTGGATGCTCACCGAGTGGATGATCAAGGGCAAACCCAGCCTGCTGGGCGTATGCTCGGGCATCGTTGCGGGCCTGGTGGCGATCACGCCGGCGGCCGGCTTCGTCGGCCCGATGGGCGCCTTCATCATCTGCGCGGTTGCCGGAGTGGTCTGCCTGATCGCCTCCACCAAAGTTAAGAAGGCGCTCGGATATGACGACGCGCTCGATACCTTCGGCGTGCACTGCGTTGGCGGCATCATCGGCTCGCTCGGCACAGGCATCTTCGTCAATCCTGCCCTCGGCGGCACCGGGGTCTACGACTACGTCGCCAACAAGGTCGGCGATTTCGACGCCGGCGCGCAGATCGTCGCGCAGCTGTGGGACATTGGCATCACGCTGGCCTGGTCCGGCCTCGTCGCCCTGGTGATACTGGTGATCCTGAAGGTTACGATCGGTATCCGCTCCAGCGACGAAGATCAGGAAGAGGGCTTGGACCTCGCCGACCATGGCGAAAAGGCCTACAGCCAGTAACAAGCCTTAGTAGCAACGCAGTTTTAGGGGCGGGCGCGGAAACGCGCCCGCTTTCTTTTTGTACGCGCCGCTCGCCATTCCCCGAGCAGCGGTTATTCCGGAAGGGGCGCGGCTTTCGGCCCGGTCATGCGGGCCTGCGCGCGGGTTTGCTACAATAGCCGCCCGATCCTCAGATTGAACCCATGACCGTTCCGCATTTCACCACCGCACTTACCGGCCCGCTGCTCGAGCTGGAGCGCCGCATCCTGGAATCGATGCCGGCGATCGAGCACTGGCTGCGCACTAAATGGCAAGAACATGCGGCGCCCTTCTATGCTTCAGTGGACCTGCGCAACAGCGGATTCAAGCTCGCGCCGGTCGACACCAACCTCTATCCCGGCGGATTCAACAACCTGAATCCGGAATTCCACCCGCTGTGCGTGCAGGCGGTGATGGCCACGATCGAAAAGATCTGCCCGGATGCGCGCGGCATACTGCTGGTCCCGGAAAACCACACGCGCAATACCTTCTACCTGCGCAACGTCGCGGCGCTGCAGAGCATCCTGCGCCACGCCGGACTAAAGGTGCATATCGGCAGCCTGCTGCCGATCACCGAGCCCACCGCCGTCGCACTGCCCGAGGGCGAAGGCGAGTTGCTGCTCGAGCCGCTCAAGCGCGTGGGCAACCGGCTCACGGTCGCGGATTTCGACCCCTGCATGGTTTTGCTCAACAATGATTTGTCCGGGGGGGCGCCGGAGATACTGCAGAACCTCGAGCAGACGCTGCTGCCGCCGCTGCACGCAGGCTGGTTCACGCGCCGCAAGTCCAATCACTTCGCGGCCTACCGGGATGTCGCGGCCGAGTTTGCGCAACTCCTCGGCATCGACCCGTGGCTCATCGATCCGTATTTCGAGAAATGCGGCAAGATCAATTTTCACGAGCGCAAGGGCGAAGAATGCCTGGAAGGCTACGTCACCGAGTTGCTCGATGAAATCCGCGAAAAATACGCACGCTACGGCATCAAGCAAGAGCCGTTCGTGATCGTCAAAGCCGACGCCGGCACCTATGGCATGGGCATCATGACCATCAAGGACCCGGCGGAGGTGCGCGCGCTCAACCGCAAGCAGCGCAACAAGATGGCGGTGGTCAAGGAAGGCCTGGAAGTGCGCGAAGTGCTGGTGCAGGAAGGCGTCTACACCTTTGAATCGGTCAAAGACGCAGTCGCCGAACCGGTCGTGTACATGATCGATCACTACGTGGTCGGCGGCTTCTACCGCGTGCATACCGAGCGCGGCCAGGACCAGAACCTCAATGCGCCGGGCATGCAATTTTCCCCGCTGTCTTTCGCCGCACCCTGCACGAGCCCGAATCCGGACGACCCCGGCTGCCCTCCCAACCGCTTTTATGCGTATGGCGTCATCGCGCGGCTGGCATTGCTGGCGGCAGCACTCGAGCTCGAACAGACCGACCCGCTGCTCGCGCCCGGCGCCGAGAGCGAGGCCGCAGTCACGCATTCCTGATGCTGTCCTCCACTCCGGCGCAATATTTTCCATGAAACTCGCCTTCATCACCGACCCCCTCGAATCCTTCAAGGTTTACAAGGATTCGACTTATGCGATGATGCGCGAGGCCGCCCGGCGCGGCCACGAGCTCTACGTGATGGGGCAGGAAGACCTGCTGTGGCGCGCCGGCGCGGTAAGCGGCCTCGCGCAACGCCTGCATTTCACGCCCGACGCGCAACCCTGGTATCGCCTGCAGGCGGCTGGAACAGTTGCGCTCAAAGACTTCGACGCCGTGCTCATGCGCAAGGATCCCCCTTTCGACATGGAGTACGTCTACAGCACCTACCTGCTCGAACTTGCGCAAAACGAAGGAGCGCGCGTCTACAACGATCCGCGCGCAGTGCGCGACAGCAATGAGAAGCTCGCGATCGCGCGCTACCCGCAGTTCACGCCCGAGACGCTGGTCACCCGTAACGCGCCGCTGATCCACGAGTTTCTCGCCGCCCACGATGACATCATTCTCAAGCCGCTGGACGGCATGGGCGGAACCTCGGTGTTCCGCGTCCACCGCAAGGACCCGAATCTCAACGTGATCGTCGAAACCGTCACGCACTATGGACGCCGCACCATCATGGCGCAGCGCTACGTCCCGCAGATTTCCGACGGCGACAAGCGCGTGCTGCTGATCGGCGGCAAGGCGGTGCCCTTTGCGCTCGCGCGCATCCCGAAGCCGGGCGAGACCCGCGGCAACCTCGCGGCCGGCGGCACCGGTGTGGCCCGCGAGCTGACGCCGCGCGATCGCGAGATCGCCGAAACGCTGGGCCCGCAACTCAACGCGCGCGGACTCATGCTGGTCGGACTGGACATCATCGGGGACTATCTCACCGAGATCAACGTGACGAGCCCGACGTGTTTTCAGGAGATCACCGAGCAGACCGGCTTCAACGTTGCGGCGATGATGCTCGATGCGCTCGAACATGCAATCGAACGGCGCTGAAAAGCGCTGCGTTTCCCGCATATATCGGTGCCGTCTCAGAGGGCGAATGGGGTAAAATACTGCTCGCAGGCGGCAAATAAATGATCGGCATACTCCTAATCACCCACGGCACCCTCGGCGAGAGCCTTATCCATTGCGCGAGCCACGTGCTCAATAAGCGCCCGCCGCGCGTGCAGCAGCTGGGCATCACCGCGCAGGACGATCCCCACCTGCTGCTGCCGCAGGCGCGCACTCTGCTGAAAGAGCTCGATACCGGCGACGGGGTGCTCATCCTGACCGACATGTACGGCGGCACCCCCTGCAACATGGCCGCCAAACTGGTGCGGCCGGACAAGGTGGAGGTGGTGGCCGGAGTGAGCCTGCCGATGCTGATCCGCGCCCTGACCTATCGCGACCGCGAACTGAAAGTCATGATCACCAAGGCGATCAGCGGCGGCTGCGAAGGCGTGATCCGGGTGCCAAGTTTCAAGCTGCACAATGCTGAAACAGGAAGCTGAAATCGTCAACAAGCTCGGCCTGCACGCGCGAGCTTCAGCAAAATTGACGCAGCTGGCGGGCCGCTACAAGTCCGAGGTCTGGCTTGCGCGCAACGGCAAGCGCGTCAACGCCAAGAGCATCATGGGCGTCATGATGCTCGCCGCCGCCAAAGGCGCAATCATAGTCGTAGAAACCGACGGACCGGACGAGCAGGCCGCGATGCAGGCGCTCACGGCGCTGATCGCGGCGCGCTTCGACGAAGAGAGCTAAGGAACCTCTGATTAACTCCCACGCGGATTGCGTTGTGGCAAAATGCGGATGGATGCGAGACGCGCGACGAAGGTCGTAGCTGGACTACGATGCCGAGGAGCGCGGTGAAGCAGACGGTGCGCCGAAGCGCGGAGCAGGGACCCATTTATGGGATGCGACCGCGAAGGCGGACGTGGACAGCGAAATGCGGCGCACTCGGCCCGCTGCCGGGTCGCATCTACGCACTTAGGTTGCGTAGAAACTGCTCCGCTGTTCGCGGTCCATTTTTCCACAACCCGCGAGGGACGGGGCTTTGCGGGTGATCTGCTTTGTCGCTCGGCTTGCTAAGGGTTCGACCATTAGCTGCATCTCGCTTCGCGCATCTCATCCCGCAAAGCCCCGTCGCAACCGTGCGGGAGCTAATCAGAGGTTCCCTAAGCCCGTCGCGCAGCACCGCGACCTGAAGCAGGACTGACAACCGCGATGCACACACCACGATGAGTCTGACCATCCATGGCATCCCGGTGTCAGGCGGCGTCGCGATCGGACGCGCGCACCTGGTATCGCACGCGACGCTGGAAGTCGCGCACTACCTGGTGCCCCGGGACGAGCTGGCCGACGAGTTGGCGCGCTTTGACACGGCATTTTCCAGCGTGCGTTCCGAGCTCGAAGAATTGCGCGCGCAATTTCCCACTACCGCGCCGCAGGAGCTCAAAGCCTTTCTCGACCTGCAACTCATGATACTGCATGATGCAACGCTGTCGCAGACGCCGCGCAGCCTCATCGAGTCCGAGCAGTGCAACGCTGAATGGGCGCTCAAGGTGCAGATGGATGCGCTGCTCGCCCAGTTCAACCAGATCGAGGACAGCTACCTGCGCGAACGCAAGACCGATGTCGTGCAAATCGTCGAACGCCTGCTCAAAGCTCTGCTCGGCCAACCCGGCTACACCCCGCCGCCCGAGCAGGCGAACGAGCAGGGCGTGGTGCTGGTCGCGCACGACCTGTCGCCAGCCGACGTCATCCAGTTCAAGCAGCATCAGTTCGCGAGCTTCATCACCGACCTGGGCGGCACCACTTCCCATACCGCGATCGTCGCGCGCAGCCTGAACATTCCGTCGATCGTGGCGCTGCACAGCGCGCGCCAGCTGATCCGCGAAAACGAGCTGGTGATCGTCGACGGCACGATTGGCACCGTCGTGATCGATCCCGATCCGCAGACGCTCGCCGAGTACCGGCTGCGCCAGCGGGCGTGGGAAATTGAGCGGCGCAAGCTCAGGCGCCTGCGCGACACGCGCGCGCTCACCCTCGATCAGGTTGAAATCGAGCTGCATGCCAATATCGAGCTGCCCGGAGACGTCGCGCCGGTCAAGGAAAACGGCGCCGCCGGCGTCGGGCTGTTCCGCACTGAATTTCTGTTCCTGAACCGCGACCGGCTGCCGGACGAAGACGAGCAGTTCGAGGCCTACCGCGACGTCGTGACCGACATGGGCGGGCTGCCGGTCACCATACGCACTTACGATCTGGGCGCGGACAAGGCGCTCAACGGGGTCGACTACTCGATGACCAATCCGGCGCTCGGCCTGCGCGCGATCCGGCTTTCGCTGACCGAGCCCCAGATGTTTCTGGTGCAGCTGCGCGCGATACTGCGCGCCTCGCATTACGGCAAGGTGAAGATCCTGCTGCCGATGGTGATGAGCGTGTCCGAGATCGACCAGACCCTGTATTACCTCGCGCAGGCCAGGCGTGAGCTGGACGACCGGCACATTCCGTACGCCGCCGGCATCGAAGTGGGCGGCATGATCGAGATCCCCGCCGCCGCGCTCGCGCTCAACACCTTCATCAAGAAGCTCGACTTCCTGTCGATCGGCACCAACGATCTCATCCAATACACACTCGCCATCGATCGCAGCGACGACAAGATTTCGCACCTCTACGATCCGCTGCACCCGGCAGTGCTTCATCTCATCGCGCACGTCATCAGGGTGGCGAACAAGGCGGGCAAGCCGGTCGCGCTGTGCGGCGAAATGGCAGGTGACGTCGAGCTCACGCGCCTGCTGCTAGGACTCGGGTTGCGGCGGTTTTCGATGCACCACGCGTCCCTGCTCAGCATCAAGCAGCGCGTCCTGCAATCCAACCTGGGCCAGCTCGCGCCCAAGGCGCAGAGGATGCTGCGAGCGCACGAGCCGGGCAAGCTGCGCGCGCTGCTCGCCACGCTCAATAGCTAGCTCTGGTCATTGCCGCGGCGCCATTGACAAGCGGTGCTCAGGCGCGGTAAGGTTCTTCCCCTGTCGTGCGCCGATTTGATATTCAGCTTGCGGGCGCCTAATAAATCCGGCTAAAGAGAGGCACGACCCGGTCATGGCGCAAGCTGGCACCGGGTTTTTTTATGGACGCTACTAACCACACATCCACCGCCGGGCCGGTCAGCCCGCGCACCGCGCATTTCGACCAGCCGCTGCAGCTCGCCAACGGCACGCTGCTGCCGGCCTACGATCTGGTCTACGAGACCTACGGCTCGCTCAATGCCGAGAAGACCAACGCAGTGCTGGTATGCCATGCACTGAACGCCTCGCACCATGTCGCCGGCTTCTACGCCGACGACCCGCAGAACGTGGGGTGGTGGGACAACATGATCGGCCCCGGCAAGCCACTCGACACCCGGCGCTTTTTTGTGGTCGGGGTCAACAACCTGGGCGGCTGTTTCGGCTCGACCGGGCCGCAGAGCATCAATCCGGCGACCGGGGAGATATGGGGGGCGTCTTTTCCTGTGGTAACGGTGGAAGACTGGGTGAGCAGCCAGGCGCGGCTCGCCGATCACCTGGGCATACGCAGCTTCGCCGCCGTCATGGGTGGCAGCCTGGGCGCAATGCAGGCGCTGTCGTGGACCATCCAGTACCCGGGCCGCATCGCGCATGCAGTCGTCATCGCGTGTGCGCCCAACCTGTCGGCGCAGAACATCGCGTTCAACGAAGTGGCACGCCAGGCGATCATCAGCGATCCGGACTTTTACGATGGCGACTACAACCGTCATGACACGCGCCCGACGCGCGGACTGAGAGTGGCGCGCATGATCGGGCACATCACTTATCTCTCGGACGACGAGATGGCGAGCAAATTCGGCCGCCAGCTGCGCCGCGACAAGCTGAACTATAACTTCGGCGTCGAATTCGAAATCGAGTCCTACCTGCGCCATCAGGCCAACAAGTTTTCAGATTACTTCGACGCCAACACCTATCTGCGCATCACGCGCGCGCTCGATTACTTCGACCCGGCCGCGCCCTGCGGCGGCAACCTGAGTCTAGCCCTCGAGCCGGCGAGCGCGGGATTTCTCGTCGTCTCATTCACCACCGACTGGCGCTTTTCGCCCGAGCGCTCGCACGAAATCGTCAAAGCGCTGCTCGACAACCGCCGCAACGTGACTTATGCAGAAATCGACGCGCCGCACGGGCACGACGCGTTCCTGCTGGAAGACCCGCGCTATCACCGTCTGGTCGCCGCCTATTTCGACCGCATTGCGCAGGAGATCGGCGTATGAGCACGAAGGGAATCAAGCGTGCCGATTTTGCCGCCATTGCCCACTGGATCACGCCCGATGCGCGCGTGCTCGACCTGGGCTGCGGAGACGGCGCATTGCTGCAATATTTAAAGAAGCAGCGCGCGGCCATCGGTTACGGCGTCGAAATCGACGACGAGGGCATCCTCGAGTGCGTGAAAAACGGCGTCAACGTCATCCAGGGCGACCTCGAGGGCGGGCTGTCGGGCTTTGCCGACGGCTCTTTCGATTTCGTGATCCTGTCGCTCACCCTGCAGGCGGTGCGCAGCAGCGAGCACGTGGTGCGCGAGATGCTGCGCATCGGCCGCGAAGGCATCGTCACCTTTCCGAATTTCGGCTACTGGCGCAACCGGCTGCAGGTGATGCGCGGCCGCATGCCGATGTCGTCTAACCTGCCGTATCATTGGTACGACACGCCCAACATCCACCTGTGCACCATCCGCGACTTCGAGGAATTTTGCGCGAGCAACGGCGTGCGCATTCTGGAGCGCGTCGTGATGCGGCACGGGCGGACGATCAGTTTCCTCCCCAATTTGCTCGGCAGCCTCGCGGTCTTTCGCTTCCAGCGTGACTAGCCGCGCGATACCCGACCCGGCCGCGCCCGCGCTTGATTGGCGCCGCGCGCTGTTCAGCCGCCGCATGCTGATCTGCGTGGGCACCGGGTTCAGCTCGGGGCTGCCGCTCTACGTTCTGCTGTCGCTGGTGCCGGCGTGGCTGCGCTCCGAGCACGTGGATCTGAAAGCGATCGGCCTGTTCACCCTGATCCAGTTTCCGTACAACTGGAAGTTCCTGTGGTCGCCGCTGCTCGACCGCTACGCATTCCCGGCGCTGGGCCGGCGGCGCGGCTGGATGCTGATGGCGCAACTCGCCCTGCTCGCGCTGCTGCCGGTGCTCGGCATGTACGATCCGGCGCACGATCTGTGGACGATCGCGCTGCTCGCGCTGGGCGTCGCATTCTTCAGCGCGACGCAGGACATCGTGCTCGATGCCTACAGGCGTGAAATCCTGTCCGAGGCCGAGCTTGGCCTCGGCAACTCGATTCACGTCAACGCCTATCGCATCGCGAGCCTGGTACCAGGCTCGCTCGCGCTGATCCTCGCCGATACCATGCCGTGGACCAGCGTGTTTCTCGTCACCGCGCTGTTCATGCTGCCCGGGATTGCGATGACGCTGCTGGTGAGCGAGCCCGCGCTCGTCAGCGCACTCCCGCGCACGCTGCGGGCGGCAGTGATCGACCCGTTCCGGGAATTCATCGGACGCGCCGGCTGGCGCTCAGCCCTCTTGATCCTCGCCTTCATCGTGCTCTACAAGCTGGGCGACAGCATGGCGACTGCGCTCGCGACCCCCTTTTATCTGGACTTGGGTTATACGAAAACCGAGATCGGCCTGATCGCCAAGCATGCCGGGCTGTGGCCGAGCATCGCTGGCGGACTGTTGGGCGGCCTGTGGATGCTCAAACTCGGCATCAATCGCGCGCTCTGGCTCTACGGCGCGGTGCAGCTGCTGTCGATCCTAGGGTTCGCCATGCTCGCAGCCTCGCCGCACGATCGCCTCATGCTCGCATTGACGATCGGCTTCGAAGCGCTGGGCGTGGGGCTGGGCACCATCGCCTTCGTGGCTTACATCGCACGCGCCACCAATCCCGCGTATACCGCCACCCAGTTCGCTCTGTTTACCAGCCTCGCCGCAGCGCCACGCGCACTCGTCAATTCCGTGACCGGCTGGATCGTCGAGCACACCGGCTGGGTCGACTTTTACCTTTTATGCACGCTGCTCGCCGTGCCCGGCATGCTGTTGCTGCTGAAGGTCGCGCCGTGGAACGATGCGCCTGCTACTCAAGCGCAGCCCGGACTGCCGACTAACCCGCAGGATGCGCGCAGCGCCTGACACCGCTCCTTGTTTAGAACTTGTAGTCGTAGTCAATGATGAGAGGAGCATGGTCTGAGAAACGCGCGGCCTTGTAGATGCGAACTTTGTGTGCACGGGCCGCGATGCCGGGCGTGGCGATCTGGTAATCGATGCGCCACCCGACGTTCTTCGCCCAGGCCTGGCCGCGGTTCGACCACCAGGTGTACTGCTCGGCGCGCTGATCGACGCGGCGAAATACATCCACCCAGCCAAGTTCGTCAAAGATCTGGGTAAGCCACTGCCGCTCTTCAGGCAGAAACCCTGAATTCTTGCGGTTGCCGCGCCAGTTCTTGAGGTCGATTTCACGGTGCGCGATATTCCAGTCGCCGCACACGATGAACTCGCGCCCCTCGGCAGCCAACGCCCGCAGATGCGGGTAAAAACATTCCATGAACTTGAATTTGATCTGCTGGCGCTCGGGACCGCTGGAGCCCGAAGGCTGATAGAGCGAAATCACCGACAGCTTGCCAAAATCCGCACGCAGGTAACGCCCCTCGCGGTCGAATTCCGGAATCCCCAGGCCGGCGATCACACGATCCGGCTTGCGTCCCGAATAAAGTCCAACGCCGCTGTAGCCTTTCTTTTCCGCGTGATGATAGTGGCTGTGCAGGCCGGCCGGGGAACGCATCGCGGGGCTCAGCTGCTCATCCTGCGCGCGCACCTCCTGCACGCACACGACATCGGCGCGCTGGCGGCCCAGCCACTGAAACACTCCTTTGGTGGCGGCCGAGCGTATGCCGTTGAGGTTGAGTGTGATTACGCGTAGCATATGTATCCTCATCTCTCCAATAAAGAACCAGCGTCCCGCATGCCGGCCAACGCCAAATTAGAATTCATCGCATGGGCCGTTAAGCGCAAGGCCCTGCTGTTCGGGCAATACCAGACCAAGGCCGGCCGCATCTCCCCGTATTTTTTCAATGCGGGCGTGTTTCACGACGGCTCGTCACTGCGCATGCTCACGCGATTTTACGCGCAGACGATCCTCGCCTCCGGCATTGGCTTCGACATGTTGTTCGGCCCGGCGTACAAAGGCATTGCGCTGGCTGCCGGCGTGGCGATGGCGCTCGCCGAACTCGGTCGCAACGTGGACTATAGCTACAATCGCAAGGAAGCAAAAGATCACGGTGAAGGCGGCAGCGTGGTCGGCGCGCCGCTCGCCGGCCGGGTGCTGATCGTGGACGACGTGATCTCCGCCGGCACCTCGGTTCGCGAGTCCGTGGAACTGATCCGGCGCGCGCAGGCCCAGCCATGCGCCGTTGCGATTGCACTCGACCGCATGGAACGTGGCAGCGGCAGCGTCTCAGCGGTGCAAGAGGTCGAGGAGCAATACGGGATGCCGGTGATCAGCATCGCGACGCTCGATGACCTGGTCGCGTATCTACAGGCCGATGCAACGCTGTCTACGCACCTCGCAGCGCTGCTGCGTTACCGGGAACAATATGGCGTCGCCGCACATGCCTAAGCGCCTGCTCCTGACGCTGACCCTGGCTGCTCTACTGCCGGTGGCCGCAGAGCAGGCCTGTGCCCAACCGCTCGCGCAACCCGCCGGAAAGATCTATTGCTGGCAAAACAAGGCCGGCAAGACCGAGTGCGGCGACAAGATTCCCTATGAATACCAGTCCGGGTCCGTCAAAGAGCTGAACCGCCAGGGCGTGATCACAGACCGCCGCGAAGCGGCGAATCCCGATGAGGGCAAGGCGCGGGCAAGCGCGGCTGAAAAACAGCGCGCCGACGATGGGCAGGCAGTGCTCAAGCGGCGGCAGGACCGGGCGCTGCTGGATGCGTTCTCCAACGTACAGGAGATCGAGCTCAAGCGCGCGCGCGAGGCCGCACTGCTCGAATCCACGATGGAGAGCCTGCGCACCTACGCCAAGAACATGGATGAGCGCTATGCCTATGCGCGCACGCGCGCCGATCAGTACGTCAAGGCGAACCGCCCGGTGCCCACGTCGCTCCAGGCCGACCTGGATCATGCCACCAAGGAAAAAGCGCAGGCGCAGCGCTCGCTCACGGAGAAGAACCGGGAAGCGCAGCAGCTCAACGAAAAGTACGACGCGATGAAGAAGCGCTACGCCGAACTCACCAGCGCGAGCGCCGACAGGGGCGTGCAACGCAAGCCTTAGCCCTCGAGCTTGCGCTTCAGTATTTCCTGCACCAGCTTTGGATTGGCCTTGCCGCCAGTCGCTTTCATCACCTGCCCCACCAGCGAGTTGAACGCCTTCTCCTTGCCGCTGCGGTAATCGGCGACCTGGCGTGCATTGGCCGCCAGCACGCCGTCGACGATGCCGCCCAGTTCATCGGCATCGCCGACCTGCTTGAGCCCTTTGGCTTCGATGATGGCATCGATGGCGGATTCGTCCGTTTGCGGGGATTCCCACAACGCGAGCAGAATCTCACGTGCACTCTTGCTGGTTACAACTTCCTGGATCATGCGGGCATGCAGAACGGCAAACTGGGCTGCGCTGACGGGTGCATGCGCGATGTCCAGCTCTGCACGGTTGAGCTGTGCGGCCAGCAAACCGCTCATGCCTTTGGCGATCGCGAGACCGTAATTCCTGCGCGCCTCCTCCTCATTCCCTAACTGCGCCGGATTGAGTTCGATCAGCCGCTGTGCGGCGGCCTCAAAATAAGACGCAAAGTCGCGCGAGCTGATCAGCAGCCGCGCATCGTACTCGCTCACGCCGTAGTCGTTGATGAAGCGCTCGCACATTGCCGCCGGCAGCTCGGGCAGCGCGGCGCGCACCGCCTCGCGCCACGCTTCCGAAACCACCAGCGGCGGCAGATCGGGATCGGGGAAGTAACGGTAGTCGTGCGCCTCCTCCTTCGAACGCATGGAGCGCGTCTCGTCGCGGTCCGGATCGTAGAGCCGCGTCTCGAGCACGATGTGGCCGCCGTCCTCGATTACTTCAATCTGGCGCCGCACCTCGAAATCGATGGCGCGTTCCAAGAACCGGAAGGAGTTGAGATTCTTGATCTCGCACCGCGTGCCCAACTTGTCCGAGCCCAGCGGCCGCACCGACACGTTGGCGTCGCAGCGGAAGGAGCCTTCCTGCATATTGCCGTCGCAGATGTCGATCCAGCGCACCAGCGCGTGCAGCGCCTTGGCATAGGCGACCGCTTCCTCGGCCGAGCGCATCTCGGGCTCGGAGACGATTTCCAGCAGCGGCGTGCCGGCGCGGTTCAGATCGATGCCGCTCATGCCGTGGAAATCCTCGTGCAGGGATTTTCCGGCATCCTCTTCCAGATGCGCACGCGTCAGGTGCACGATCTTCTCGCGATCGCCGATCACGATCCTGAGGCTGCCCCCGGCGACGATCGGCAGTTCGTACTGGCTGATCTGATAGCCTTTGGGCAGGTCGGGATAGAAATAATTCTTGCGCGCGAACACCGAGCGCGCGTTGATGGTGGCGCCAACCGCGAGCCCAAAGCGCAGCGCGCGCTCGACGGCGCCGCGGTTCATCACCGGCAGCACGCCCGGCAGCGCGAGATCGACCGCGCACGCCTGCGTGTTGGGCGCGGCGCCGAATGCAGTGGATGCGCCCGAAAAAATCTTCGAACGCGTGGAGAGCTGCGCATGCGTCTCCAGGCCGATGACGGTTTCCCATTCCATCCTAGGCGCTCCGCAAACGATTGAAGACAGCACCCATCATTGCGCAAACCCTGGCGGCGTGCGCAGATGCCAGTCGGTCACCTGCTGGAATTGATGCGCGACGTTGAGCATCTGCGCTTCGCAAAAATAATTGCCGATCACCTGCAGACCAAGCGGCCGGTTGCCGGCGCCGAAACCGGCGGGTATGGACATCCCCGGCAGGCCGGCGAGATTTACCGCGATGGTGTAGATGTCGGACAGATACATTTGCACCGGATCCTGTGCTTTTTCGCCCAGGTTGAACGCTGCGGTGGGTGTGGTGGGCCCCATGATGATGTCGCACTTCTTGAACGCCTCGACAAAATCCTGGGCGATCAACCGCCGCAGCTTCTGCGCCTTCAGATAATAGGCGTCGTAGTAGCCGGCCGACAGCACGTAGGTGCCGATCAGGATGCGGCGTTTCACTTCGGCGCCGAAGCCTTCGGCGCGCGTCTTGCGGTACATGTCCGCGAGATCCGTATATTCGGACGCCCGATGGCCATAGCGCACGCCGTCGAACCTGGACAGATTGGACGAGGCCTCCGCCGGTGCCAGCACGTAGTAGACCGGGACCGAAAGCCGCATGTTGGGCAGCTTCACTTCCACCGTCTCGCAGCCGAGCTTTTTGAATTCGGCGATCGCGGCCTCAACTGCACGCGCCACGTCCGGCGCCAGGCCTTCGGCGAAAAACTCTGCGGGCAAGCCCACGCGCAGCCCCTTGAGCGGCCGCGTCAGGGCGCGGCTGTAATCTTCGGGAGCGCGCTCCAGGCTGGTCGAATCACGCGCGTCGAAGCCCGCCATGACATTGAGCATCAGCGCCAGATCTTCGGCAGTCCTGGCGAACGGCCCCGCCTGATCCAGGCTCGAGGCAAAGGCGATCATGCCGTAGCGCGACACCACGCCGTAGGTCGGCTTCAGCCCGCTCACGCCGCACAACGCCGCCGGCTGGCGGATCGAGCCGCCGGTGTCGGTGCCGGTCGCCACCGGCGCCAGGCGCGCGGCAACTGCGGCCGCCGAGCCGCCCGAGCTGCCGCCGGGCACGGCGGCCGTATCCCACGGATTCCGGACCGGGCCGTAATAGGAAGTCTCGTTGGACGATCCCATCGCGAACTCGTCCATGTTGGTCTTGCCGACGATGACCGCCCCCGCCTGGTTGTAGCGTTCGATCACATGGGCATCGTACGGGGAGACGAAATTGGAGAGCATGCGCGAACCGCAGGTGGTGAGCCAGCCGCGAGCGCAGAAAATGTCCTTGTGCGCGACCGGAATGCCGGTCAGGGCTTGCGCGCTTCCCGCTGCGATCAACGCATCCGCGGCGCGCGCCTGGGCGAGGCTACGCTCAGGATCCACGCTGATGAAGGCGTTGAGCTGCGAGCCGAGCGTCTCGATACGCTTCAGAAAATACTGCGCGAGTTCGACGCTCGACACCTTGCGTGCAGCGAGCTGGGCAGCGAGTTCCTTGAGTGTTGCGTTAAGCATCTGGCGTAGGGTGGGGAGTCCGGGAGCGGCGGCTGTGGCCACGTGCCCCAGCGCTCCCGGAGAGCTATTCGATCACTTTGGGGACGAGGTAGAGGCCGTCTTCGACCTGCGGGGCGATCGCCTGGAACAGTTCACGCCCGTCGGCTTCGGTCACCTGGTCCGCGCGCAGCCGCAGCGCCATTTCCTGGGCATGCGCCATCGGCTCTACGCCGTCGGTCGGCACCGCCTGCATGGCCTCGATCAATCCGAAGATCCCGCGCAGCCGCTCGCACGCCTGCTCGGCCTCGGCCGGATCGATCTCCAGCCGCGCCAGATGGGCCACGCGTTTCACGTCTACCAGGCTGATCGCCATGCGCTCAATACTTGCAAAATTGTCGGCGCAATAGGGTATCATAGAACGCTCATTTTTAGCATTTTCCCGGGTGCGGAATTCAGTTATGTTTGGTTTCTTAAGCGGATATTTCAACAACGATCTCGCGATCGATCTGGGAACGGCGAACACGCTGATCTATGTGCGCGGCAAGGGCATCGTGCTCGACGAGCCGTCGGTGGTCGCAATCCGCCAGGAAGGCGGGCCCAATGGCAAGAAGGTGATACAGGAAGTGGGGCTCGCAGCCAAGCAGATGCTCGGCCGCACGCCCGGCAACATCACCGCCATCCGTCCGATGAAGGACGGCGTGATCGCCGACTTCACCGTCACCGAGCAGATGCTCAAGCACTTCATCAAAAAGGTCCACGAATCGCGCCTGTTCTCGCCTAGCCCACGCATCATCATCTGCGTGCCCTGCGGCTCGACTCAGGTCGAGCGGCGCGCGATCCGCGAATCGGCGATCGGCGCCGGAGCTTCGCGCGTCTATCTGATCGAAGAGCCGATGGCGGCGGCGATCGGCGCCATGCTGCCGGTGGGAGAAGCCACCGGCTCGATGGTGGTGGACATCGGCGGCGGCACCACGGAAGTGGGCGTGATCGCACTCGGCGGACTCGTCTACAAGGGCTCGGTGCGCGTTGGCGGCGACAAGTTCGACGAGACCATCATCAATTACATACGCCGCAACTACGGCATGCTGATCGGCGAGACCACTGCCGAGCAGATCAAGAAGGAGATCGGCTCCGCATTTCCCGGCTCCGAAGTGCGCGAGAAGGAAGTCAAAGGCCGCAACCTCGCCGAAGGCATACCACGCAGCTTCACGATTTCGTCGAACGAGATACTGGAAGCGCTGACCGAACCGTTGAACAGCATCGTCAGCGCGGTCAAGTCCGCGCTCGAGCAAACCCCCCCCGAGCTGGCGGCGGACATCGCCGAAAAAGGCATGGTGCTGACCGGTGGTGGCGCGCTGCTGCGCGACATCGACCGCCTGCTCATGGAGGAGACCGGCCTGCCGGTGATCGTCGCCGAAGATCCGCTCACCTGCGTGGTGCGCGGCTCCGGCCTCGCCCTCGAGAAAATGGAAAAACTCGGCAGCATCTTCACCGACGACTGATGGTGGCCCCGCGCCGCGGGTTCCTGGTTTCAAGTCCACTACGCACGCGAGGATCGATGCTGCCTGAAACCCGCGACCTGAAACTAGTGTCCTGAGTCTTTGGTTCGTTGAAGATACTAGCCTGAATGGAATACTCTGCGCCGCCGTTCTTCAAACGCGGTCCCACGCCTCTGGTGCGTTTGTTGGTCTGCACCCTCCTGTCCTGCACGCTGCTCGTCTCCGATGTGCACTTCCGTTACCTGGAGAGCGTACGCCAGGTGGTCTCGGTCTTCCTCTACCCGCTGCAGCAATTGCCGGGTGCGACCGCTTCCCTGTTCGGGCGCATCGGCGGATTCTTCGTCACGCAGTCGGCGCTGCGCACGGAAAACGCGCAGCTCGCCGAACGCAGCCTGCAGGACAGCGCCCTGCTCCAACGCTACCGGTCACTGGAAGCAGAGAACGCGCATTTGCGTGAGCTGGTCACAGCGCGCGAGCGCTTCCGCGAATCCACTGTCGTCGCCGAAGTGCTCTACACCGGACGCGACCCGTTCAGCCGCAAGGTCATCATCGACAAGGGGCAGCAGCACGGCGTCGCAGCCGGCCAGCCGGTGATCGATCAGCTGGGCGTCATCGGCCAGGTCACGCGCATCTATCCCTGGCTCTCGGAAGTGACCCTGATCAGCGACGCTGAGCAGTCCGTGCCCGTGCAGAACCTGCGCAACGGGCTGCGCGCCGTGCTCGGCGGCGCCGGCGACGACACGCAGCTCGAGCTGAAGTTCATTCCGCTCAACGCCGACTTCCAGAATGGCGATCGCCTGGTGACCTCCGGGATCGACGGCGTATATCCGGCCGGCCTGCCGGTCGCCACGGTCTCGAATGTGGAACGCGACGCCGGCCACTTGTTTGCCCGCATCACCTGCAAACCGCTTGCCGGCATCGTCAACCATCGCCAGGTGCTGGTCATCAACTGGCAGAACACCGCGCCCGCTGCGCCGGCCGCGGAAGCGCCGCCCGCGCCCAAAAAGAGCCGGGGGGGCCGCTGATGCAGCCGCGCGCCGCCGCCCCGCACGAAATCCTGCTGCCGGTAAAGCCGGCCTTCATCGCTGCGACCCTGTTCGCAGCGCTGCTGATCAATCTGCTGCCGTGGTCAGGATGGCTGCTCGCGATCAAGCCGGATTTCGTTGCGCTGGCCGTGCTCTACTGGTGCATACAGGAGCCGCGCAAGGTCGGCTTCAGCACGGCGTTTCTGCTGGGGCTGGTGATGGATGTCGCGGACGGCAGCCTGATGGGGCAGCATGCGTTAGCGTACTCGGTGCTCGCCTTCGCAGGCATCGTGCTGCATCGCCGGGTGCGCAGATTCACGATGCGCTCCCAGGTCGCACAGGTCATCCCCCTGCTGTTGCTGAACGATCTGATCGTGCTCGCGCTGCGCATGCTGGCCGGCGCCAAGTTCCCGGGCTTCATTTATTTCGCCGGCAGTTTCGCGGGAGGCGCCCTGTGGCCGCTCGTCTTCCTGCTCTTCAAACTCCCGCAGCGGCCGACCTCGGATCCGGACCATGTCTGAGTTCATCATCAATCCCGGGGTCGAGATCCGCAATGCGCAGTTCGAGCTGCGCCAATTCCAGCTGCGCGTCGCGGTCGCCTCGGGGTTCGTGCTGTTCATGTTTTTCATCCTGTTCGCGCGCTTCGTCTACCTGCAGCTCGTGCAGCATGAGCACTACGAAACGCTGGCCGAGGCCAACCGCATCTCGGTGGTGCCGATCGTGCCCAACCGCGGCATCATCGTCGACCGCAATGGCGTGCTGCTCGCGCACAATTACTCGGCCTATACCCTGGAGATCCGCCCCGACAAGGTTGCGGACATGGATCAGCTGATCGACACGCTCGCCACCGTGGTCGATATCACGCCGCGCGACCGGCGCCGTTTCAGCAAGCTGCTGGAAGAAAGCAAGAGCTTCGAAAGCCTGCCGATACGCAACCGCCTGTCCGACGAGGAGGTGGCGCGCTTTGCGGCGAACCGTTATCGCTTCCGCGGCGTGGAAATCAATGCGCGCCTGTTCCGGCAGTATCCGCAGGGCGAATTGTTCGCGCACGTGGTGGGCCACATCGGACGCATCAACCAGGCCGAACTCGACAAGCTCGAAGAAGACGGCGACGATGCCAATTATCGCGGCACCGATTATGTGGGGAAAGTGGGGCTGGAGCAAAGTTACGAGCGCTACCTGCACGGCACCACCGGCGTCGAGGAAATGGAGGTCGATTCCGGCGGGCGCGCAGTGCGCACGCTGTCGCGATCCGCCCCGGTGTCCGGCGCAAACCTGATATTGAGCCTCGATGCCAAACTGCAGGAAGCAGCTTACCGCGCGTTCGGGGACAATCGCGGCGCCCTGGTCGCGATCGATCCGTCCACCGGCGCAGTCCTCGCTTTCGTCTCCAAGCCCGGCTTCGATCCCAATCTGTTCGTCGACGGCATCGATCCGCAGAACTGGAAGGAATTGAACGAATCGCCGGACCGGCCGATGCTCAACCGCGCGCTCGCCGGCACCTACCCGCCAGGTTCCACGTTCAAGCCGTACATGGCGCTGGCGGGCCTCACCTATGGCAAGCGCCGCCCCGAGCAGACGATCAGCGACCCGGGCTATTTCAACTTCGGCGGTCACGTGTTCCACGACGACAAGAAGGGCGGCCACGGGCTGGTGGACATGTACAAATCGATCGTCGCGTCGTGCGATACCTATTACTACATGCTCGCCAACGATCTGGGGATCGACCACATCGCAAGCTTCATGCGCATGTTCGGCTTCGGCAGCCGCACCGGCATCGACATCCCCGGCGAAGCGGCGGGCACGCTGCCTTCGCAGGAATGGAAAGCGCGGCGCTTCAAGCAGAAGTGGTACGCCGGGGAAACCATCAGCGTGGGCATCGGCCAGGGCTACAACGCCTATACGCCGCTGCAGCTCGCGCAGGCGGTCGCGACGCTCGCCAACGGCGGCACCCTGTACCCGCCGCACATTGTGAGCCAGATCGAGAATGTCGCGACGCGTGCGCGCACCACGCCTACGCTGCCGCCGCCGCGCACGGCAGAAGTCAAGCCCGAATATCTGCGGGTCATCCAGCAGGCGATGATCGGGGTGAACAAGGAAGGAACCGGCGCGGCGGCGTTTGCGGGCGCCTCCTACCTGAGCGCAGGCAAGACCGGAACTGCGCAGGTGATCGCGATCAAGCAGGGGGAGAAGTACGTCGAAAGCCGCGTCGCCGAGCGCCATCGGGACCATGCGCTGTTCATCGCCTATGCCCCGGTGGAGGCGCCCAGGATCGCGCTCGCCGTCATCGTCGAGAACGCGGGCTTCGGGGCACGCGCAGCGGCGCCGATTGCGCGCCAGATGTTCGATTACTACATCGCGGGCAAACAACCCACGGCCGTGAAAATCAACGGCGTGCCCTCCAATGACGACGAGAGCGATTAGAGAGATCACGCGCCGGCTGACGGCGCATGTAGACTGGCCGCTGCTGTCCATGACGCTCATCCTGATGGCGGTCGGGCTCACGGTGATCTACAGCGGCTCCAATGAAAGCTATGCCCGTGTCAGCGCGCAGATCGTCAACATCCTGGTCGCGCTCGGGGTCATGTACTTGTGCGCGAATATCCCGCCGCATTACCTCACGCGCATCGCTCCGCCGCTCTACGTGCTGGGCGTGCTGCTGCTGGTCGCCGTGTGGCGCTTCGGCGACATCGCCCACGGTGCGCAGCGCTGGCTGAATCTGGGTGTCACGCGCATTCAGCCCTCGGAGATCATGAAGATCGCGGTTCCGCTCATGCTGGCGTGGTACTTCGACCGCTATGCGGCGACGCTCAAGCTCAAGCACTACCTGGTCGCCACGCTGCTGCTGCTGATCCCGGTCGCGTTCATCGTCAAGCAGCCTGATCTGGGCACCGCGCTGCTGATTTCTGCGGCCGGAGCATTCGTGTTGTTTTTTGCCGGCCTGCCATGGAAGGCGATCGCCGGGCTGGCAATCGCTGCGTGCGCGAGCCTGCCGCTGGTGTGGTCGGCGATGCACGACTATCAGCGCCAGCGCATCTTGACGCTGATCGATCCTTCGCAGGATCCTCTGGGCGCCGGTTATCACACTATACAATCGACGATCGCAGTCGGCTCCGGCGGCCTCCTTGGCAAGGGCTGGCTGCAGGGCACGCAGACGCATCTCGATTTCATCCCCGAGCGCACGACCGATTTCATCTTCGCAGTCTTTTCGGAGGAATTCGGCCTGCTCGGCAACATGCTGCTGCTGGTCGTCTTCCTGGCGGTGATCGCGCGCGGGATGATGATCACCGCGAAT
Organism: uncultured beta proteobacterium; assembly: GCA_903905655.1. Lineage (GTDB taxonomy): Bacteria > Pseudomonadota > Gammaproteobacteria > Burkholderiales > SG8-41 > PALSA-1004. The sequence goes on along the minus strand of CAIVHG010000015.1, from coordinate 24,038 downwards.
GCCCCGACCCTGTTTACGCGGCTGCTGGCGGGCGGCATCACCCTCACCTTCTTCACCTATGCGTTCGTGAACATGGCGATGGTGAGCGGCATACTGCCGGTGGTCGGCGTGCCGCTGCCTCTGATAAGCTATGGCGGAACCTCACTGGTCACCATCTGCCTGGGATTGGGCGTGCTGATGAGCATACAGAGCCACAAGAAACTCGTGCAGACCTGAAGCGGAAGTTTGGACATGAAAGGCGAAATCAGACCAGTCGCTGTGCTTTATCTTGCGGCAGCCGGCGCAGCGCTGCTGTTGTCGGCTTGCGGCAGCGTGGCGCCGCGCCCTTCCGCCACCTCCATCGCCCGCGCACCGGATGCTGTTCGTGCGCCGGATGCCGCCCGCGCACCGGAAGCCGTACGTGCCCCTGCCAGACCCTCGACCGGCGGCGGCTATTATCTGAACGATGGCCCGGGCGACAATCCGCCTCCGCATCTGGAGCTGGTGCCGGACGCCGTACCCAAACTCGAACCTCTGAGACGCGCCACCATGAGACCCTACGTGGCGATGGGGCAAAGCTACGTCCCGATGACGGAATTGAAACCGTACAAGGAGCGCGGCGTGGCCAGCTGGTACGGCAGGCGTTATCACGGCCAGCAAACCTCGTCCGGCGAACGCTACGATATGTACGCAATGACTGCGGCGCACCCGGTGCTGCCCATCCCGAGCTATGTGCGCGTCACGAATGTTGCAAACCAGAGATCGGTAATCGTGCGCGTCAACGACCGCGGCCCCTTTCACTCCGACCGACTCATCGATCTCTCTTATACGGCAGCCTATAAGCTGGGCGTGCTGGGCGGCGGCAAGGCGATAGTCGAAGTCGAATCCATCATTCCCGACGCCGGTACTCAGACCACGCCGATCTATGCCGAGACGCCGTCGGTGCCGCCCGCCGCGTTGGTTGCGGCGCCCGCGGAGCCGCTGCCCGATCCCGCACTGACGCTCGTCTCCTTGGCACCGCAATCGGCGCCGCCCGCCGAACAGCAGCCGGGCACCGGCACCGCGGTAGTAACCGCATCCGCCACCGCCATGCGTCAGGGCCTGTACCTGCAGCTCGGCGCCTTTAGCTCGCCCGACAACGCGGGCAGCTTTCTCGCCCGCCTGCGTGCGGAGAGCGACTGGCTGGCACCGGCGTTGCAGGTAGTCCCGAACGACGGGTGGTACCGCGTGCACGCCGGCCCCTACGCGAGCGTGGCGGAAGCGCGTGCCGCCGCCGCCCGCATCGGCGAGGCCTTCGGCATCAAGCCGGTCGTCGTGACGCGTTAGGCGTCACTCGCGGTCTCAAAAATAGCTGGGTAGACAGCATTTTCAGCGGCTAGCTGCAATGCGGCGGCTGGATGGCGGGTGTGACCCACCCTTGACTGCTCGCGCAGCAGCTGGCCTTCTTGGCGGAAACACTCGTCAGATCTCAGAGCGTGGCGCTCAGGCGTGAGTGAAGATCACTCCTTTTTTCCCCAGCATCCCACGCAGTAAAAGACCGCTGCCATGCCGGCGTATCCCAGCACGAAAGGCCAGGTGTACGATGGGCCGTAGGCGTTGCGGATCGCGCCATTCGCGATCGTGTATCCATGCATCAAGCCGGTGGCGCTGATCGCTGCGGCGACTAACGCCCATGCCGCCGCCGCTCGGTAGTGCTTTTCGATCAGGCACACCGTCATCGCGGCAAGAATCATCGAGGTGAAGATGAAGCCGCGCTCCAGGGAGATCAGGCCTGAAATCGGCAGCTGCAGGGACAGCGCTTTGATCCCCACGGCCTCGACCTGGGTTCCGGCGGCACGCAATGAGCCTTCGATCATCAGCAGCGCCCATGCGGCAAGTGCCGGAAAGAAGCCGACGACGACCGCAGGCGCATGATTTCGAGGCGTGGCTTCGAACGCCTGGGATGCGATGGTGATCCCGATCCACAGCAGGATCGCGGCGCCGGCTTCGATCGGCACCAGCGCCGAGATGAAACCGACCAATCCTAAGAGGCACAGCAGTGTAATGGCGACCCCGTTGGCGACCGAATAGCCGGCGCCGGCACCCATCTTCTTCCAGCCGGGATGCCCGATGTAAATGGTGGTCGGGAATACGCTCCCGCAACAGGCCGCCGCAATCGTGCCCAAGCCATTCACGGCAAGCGAACTCCTTACCGGATAGGTATCGCCGGCGGCTTCTGCGCTTTCCAGATTCTGCAGCGAGCCGAGCAGATTGAAGAGCCCCATGGGCACGATCACCGGCAGGAAGGTGATCATGTATTGCGAAAACGCCGTGCCCATCAACTCCGTGATGTACAGATGCGGCAACTGCAGTTCTATATGCATGGCATGCATCAGCGCAGCGCTGTCCATTCTGCCCAGCCCCCACGCCATCGCAGTTCCGATCAACACCGCCATCAAGCCGGCCGGTATGGCAGCAGGAAGCCGCATGCGGCCTATGTACTGGATCAGGATCAGCGCCAGCGGGATGAAACCGACCAATGGATCCGCAAAGATGCGAAAGCAAAAATCCATCGCAATGAAAGTAATCGCGATCCCGGCAAGAGTGGACAGCAGGGCTGCCCGCGGAGTGATGCGCTTGACCATGCCCGCGACGAATGCCCCGCCCAGTTCGATCAGTCCGGATCCGAGGCAGGCAGCGAGCCCCACTTTCCAGGCCAGCTCCACATCATTCGTCTGATCCAACACCGGCTTCATCACGAACAGGATGAAGGCAAACAGAGAAACCGTGTTGACCCCGTAGGGAAGTGCCGTCACGGAGCGTTGTCCGGTTCTCCGGAACAGCGCGCGCGCCTGGAAGGCGTAGTAGATATTTCCGACCAGCAGACTGACGGCGACTCCCGGCAGGATGCGCCCGAACAGCATCTCCCCCGGCATTTTCAGGATCGCCCCGCACAAAACGACGATCAGAATGAGTTGAATGAGGTTGTCGACGAACAGGCCGAAGAAGCCGTCCAAATCACCCGCACGCCACCAGCGAAACTTTGCGTCTGCATCCACCCGCGCCCTCGCGCTATCTTTGGTCCCTTAACCCGGCCGGGCAAATCTTATCATTTGTCGGGCCACTGCCGCGATGCGGGCGCGGCGCACGGTGCCGCTGCTACTTCACTGCGACGATCACGTACTCCTTGCCGCGCTCCTGAAACTCGAACTCAACCTTCCTGCCTTCCGAAAACTTGCCGAGCAGAGCCTTGTCCCGCACTTTGAAGACCATGGTCATCGCGGGCCAGCCGAGGCTCTTCACCGGCCCGTGCGCAATCGATACCGTGCCGAGCTTGGCGTCGGGCTTTTTCACAAAGCCAACCGCCTGATGCGTCGCCTGTGCCTGACTGGCTTGAGCCATTGCGGCGTGGTTGTGGTGCATGTCTTTCGTATCGGCCGCCTGCGCGAGCGCGGCGGCGCATGCGACGGCAAGTGCTGCTGCAACTGCGATTACTTTCATTTTCGTGCTCCTTTCAAGATTACGTGTTTGAAAATAGTCATTCATTGGTTTGAGGCGGCTTTGGATGCGTCGTCGGGGCCGCGCGTAAGCGCGTACTCCTTGACCAGCGCATACAACGCGGGGATCACGATCAGCGTGAGGATCGTAGAAGAGATCATGCCGCCCACCATCGGGGCCGCGATGCGGCGCATGACTTCCGAGCCGGCGCCGGTACTCCACATGATCGGCAGCAGCCCGGCCATGATGGCAACCACCGTCATCATCTTGGGCCGCACGCGCTCGACCGCGCCCGCCATGACCGCGTGGTAGAGATCGGCGGCCGTAGGCACGGCGCCTTCCTGCCCACGCCGCGAGCGGATCTCCTGCCACGCATGGTCCAGATAGATCAGCATGACGACGCCGGTTTCCGCCGCGACCCCGGCGAGCGCGATGAAGCCGACGGCAACCGCCACGCTCATGTTGTAGCCGAGCGCCCACATCAGCCAGATGCCGCCCACCAGCGCGAACGGCACCGACAGCATGACGATCAGCGTCTCGGTGAGCCGCCGGAAATTGAGATACAGGAGCAGGAAGATGGTGAGCAGCGTTAGCGGCACGACGACTTTCAGCTTCTCGATCGCGCGCTGCATGTACTCGAACTGCCCGCTCCACGTCGCGTAATAGCCGGACGGAAACTGCACGCGTTCGGAGACTGCTTTTTGTGCGTCACGCACGAACGACCCGATGTCGCGCTCGCGCAGGTCGACGTAGATATAGGTCGAGAGCAGCGCATTTTCGGTGCGGATCGCCGGCGCGCCCTTGACGATGCGGATGGTCGCGAGCTCTCCCAGCGGAATCATCGCGCGCCCCATCGTCGGCACCAGCACTTCGGCGGCGATCTTCTGCGGATCGCTCCTGAGTTCGCGCGGATAGCGCACGTTGACGCCGAAGCGCTCGCGCCCCTCGACTGTCGTCGTCACCAGCTCGCCGCCGAGCGCGGTTGCGATCACGTCCTGCAGCTCGCCCACGCTCAGCCCGTAGCGCGCCAAGCGCTCGCGCTGCGGCTCGATGTCCAGGTAGTAGCCGCCGGTGACGCGCTCGGCATAGACGCTGGTCGCACCCGGCACCGTCTTGACGACCGCTTCGATCTCTTTCGCGACTCGCTCCATCTCGGTGAGGTCCTTGCCGAAAACCTTAATGCCGACCGGGGTGCGGATGCCGGTGGAAAGCATGTCGATGCGCGCGCGTATCGGCATGGTCCAGGCATTGGAGACGCCCGGAAACTGCAACGCTTTGTCCATCTCCGTGATCAGCTTGTCGGTCGTCATGCCCGAGCGCCACTCGGACTCCGGCTTGAGGTTGATCACGGTTTCGAACATCTCGAGCGGCGCAGGATCGGTCGCCGTCGCGGCGCGGCCGGCCTTGCCGAACACCGAGGCCACTTCGGGAAAGCTCTTTAGGATCTTGTCCTGAACCTGCAGCAGTTCGGCCGATTTCGTGACCGACATGCCGGGCAGCGAAGAAGGCATGTAGAGCAGCGTGCCCTCGTTGAGCGCGGGCATGAATTCGGTGCCGAGTTGGGTGGCGGGCCAAATGGTCACCGCCAGCACCAGCATTGCGATCGCCACCGTCAGCTTCTTCCAGCGCATCACCCACGCGATCTGCGGCCGGTAGAGCCACATCAACAGGCGGTTCACCGGATTCTTCGCTTCCGGCAGCACGCGCCCGCGGATGAACAAGCCCATCAGCACCGGGACCAGCGTAATCGACAGCAGCGCCGCGCCTGCCATGGCGAAGGTCTTGGTGTAGGCGAGCGGGGCGAACAAGCGCCCTTCCTGCGCTTCGAGCGTGAATACCGGCAGAAACGATACCGTGATGATGAGCAGCGAGAAGAACAGCGCGGGGCCGACTTCCTTGCATGCACAGATGATGGCTTCCGTGCGCGAATCGCCGGGCTTCAGGCGCTCCAGATGCTTGTGGGCGTTTTCGATCATCACGATCGCCGCATCGACCATGGCGCCGATCGCGATCGCGATCCCGCCCAGGCTCATGAGGTTCGAGTTGATGCCGAGCGCGCGCATGGCGATGAACGCCATCAGCACGCCGACCGGCAGCATGATGATCGCAACCAGCGCGCTCCTCACGTGCAGCAGGAAGATGATGCACACCAGCGCGACGATCACGCTTTCCTCGGCGAGCGTGCGCTTCAGCGTATCGATCGCGCGGTGAATGAGCTCGGAGCGGTCATAGACGGTCTCGATCTTCACGCCCGCGGGAAGCCCGGGCGCGATCTCGGCGATCTTGGACTTGAGATTGGCGATTACGTCGAGCGCATTCTGTCCGTAGCGCGCAACTGCGATTCCGGCGACGACTTCACCTTCGCCGTTCAGTTCCGTCAGTCCGCGCCGCTCATCCGGCCCCAGCTCGACGCGTGCGATATCGCGCAGCCGCACCGGCGTGCCGCCCTCTGCCTTCAGCGCCAGGTCCTCGAGGTCCGCGCGGCCGCGGATGTAGCCCCGCCCGCGCACCATGTACTCGGTCTCGGCCATCTCGACGACGCGGCCGCCGACATCGCGGTTCGATTCGCGTATCACCTGCGTCACCCGTGACAGCGGTATCCCATAAGCGCGCAGTTTCATCGGATCGACGATGACCTGATACTGCTGCACGAAGCCGCCGATCGATGCGATTTCGGCTACGCCCTGCGCTTTGGCAAGCTGATAGCGCAGGTACCAGTCCTGGATGGTGCGCAGCTCGGCGAGCGTGCGGTTAGCACCCAGCACCGCATACTGGTAGACCCAGCCGACGCCGGTCGCGTCGGGACCGAGCTGCGGCGTTACGCCCGGAGGCAAGCGGCCCGCCAACGAACTCAGATACTCGAGCACCCGCGAGCGCGCCCAGTAGATATCGGTGCCGTCCTCGAATATCACGTAGACGAAAGATGCGCCGAAAAAAGAAAACCCGCGCACCACATGCGATCTGGGCACCGACAGCATCGCAGTCGTCAGCGGGTAAGTGACCTGGTCCTCGACCACCTGCGGCGCCTGCCCCGGATAATCGGTATAGATGATGACCTGAACGTCGGAGAGGTCGGGCAGCGCATCGAGCGGAGTCTTGATCACCGCGTAGATGCCCGCGGCCGCCACGAACAGCGTGCCCAGCAACACCAGGAAACGGTTTTTCGAAGACCAAACAATGATCGCACTCAGCATGATCAGTGTCCGGCGTGCGCGGTGCCCGCGGCTTTGGCTTCGAGTTTCGTGATCACGTATTCACCTGACTTGCGCTCGACCATCTCGAATGAGACGGCCGCCCCTGGTTTCAGTCCTGTGACCAGCGCCGGGTTCGCGAGCGTGAAGTCCATGGTCATGCCGGGCCATTTGAGTGTCGCAATCGGTCCGTGAGTGATCGTGGCTTTCCCGGTCTTTGCGTCGATCGCATCGAGCGTGCCCTCGCCGCGATGGCTGACAGCCGAGGATTGTGATCCGCTGGCCGCTGTACTCGCCTGCGAGCTCGCGCCCAGTCCGCTGATCGCAGCCTTGAGATTGCTTTCGGCATCGATCAGGAAATTTGCGGCGACGACGACTTCCTCGCCGGCTTTCACGCCCTCCAGGATTTCGACGTAATCATCGGACCGCGCTCCGAGCTTGACCTCGCGCGGATCGAAGCGTCCTTCGGCAAGCCGCACCAGCACGATGCGCCGCACGCCGCCGTCGATGACCGCCGAAGCGGGCACCGCCAGTACCTTGCGCGATAGCCCGGCTGCGAGTTCGACCGACGCATACATCGAAGGCTTCAGCAGGCCGCCGGGATTCGCGAGCTCGATGCGAACTTTGCCGGTGCGCGTTTCAGTCGTCAGCGTCGGATAAAAGAACGTAACCTTGCCTTTGTAGGTGCGGCCGGGAAACGCATTGACTTCGATCGCCGCCGCCTGGCCGGGCCGCACCAGGCCCAGGTCCTGCTCGGCAATGTCTGCAACCACCCACAGGCTGGAAAGGTCTGAGATCTGATAGAGCGCCTCGCCCGGCATGAAGCGCATGCCGCTCACCGCTTTCTTCTCGGCCACCACTCCGTTCACCGGAGAGCGCAGCGTAATGGTCCGCCGCAGCGTGCCGTCGCGTTTGAGCGCTTCCAGCTCGCGCTCCGAGATCTCCCAGTTGCGCAGCCGCTCGAGCGCTCCAGCCATCAGGTTGCGCATGCTCGCCTGAATTTCGGGAGCGCCATCCTTGACCGCTTCCAACCCTTTGACAGCGATTACGTACTCCTGCTGCGCAGTCACGAGATCGGGGCTGTAGATGTCCATCAAGGGCTGCCCGCGCGCCACCTGCTGTCCGGTGGTGTTCACGTAGAGCTTCTCGACCCAGCCCTCGAAGCGCGGTGCGACGCTCTGCAGGCGGCTCTCGTCGGCCTGCAGCGTGCCGACTGCGCGTACGGTGTGCGTCAACTCCCGCAACGCTGCGGTCTCGGTGCGCACGCCGAGCTTCTGCACTTTGTCGGTGCTGATAACGACCTGCATGCCCGAGCTCTGCTCGGCCTCGCCCTCATAGACCGGAATGTAGTCCATGCCCATCGGGTCCTTCTTGGGGACCGGGGAGGTGTCCGGCTGTCCCATCGGATTGCGGTAGTAGAGAATTTTTTTCTTGCCCGCCTCAGATGCGGGCTGCGGCGCCTGTAATTGCGCGCCGGCGCGCGCTGCATGGCGCACGCCCCACCAGTAACCGGCGCCCAGTGCCGCTGCGATGAGCACGATCAACAGCACAACCTTTGCCAGCGCTTTCATGGTTTGCTCCCGTCAGCCTGCGGATTGGTTGCGGGCAGCGTGCCGCCCGTGAGAAAGTCGATGTCGGCGAGCGCCTTGTTGTAGCTGGCGACCGCAGTCGCATAGGCAAGCTCGTAACTGAAGCTCATCATCTGGCTCTCCAGAAGCGGCGCGAATTCGCCGCGGTTCACCTGATACGCAGAGAGCGCTGCCTGTGCTGTGAGCTGCGACTGCGGCACGAGTTCGCTGCGATAGAGCCGCGCGGTGCGCAGGTTTTGCGCGGCCGTGGCGAGCGCTTGCGCTAGTTTGCTCGCGGCTTCATTGCGCTGCGCTTCCAGAACGTTTAACGCCTGGTCCCGCATGGCCAGCGCTTCCGCAATGCGCGGAGCAGTCTTGTCCGCGCCCCACACCGGCAGATTCATCGCCACGGTAAGGCTCACCACGTCGGAGCGCGCTATGCCGTCGGGCATGCGGTCGCGTTGCCCATATGCGAAGCGCACGTCGAAGTCGGGATAGCGATCCTTGCGGGCGAGCTCCAGCGCCTGCTCGTTGCGCCTGACGAGCATCTGCAGAGCCCGCAGCTGCGGACGGTTCGCCAGCGCTTTCTCCTGCAACTCCTGCAGCGCAAGCGGCATTTCCGTAAGCTGCAGCTCCTCGGCCGCCACCGGCAACGCTGCGGCCTTGCGCCCCAACACGCGGTTCGCATCGGCGGCCAGCATCGCCTGTTCGCGTTCGAGCTTGATCAGCTCTTCGCTCATTTTGGAGAGCTGGGTCTGCGCCCGCAGCACGTCGGTTTGGCTGCCCTGGGCAACCGTGTAGCGGCCTTCCGCGAGCTTCAGCAGCTGCGCGACGAGCGCGCGGTTTTGCTGCACGATGCGCGCCGACTGCGTCGCGAGCGCCAGATCGTAGTATGCGACCTTGAGCTCGCGCGCAATGCGATTCGCCGTCTCCTGGTAGGCGAGCGCGACCGAGTCGGCGTCCTTCTGCGCGACGTCGCGCTTCAGATCGCGCTTGCCAGGATATGGAATGCGCTGCGAGAGCCCCAGCATCTTCATCGTCATGTCTTCGCGCGCGAAGCTGAATGAGCTGGTCGGCAGGTTGAGCACGCCCGCCTCGAGCATGGGGTCGTCGAGCGCGCCGGCCGGCGCTATCCTGTGCGCCGCCGCCTCCTGCTCGTTGCGTGCGGCACGCAGCTCCGGATTGTTCTGCAGCGCTTCGGCAATGAGATCCTTGAGGCGCGCAATGGCTGCCGGGCGCTCGAGCGCCGGCTGCGCCGTGTACACAGGAAGCTCCGCTCCATGAGCCGCGGCCGGCAACCACAGGGCGCATGCCGCGACGGCGAGTACGCCAGCCAGCCCGGCCCGGACTGAAGGTGCAAAAGATGGCGCGCCTTGAGTGCGCACCCGCAACGATGTAAGCATGAGATCTCTCCGCAAGTCGAAACGCCGGCCGCGCAGATGCGCCGCCGGTCCTGCACGCGACTCGAGGGGAGATCAGATTCTGAAGACTTGGAAGCGTACTGCCGCAGGAGGAGCGGTCGTGCGCTTCAGGAGGATGGGCAGTACGAAAGGACCCGCGGTAGATATTAATTCGACCGGCGCCATCACCAGCCACAGCGTCGTGCTCGCTGCGGGCACCGGAATGTCCACGCCCCATCCGATGGTTTGCGTACCGACCTGGCAGTGCTGACGGCACAGGTTGGGATTACCCGGATCCATCTCATCGCAGTCGCTGCTCATGGCAGCGTGCTCGTGCTGCTCCATTGCAGGAGCGGCGTGCTCGTCGGTCTGCAGAGTGCAAGCATAGCCCGCTCCCGCGAGCTGGGTGAACAGCACCAGCGCGATGGCAAGCTTTGCGAGCAATGATCTTGGACGGACAAACATGGCGCTAGTCTACCCCAGATGGGGCGCACGGATAGCCCCGCAGGTTTGACTTACATCAAACACGCCCTATGTTTCAGGCGTCTGACCGGCCCTCAGAGGCGTACTCAGAGCACGTAGCGCGCGAGATCTTCGCTGCGTGCGAGCGCCGCAAGTCGGGTGTCCACGTAAGCGGCGTCGAGCACGATGGTGGCGCCCGAGTGCCTGGCGGCGTCGTATGAAACGTCCTCCAGCAGTTTTTCCATGACCGTGTAAAGGCGCCGTGCGCCGATGTTCTCGGTCTTTTCGTTGACTTCCCAGGCGATCTCGGCGAGCCTGCGCACGGCGCTCGCCTGAAAATCCAGATGCACGCCTTCGGTTTCGAGCAGCGCCTGGTACTGGCGCGTCAGGCAGGCGTCGGTATTGGTCAGTATCTGCTCGAAATCGGAAACCGTGAGGCTCGCGAGCTCGACACGGATCGGAAAGCGCCCCTGCAGCTCGGGAATCAGATCCGAGGGCTTGGCGAGATGAAACGCTCCGCTCGCGATGAACAGCACGTGATCGGTCTTGATCATGCCGTGCTTGGTCGACACCGTCGTGCCTTCAACCAGCGGCAGCAGATCGCGCTGCACGCCCTGGCGCGACACGTCCGCGCCCGAGCTTTCGGAGCGGCTGGTGATCTTGTCGATCTCGTCGATAAACACGATGCCGTTTTGCTCGACGTTGACGAGCGCGCGCGACTTGAGATCGTCGTCGTTGATGAGCTTGGCCGCTTCTTCCTCGGTCAGAAGCTTCATCGCCTCACGTATCTTGAGATCGCGCGATTTGCGGCGCGCGCCGCCCATGTTCTGGAACATGCCCTGGATCTGCGACGTCAGATCTTCCATTCCGGGCGGCGCCAGGATCTCCATCTGCGCCTGCGGTGCAGCGACTTCGATCGAGATATCCTTATCGTCAAGCTCGCCCTCGCGCAGTTTCTTGCGGAATTTTTGCCGTGTCGCGTTATCGCCCTCGGCCAGCGCCCCACCATCGCGCGCCGGCGGCAGCAGCACGTCGAGCACGCGCTCTTCAGCGGCGTCCTGCGCCTGATGGCGCACCTTGCGCGTCTCCTGCTCGCGCATCTGCTTGATCGCGGTCTCGACCAGGTCGCGGATGATGGTGTCGACGTCGCGCCCCACGTAGCCCACTTCGGTGAACTTGGTGGCTTCCACTTTGATAAACGGCGCATCGGCCAGGCGCGCCAGCCGCCGCGCGATCTCGGTCTTGCCGACGCCGGTCGGCCCGATCATGAGGATGTTCTTGGGCGTGATTTCCTGGCGCAAAGGATCCGCGACCTGCTGCCGGCGCCAGCGGTTTCTCAGCGCGATCGCCACCGCGCGCTTGGCCGCATCCTGCCCGATGATGTGCTTGTCGAGCTCGTGTACGATTTCCTGTGGGGTCATTTGACTCATAACGTGGGGCCGTGAACGGGAGGCTGACGCCTACCTTTCACTCCAGCACTTCGACGACGTGCTGCTGATTGGTGTAGATGCAGATATCGCCGGCGATCTCGAGCGCGCGCTTGACGATCACCTCGGGTGGCATATCCGTGTGGTCGAGCAGAGCGCGCGCCGCCGCCTGCGCATAAGGGCCGCCGCTGCCGATCGCGACGATGCCGTGCTCGGGCTCGAGCACGTCGCCGTTGCCCGAAATGAGCAGCGAGGTCTGGCGGTCGCAGACCGCGAGCATCGCCTCCAGCCGGCGCAGTATGCGGTCGGTGCGCCAGTCCTTCGCGAGCTCGACTGCCGAGCGCAGCAGATTGCCCTGGTGCTTTTCGAGCTTCGCTTCGAAGCGTTCGAACAGCGTGAAGGCATCGGCCGTGCCGCCTGCGAATCCCGCGATCAGCTTGTCCTCGTACAGGCGCCGCACTTTGCGCGCGCTGGACTTGAGCACGACGTTACCGAAAGTGACCTGGCCGTCGCCGCCGAGCGCAACGCGGTTGCCGCGCCGTGCCGATATGATGGTGGTGCCGTGAAATTGATCCATGCGCTTATTATACTAGGGTAAGTTCAACCGGCCGCTGCGGCTTTAACCACGGCCGTTTAGGCACGATTAACGCCCGCAGCGCTCACACCACGCGGTCGGGCGCCAGCACGCACGGATGCGCTGGCGTGCCGATCTCGGTCTGCAGCGTCGCATGTCCGATCTTGAAGTGCTCTTCGATCTCGTGCACCGCATCGGCGAAGAACGCGTCGCCGGGATGGCCGCCCGGCATGACGAGATGCGCGGTGAGCGCGGTTTCGGTGGTGCTCATCGCCCATACGTGCAGATCATGGACTTCAGTTACACCCGGGAGTTCCTCCAGATAGCGCCGCACCGCGGCCGGATCCACGCTGGTCGGCGCCGCATGCAGCGCGAGTTGCAGCGACTCGCGCAACATGCCCCAGGTGCCGATGAAGATGACGAGCACGATCATCAGGCTGATGACCGGATCGAGCCAGGTCCACCCGGTGTAGATCATGGCGATGCCGGCTGCGACTACGCCCAGCGACACGCCCGCGTCAGCCGCCATGTGCAGAAAAGCGCCGCGGATATTGAGATCGGATTTACGCTGCGCAAGAAACAACAACGCGGTAGCGGTATTCACCACGACGCCGAGCGCAGCCACCCAGATCACCAGCTGCTCGTTGACGGCGCCCGTGCTATTTAGACGGCGCAGGGCTTCCCACGCGATGCCGCCGGTCGCAGCGAGCAGGATCATGGCATTGGTGAGCGCCGCGAGTATGGTCGAGCCGCGCAGCCCGTAGGTAAAGCGCGCCGAGGGCGGACGTCTGGCAAGGACGGATGCGCCCCACGCCAGCAGCAGACCCAATACGTCGCTGAAGTTGTGCGTCGCATCGGCAACCAGGGCGAGCGAATTCGCGGTGACGCCGAGCACCCATTCGGCGAGCGCGAACACCACGTTGAGCGCGATGCCGATCGCGAACGCGCGCCCCATGCCGTTGCCCGCAGCGGAGGCATGATGCTCGGAAGCGTGCGGATGATGTACGTGGCTATGCATTAGTTGTACTCGGGTCTCTATCCCACTTTATCGTGAACTGTAACAGTTGGCCAGCGCCCGCAGCGCAGCCGCGATCAATTGGCTGCACCACTTGAAGCGCGGCGTGCAACCCGCCAGAACACGACCGCAGCCAGCGCGCTCATGACCCACACGATGGCGGGTCCGGAGGGCCAGTCGGACCAGGCCGAGACCGCAAGGCCCAGCGCATAACCCGCCGCGGCGAGCGCGTAGGCAGCAGGCAGCCGCCGGCGCGCGAGCTCGCGCGTGGCGAGCGCAGGCACGATCAGCGTCGTGAACACCAGATACAGCCCGACCAGCTGCACCGACACCGTGACCGCGCAGGCGAACAGCATATAAAAGCCGACGCGTCCCATGCGCTCGCCCCATACGAACCAGCACACCAGGATCGCCGCGTAGGCGATCGCTACCGGCAGCAGGCGCACCACCGGGACCCACAGAATCTGGCCGACCAGGAGATCTTTGAGATGCTCGGCGCCGTGCGGATTGCTGGCGAGCAGGATCAGCGCGCCGCTCGCGGCGAGGATGAAGACGACTCCGATCAGCGCCTCCTGCACCTGCGGCCAGCGCTTGTCGGTCCAGGTGAGCAGCAGTGCACCGGCGAGCGCGGCCGCGAGTGCTGCGACCTGCACCGCCCAGCCCTGGGCTTCAAAACCCAGCCAGTCGGCGCCGATGACACCGAGGCCGGCGATTTGGGCAATCGCCAGATCGATGAACACGATGCCGCGCTTCAAGACCTGGATGCCGAGCGGCACGTGAGTGGCGGCTACCAGGAGCCCCGCGATGAACGCGGGCCACAGGATGGTGAAGTCGATGGCGGCGCTATTCATTTGGCCGCCGCCAGCAGCCGCGCAATGGTGTCGTCGAAAAACGCAAACAGATCTTTGGATTGTTCATCGCCGCCCACCGTGAAAGGCAGCGTGACCTGCGGGATCTTCGCCTGACCGGACAGCCATTCTCCGGCACGCGGTTCGTTGTATGCCGCGCGCACCACCGCCTTCGCCGGATCCTTCTTGAGGCGCTCGAGCAACTCGCCTAGGCTGGAGGTCGTCGGCGGCAGCCCCGGCTTGGGCTCGAGCGCGCCGACTTCACGCAGGCCGAGCCAGTGCTCGAGGTACGTCATGTTCTTGTGATAGACGACGATCGGCATGCCTTTCAGCGGCGCCGCCTCTTTTTCCCAGCGCGCGATCGCCTGCTGCCAACGCTCGGCAAAGGCCTTGCCGCGGGCGCGGTAATCGGCCGCCTGCGCGGGATCGAGCTGCGCCAGGCGTTCGGTCAGCGCGGCGGCGATCCTGGCGATATTGCGCGGATCAAGCTGGAGATGCGGATTGCCTGCCGCATGCACATCGCCTTGCGCACGATCCAGCACAGTGGGCACTTCCAGCAACGTGACCTGGCGCGCAGCCTCGAAATAACCGGGCTGCCCCTGCTGTATTTTTGGATTGCCGGCCTGCGTCAGCACCAGCGGCAGCCAGCCGATCTCCAACTCGGCGCCGGTGCAGACAACAAGATCGGCGCTGCGGGCGCGCGCGATCAGGCTGGGGCGCGCTTCGACGTGATGCGGATCCTGCAGCGCGTTGGTGGCAACGTAGATCGACGCCTTATCGCCGGCGAGTTCTTTTGCGAGCGCACCCCATTCAGGCGTGCACGCAAAGATGTTGAGTGCGGCCTGCGCGGCCGGCATCAGGAACCACAGCGTAACCAGCACGCATGAAACTATCCATCGCTTCATCCTCATCTCCGTATTCCTGCACATCAGAATTTATGAGCGCCGTGCGCGCCCAGGCTGTAGAGGTACTGCAGCACGAGCTGATTGTCGCTCGCATTGAAGCGCGACTTATCAGATGAGAACTGCAAACGGATACGGCTGAATTCGGTCGGGCTCCAGTCGAACATGAGCGTGCTGCGCGTCGGGTTGTAAGCAGCCAGCACCGGAAAGTCGGCTGCGGTGAGTCCCCCCATGCCATTGTTGACGATGCCGTTGCTCAAAGTGCCAAAGGACAGCCGGTCGTAGCGGTAAGCCACACGCCAGGCCGGATAGAACTGCCAGGTGGCTTGCGTATACCAGCCCGATTGCCTGTCATTAAAGTAACTCGTCAGCGCAGGGCCGGTTGCGAGATAGCTGAGCGTTCCATCCTGCTGCAGACGGAAGTATTCGCCCTGCAGTTTTAAATTGTTATAGGTGGCATTGCCGGTGGGCGCCCACTTGAGCACGCCGTCCAATCCCCACAGCCGGGAGCCGCCGCTGTAGGTGTTGGTGGTGGCTGCGCCTGCCGCATTGCTGTCCTGATAACTGCGGCTGCTGGACGAGGTCCTAAAATACGAAGCGCCGGCACGCCATGCAGTGCTATCGCCAATGTCGCCGCCCAAATGGCCGAACAGCGTGCTGCCGCCGATCCCGTTCTTATTGCGGTCGCTGCCGGGAAACCTGGCGCCTGAAGAGAGTTCTGCTCCAAGCTCGACAAATAGATCGGTAGGCGCGACCCACTTCAGCTGCAGCCCATCCTGCTGCAGCTGGTTGCCCAGGAATGCCTTGTACACCAGCGGCGCATCCTGAAAATCCCATGCGTGCTGGTGCTGCTCGTTGAGGTAACCGAGCGCGGAAAAATAGCGTCCGCCCTTGACCGTGAATCCGTCGGGGATGGCGAGCGTCTGAAAAAAAGCTTCCTCAATGGTCACGCCACCCTCGGGCGCGAGCGCAGCGATCGCCATGCCGCGAAAATAGGGGTCAATGTTGGCGGCGATGGCGAGTTCGGTTTCCTGCAGCCCGAAGCTGCGCTTGGGCGGCGCGACTTCGCCGCCCGAGGGGACGAATCCGGTGATCGCGTAACGGTTCGGATCCTGAGTAGTGCGCGCATACGTGCCCTGCAATATCAGCGATACCGCGGGATTGAATGCGCCCTCCGAACTCTGGCGTGCGCCCGCTGCTGCCACCGCGGCCTGCGCATTGCCAGCGGCAGCTTCGGCTTTGGTAGCTGTCGCATCTGCGCTGGCCGCCCGCGACTCCGCGTCCGACAGGCGTTGTTCCAGCATCCGGATGCGCTTTTCGTACGCATCCTTCATTTGCTGGATCTCTGCGCGGATCTTGGCGAGTTCGCTATCCTGCGCGAGCGCCGGGCCCGCGAATAAAAATGACCATGCGATCGCTGCCGCGATCAGTGTTCGTTTATGCACATGAGCTCTCCTCTGGACACAGCTTCAGCAACCGCGCAAACGCGGATGCCCCCGGTGCGATGTCAGAGGAGTGCGGGCGGGCCGCGCGAAGCGGGGACGATTAGCAGCGAGTGAACAGAGGGACGCGCGAACTCGATGGCGCGCTCGGCGAGGTTCAGTGCGAGCGCCGGCATCGATGCGCCCGAGTTGACGGCGCCGAGCACCTCGGTAAACGCATTGTGAAAATCACAGGCGCCGAACTGCGCGTTATGCTTGTCCGTGTCGTGGAGTTGGGAGCACGCTGGCAGCCGGTCTTGGATGTGCCATACCCCGTGTGCGAGCGCCAGCTGCTGCGCGGCGAGCAGCGTGACTGCCAGCATGATCCGCAACAGGGCGCGCTTCATCAACATGGCGATCGGGATGAACTATGGCCAGCGAGGAACGGGAGCGCATTACAGCATAAGACGCGTGGAATTGCAAAGCCGCGGACCGCGGCGGTGCCCGTTATATACTGGCCGCAGAATCCGCCTGGTCGCCGCGCCCTGCCCTCATGAAACCGATCCTGCTGTTCCTGATCCGGCTCTATCAATGGTGCCTGAGCCCGTTTGTGGGAGGGCAGTGCCGCTTTTATCCGAGCTGTTCCGAATACGCGGCGGAGGCGGTCGCGCGCCACGGCGCGCTGCGCGGATCATGGCTGGCCGTGCGGCGGCTCCTGCGCTGCAACCCGTGGCATGCGGGCGGCGTAGACCCGGTGCCGCCTACACACCATCGCCATTAGAACCCGGGTGCTAGGGTACGCGGCAGATCAATCCCTTGAGGTACTCGCTCTCCGGAAAATGCAACGCCACCGGATGGTCGGGTCCCGCGCTCAGGTGGGCTACGATCTGCGCATCCACACCCGCGTCGAGTGCGGCGCCAGCGACTATTTTTTGAAACAGATCGCGCGTAACCCCACCCGAGCACGAATAGGTGCACAGCAGCCCGCCGGGGGCGAGCAGCTTGAAGGCGAGCAGGTTGATGTCCTTGTAAGCGCGCGCCGCTTTGGGCGCGTGCGCGCTGGTCGGCGCGAACTTCGGCGGATCCAGGATGATCACATCAAAATGCCGCGCCTGATCGCGCATCTTGCGCAGGCACTGGAACACATCGGCTTCGATGAGCTCGGGTGAGGCGAGCCCGTTGAGCGCCACATTGCGCTGCAGAAGTTCGAGCGCCCCGCCGGAACTGTCGACGGAGGTTACCTGCGCCGCGCCGCCGGCGAGCGCGTTGAGGGTGAAGCCGCCGCTGTAGCAGAAGCAGTCGAGCACGCTGCGATCTTTCGCGAGTTCGCGCAGGCGCAGGCGGTTGGCGCGCTGGTCCAGATAAAACCCCGTCTTGTGCCCGTGCGGCACGTCGACGTGAAATTTCAAACCTTCTTCTTCGACCGCCAGGTCCGCAGGCGGCGGCGCGCCGCGCAGCACGCCCACGACCGGCTCTATGCCCTCCAAATGCAGCACCTCGGCATCCGAGCGCTCGTAGATGGTGCGCGGCTGCACCAGCTGCTCGATGGCATCGGCGATCGCGTCGCGCCAGCGCATCGCGCCGGCGCTCGACAACTGCAGCACCACTACATCCCCGTAGCGGTCGACGATCACGCCGGGCAGGCCGTCGGACTCGGCATGCACCAGGCGCACTGCATGCGCGTGCGGCGCGAGCCGCGTGCGCAGTGCGATTGCACGCGCGATGCGCCCGCGAAAAAACGCCGCGTCGATCTCGCAGTGCGCGCTGTCCCACAGGCGCGCGACGATCTGCGACTGCGCGCTGTACGCGGCCATCCCCAGGAATTCGCCGTCGCTGCTCTGCAGCTCGATCGTGTCGCCCGATTGCGGCTCGCCGGTGAGCCGCGCCACGGCGCCGGAGAAGATCCAGGGATGGCGGCGCTTCAGCGATTTCTCGCGGCCCGCTTTGAGAATGAGCTTTTTCATCGGTACCTATGCGGGCGGTATGCCCTTTGTGTGCTGAAACAGCGCTGCGCGCTTCAGCTCTTTTTCTTCGCCCGCGGATGAGCCTTATCGTAGGCCTTGGCGAGGTACTGGAAGTCCAGATGCGTGTAGACCTGCGTAGTGGAAATGCTCGCATGGCCCAGCATCTCCTGCACGGCGCGCAAATCCCCGCTCGACTGCAGCACGTGGGAGGCGAAGGAGTGGCGCAGCATGTGCGGATGCACGTCGGCCGCGAGGCCCTGCCGGAGCCCACATTGCTTGATGCGATACTGCACCGCGCGCGGCATCAGCGGCCGCCCGCTGCGGCTCACGAACAAGGCATCGCCCGCAGCCGCGGCCCAGGAACTGCGCTGTTCCAGCCACGCGCGCAGTGCGGCGAGCGCAAAACTGCCGACCGGTACGATGCGGGTCTTGGCGCCCTTGCCCGTCACGCGCACGGTGGCGTCCGCATAATTGATGTCGCCCAGCGCCAGGCCGGTGAGTTCCGACAAGCGCAGCCCCGAGGAATAGAACAGTTCGAACATCGCCTTGTCGCGCACCGCGAGCGCAGCGTCGTCCGGGAGCGCCATCAACCGCGCTGCTTCGTCGGGCGACAGCGCCTGCGGCAGGCTTTTCTTCGATCGCGGCGCGCGCACTCCCAGGCAGGGATTGGAGGCGCAACCATGGTCGCGCCCCAGATGACGATAAAAGCCGCGCCACGCGGAAAGCATGCGCGCAAGGCTGCGTCCATCCAGGCCGCGCGCGTGCAGCTTCGAAACCAAACGCCGCACGTCGTGCACTTGCAGTTCGGCGAGCGGCGTTGCTCCTGCAAACTCGATGAGCGCTGCGATGTCGCGCCCGTAGGCCACCACCGTCTGCTCGCTCAGGCGCCGCTCGCTCTGCAGGTGCCCGAGGAATTGCTGCAGGTAGCGCTGCGCGGTGTTTGGTTCGGCGTTTGCGGTCGCGGGCTTCACACTTTTGAGGTTCGGCTGCCTACGCTAGATAGCGCGCAAGAGCTGACGAAGTGAGTTCGCTCAGGCGCTGCAGATAGAGCGTGCCCATCTCGGGATAAAACCGCTGCTGGTCCGTGCTCGCCAGCACCAGCACGCCGTTGGTCTGCTCACGCTTGAGGGGCACGTAGACGAAGGAACGCAAGAGCGGCGCCTGTTCCCCGAACCAGGCCGCGGTGTCGACCATGGCGTGCGCGCTGCAATAGGGGTGCTGGAGGCTCGCGGCAAAGTCGCGCGCTTCTGCGCTCACCGCGACAAATTCGGGCAGTCCGGACGACACGTCCTGCGGCCACAGCCGCAGCACGATGTTCGGCACCGCGAAATCCTCGCGCAGGTGCAAATACAAAGCCGCCGTGACTGCAGCGGCATCGGACGCGGAGATCAGCGACAGCGTCAGCCGGTGCAGTTTTTCGCTGATCGCGTCGTTCTGTTCGCCGTATTCGATCAACTCGCGCAGCTTGCCCTCGAGCAGCTTGTTCTTTTCGCGCAGGGTGAGCACCTGCCGCTCGCCGATCGAAATCGCGCGCCCGCCATAGGGATGAGGCACGAATACAGTTGCCAGGAAATCGGCGTGCTGCTCAAAGAACTCCGGGTGCTGCTTGAGAAATTCCACGACTTCTTCCGGTGTCATAGCTGCCCTTCTTTTATATGTCGATTTCGCCTTCGAAGACCGTGACGGCCGGTCCGGTCATGCGCACGGAATGGCCTTCGCCTTCCCATAATATACTGAGGTCGCCACCGTGCGTAGCCACTTGCACGCGCTGGTCCAGCAGTCCACGCTGGATGCCGGCGACTACCGCGGCGCAGGCTCCGGTGCCGCAGGCGAGCGTCTCGCCCGCGCCGCGCTCGTAGACCCGCAGCCGGATCTGGTCCCGCGCGAGCACCTGCATATAACCCACGTTCACGCGCTGCGGGAAGCGCGGGTGGGACTCGATGGCGGGACCCTGGATGGCCACCGCAGCGCGCTCGCTATCCTCCACCACCTGCACCGCGTGTGGATTGCCCATGGAAAGCGCGCTGATCTCCAGCATTTCGCCTGCGACTTCCAACTGATAGGTCGGCGCGCGGCGCGGCGCATCGAACGGGATGCGCGCGGGCTCAAATTCCGGAACCCCCATGTCGATAGTCACATCGCCGTCCGCTTCGATACGTGCGACGATCACGCCAGCCAGGGTGCCAACCCGGATCTCCTGTTTGGCGGTGAGCCCGCGATCGCGCACATAGCGTGCGAAACAGCGCGCGCCATTGCCGCATTGCTCGACCTCGCCGCCATCGGCGTTGTAGATGCGGTAATGGAAATCGGTGCCGGCCATGTGCGCGGCTTCGACCAGCAGTATCTGGTCGCAGCCTACGCCGAAGTGCCGGTCGGCGATGCGGCGCAGTTGATCGCGCTGGAGCGCGAGCGGAGCGCGCGTGGTGTCGAACACCACGAAGTCGTTGCCCAGCCCGTGCATTTTGGTGAACCTGAGCTTCATCGCGACTCTTTCTGCGCCGCGCAGTCAAACTTGTAGTCGCGGTAGATGCAGCGGTCCATGACCACGGTCATGCCGCCGGCGCGCGCGCGCAGGGCTGCCGGTTCGTTGACGATGCCCTCCTGGATCCACAGCGCCTTCAAGCCGAGTGCTAAGCATTCGTCGACGATGCCGTCGATATACTCTTCAGAACGGAACACGTTGACCAGATCGATCGGCAGCGGGACGTCTGCAAGGCGCGCATAAGCCCGCTCCCCGAGCACCTGATCGACGCCGGGACGCACCGGGATCACGCGATAGCCAAAGCCCTGCATGGCGGCCGACACCCCGTGGCTGGGGCGCGAGAGATGGGGGGACAAGCCGACCACGGCGATGTTCTTCACGCGCCTGAGCAGCGCGCAGCGCTCCTCGCGCGACGGATTCAAATACACGGCGAGGTCCGGCGATCGTGGCAGCGGCGCATCATGACGCTATTTTAGCCGTCTCGCGCCGGCATGAGTGGCATTCATTGATAAGGACTGGGCTCACCCGGCGGCCGCGTCTTGAAGCGTTTGTGCAGCCAATAGTATTGGCTAGGCATTTCGCGCACGCGCTCTTCGATGAACGCATTCATGTGGCGCGCATCCGCTTCCAGGTCCGCGCTCGGAAAATCGGACCATGCCGGATACAGCCGCACCACGTAACCGGAGTCGTCTGCGCGCTCGCGCGTCACGCACGGCACCACGACCGCGCCGGCGAGCCTGGCGATCCGCGACAGCCCCGTGATGGTGGCGGCCGGCACCCCGAAGAACGGCGCGAATACCGAGTCGCGTGCGCCCAGATCCATGTCCGGCAGGTAATAAAACGGCTCGCCGCTCTTGAGCGACTTGACCATCGGCCGGATGCCGTCCTGCCGCGCGTAGAGCGTGGTCTGCCCGAAGCGCGTGCGCCCGTGGATCATGATCGCGTCCGCGGCCGGGCTCTTCTGCCGGCTGTAGACGGAGTTGAGCCGGTAGTCGGCGGCGAGCCGGATGCCGCCCATGTCCAGCCCGACGAAATGCGGCGCCAGCAGTATCACCGGCCGCCCGCCCAGGCCGCGCCAGTGCTCCAGCCCTTCGATCTGGACCAGGTCGCATACCTGCTCTTTGGATCCCCACCACAGGATGCCGTGAGCGAGCACGCTGCGCGCGAATGCCTGGAAATGCTCGCGCGCGAGCTGGCGGCGCGCAGCTGCGCTGAGCTCGGGAAAGCACAGCGCAAGGTTCACCAACACGACCTCACGGCGCTTGCCCACCACCGCATACAGGAGGCTGCCGAGCACCGTGCCTAGCCGCGCCAGCATGGCCAGCGGCAGGAAATGCAGCAGCCAGATGAGCACTAGGCCGGCGCGCATGCGTGCGGCATTCTGCGGGCAGTGGTAAGTGGAGCTACGTAGGGCATGGCTTATGAACCCAAGGCTTCTGCTATAATTTCGCGCTTTATGACTCTAATGGCGGGCATGCGATGAGCGGTTTTCTCTTCACTTCTGAATCGGTATCCGAAGGTCATCCCGACAAAGTTGCGGACCAGATCTCGGACGCCGTCCTCGACGCTATCTTAGCGCAGGACAAATACGGCCGGGTCGCGGCCGAGACCATGGTCGCCACCGGCCTAGTCGTCATGGCGGGGCAGATTACCACGAACGCGACCGTCGATTACGGCGTAATCGCGCGCGAAGTCATCAAGAACATCGGCTACGACAGCTCGGACGTAGGGTTTGATTACGCCACCTGCGCCGTGCTCACCGCCTTCGACAAACAGTCGGTGGACATCGCACAGGGCGTGGATGAAGGCAAAGGCCTGGACCTGGAACAGGGCGCAGGCGATCAGGGCCTGATGTACGGCTATGCGTGCGACGAGACGCCGCAACTGATGCCGGTGCCGATCTATTACTCCCACCGCCTGATGGAGCGCCAGGCCGAACTCCGGAAAGATGGCCGCCTGCCATGGCTGCGGCCGGATGCCAAGTCCCAGGTGACGGTGCGCTATGACAACGGCAAGCCCATCGGAATCGACACCGTGGTGATCTCCACGCAGCACGATCCGGACGTGACGCACGCGCAGATCGAGGAAGCGGTGATCGAGCAGATCGTGAAACCGGTGTTCCCCAAAGGCATGCTGATGGCCGACACCAAGTTCCTGATCAACCCGACCGGGCGCTTCGTGATCGGCGGCCCCCTCGGCGACACTGGGCTCACCGGCCGCAAGATCATCGTCGACAGCTACGGCGGCTACTCGCGCCACGGCGGCGGCGCATTCTCCGGCAAGGATCCGTCCAAGGTCGACCGCTCAGCTGCTTACGCCGCGCGCTACGTCGCGAAAAACATCGTCGCCGCCAAGCTCGCGAGCAAGTGCGAGGTGCAAGTGGCGTACGCGATCGGCGTCGCGCGCCCGGTGAGCATCCTGGTCGATACCTTCGGCACCGGCAAGATCGCCGACGAGAAGATCGCGAAATTGGTCGAGAAGCATTTCGACCTGCGGCCCAAGGGCATCATCCAATCGCTCAACCTGCTGCGTCCGATCTACCTGAAGACCGCCTCCTACGGCCATTTCGGACGCGACGAGCCGGAATTCACCTGGGAAGCCACCGACAAGGCGGCAGCGCTGGCCGCTGACGCGAAGTAGGCTAGCATCACCGCCGACCCCGACGCAGCGCGTCGGGGTCGGCCCCTCAGCGTTCTATCCCAGAACGCGCGCCGCGCAACCGCGAGCGCCTTTCACTACCAACTAATCGCCCAGTAGACCGCACCGCCAAGCGGGGCTAGCGTTGCGCGCGGCGATTCGTTAAAATGCCGGTCCCCGAGGAGCGTTGCGACGGCCGCCCTCTAGCGCGTCCGCCAGGCTCGGGGTATCCAATTGCAACGGCGCTCACGAACTTTTTTCTGACACTGGGAAAGGAGGGCGTGATGCACGCCGCACCCAAAGGTTTTACCGACTACAAAGTCGCCGATCTGAATCAGGCCGATTTCGGCCGCAAGGAAATCGCCATTGCCGAGACCGAGATGCCCGGCCTCATGTCAGTGCGCGAGGAATTCAAGAGCACGCTGCCGCTCAAGGGCGCCCGCATCACGGGGTCCTTGCACATGACGATTCAGACCGCGGTGCTGATCGAGACCCTGGTCGCGCTGGGCGCAGAAGTGCGCTGGGCTTCGTGCAACATCTTCTCCACGCAGGACCACGCCGCTGCGGCCCTGGCAGTGCAGGGAACGCCGGTGTTTGCCTACAAGGGCGAGACCCTGGATGACTACTGGGATTACACGCACCGCATCTTCGAATTCGGCCCCAAGGGCAGCAAGACCGAAGGTCCGAACAT
>CAIVHG010000014.1 GCA_903905655.1 uncultured beta proteobacterium | reverse complement strand
CACCGGCTATGCCGCGACCATCAAGCAGCATGTCGTCGTACCCGTCATCGTCGTCGGGGAAATCCGTCACTCACAATTTGCCGAAGACGTTCTGGCACAAGGCAAGGCTGACTTCATCGCGCTGGCGCGGCCCTTACTTGCCGATCCAGACTGGCCTGCCAAAGCCTGCTCGGGCAGGGACGACGAGATTCGCTATTGCCTTTCCTGTGACTACTGCCGACTCGCGCCCAGGCTCACGCGGCCCATTCGCTGCCTAGTGAATCCGGAAGTTGGGCGTGAGCGCGAATTTGCTGCTATCAAGCCGGCGCTTGTGGTCAAGAATGTCGTCGTCGTAGGTGGCGGGCCCGCGGGCCTTGAGGCGGCGCGCGTTGCTGCCGCGCGCGGCCACCGTGTTTCGTTGTTCGAGAGCGGCCCCGAGTTGGGGGGCCAGCTCCGCCTTGCCGCGTTGCCTCCGCACAAGCAGAAGATCGAGTGGCTGAGAGCATTCCTCGTCGCGCAGACGCGCAAGGCCGGTGTCGCGTTGTCCGTCTCAACTACATTTCGGCCTGAAGCGCTGACCGAAGGCGAAGTCGATGCGATCGTGGTCGCTACCGGCGCCCGTCCGCGCGATGAGCAACTGCCAGGCGCGCGCACGGGCCAACTGGTTTCAGCTTGGGACGTGCTGGAGGGGCATCCGCCAGCAAACGATCTGGCGGTGGTTGTGTTGGGTGGTTGGCAAATGGGTTGCGAAACTGCGGAGTTTCTTGCCGAGCGCGGCAATCGCGTCACCCTGATTTCTCGCTCGCCGGCCGAAGCCCTGGCCGGCGATGTTGTCGAGAGCTACCGCACCCCGCTGCTCGCCCGCTTGCGCAAGCTGGGAGTAACACTGCGCACACTCTGCGATGTGCGCAAACTGATGGACGGCAACGCCATCGTCGTCGCGGCGGACGGCAGCGAAGAAGTGATTAGAGCAGATCTCGTCGTGCTCGCGCGCGGTTCGCTTCCACAGCCTACCTGGTTGGATCAGCTGCGGGCGAAGGTACCTGAGGTCTATGTCATTGGCGATTGCATCGAGCCTCGCATGATCGCAGAGGCACTGTATGAAGGTGCGCTCGCTGGCGGCCGGATCTAGCAGCGGTAATTTTTAGAATCACGCACGCTCACATCGGTACGTCACGGCGCGTCTCACCTTCGGCTAGTCGGCCGCTGAGGTCGCCTAAGGATTGCCCAGGTAGTCGCGCTTACCAATCTCGATGCCGTTGTGCCGCAGGATATTGTAGGCGGTGGTGACATGAAAATAGAAATTGGGAAGTGCATGGCCGAGTAGGAATTGCATGCCTTTGTACCGGGTTTCCTTATCACCGCGCTTAATCACGATATCCTTGTCTTCGGTGCCATCGATTTGCTCGGGCTGCACGGCCTGGATGAACGCGATGGTTTTCGCAATACGCGCTTTCAAATCGGCCAGAGTCTTCTCGTTGTCCTCGTGCACCGGAATCTCCACCCCAGCCAGTCGCGCCACCACGCCCTTGGCTGTATCGCACGCGATCTGCACCTGCGTGGTCATGGGCAGCATGTCAGGGAACAGGCGGTAGGTAGTCAGCGCTGCAGCGTCGAGCTTCTT
>CAIVHG010000013.1 GCA_903905655.1 uncultured beta proteobacterium | reverse complement strand
CAGCTTCACCAGTTTCTCCCGCTCCGCGTAGTCCAGTTCAATCGTACTTGCCACTCGCATCGCCGCCTTCCAAGCGCATCTGATAATCTTTGGATTCGACGAATTACGGTTAGTTCCATTAATTACGAAGCACTACACTAGCGTACTGAGGTATTAACCTGTGGCGGGCTACGCGGTCCGGCGCACCCGCACCGCGGCGATGATCTTCGTGAGGCGTTCGCGCGACGCGTCGTCGGGACGCGGCGTCGCAGCTGCATCGAGCAGCCAGCGCTCGATATCGGCCGGCGTGACCACGGTGGCCTGGCGGGCTTCCATTGCGGCCTTGAGTGCGCGCAGCTTCAGCGCCTGGCGGGCAGCGTGGAATTCCTCAGGGCTTTCGATGCCGCACGCGGCTTCCAGGTTGAGCAGAATCTCCGGCAGCTTCTCCCCGGACGGGGCAGCGCCTTTGAGCCGCGTTTCGAGCTTGGCCTTCCAGGCCGGCGGAAAATCCGCGATCGCGTCGAAGCGCGCTTGCAGATCGGCTGTCGGCTCCGTGCCGGAATCCGTGGCGGTTTCGCGCTCGCCGCACAGCGCCATCGCCGAGAGCAGCGCATCGTAGCATGCCTGCAGCGCATGGGTGGCAAGCTCGGCCAGCCGTTTGCGGGCGGCGTCGCGTGCCGCGCGGTAGCGCGTCTCGAGCTTGACCGCCTGCGGGCCGGCAAAGTTCGGCGCGGCGCGCCATGCAGTCTCTGATTCGGACATCACGCGCTTGATCTCCGAGGAATCGCTGCTGGAGGCTAGAGCGACTACGCGCGCCATGATGTCGGTGCGCGCCTTGATGCGGTCGCCGAATTCGGCTTCCTTGGCCGCACGCGCCGCGTCGCGTTCGGCGAAGATCGCATCGGTCGCCGCCTTGAACGCCGTCCACAGATTATTTTCCTCGCGTCGCGGCAGTGGCAGCGCCTTGGCGTGGGCCTGCCACTGCGCCTGCAGTTCCTGCACCTTGCGCACCACGTCGCGCTGTTCTGCGCCGGCCAGGGTGCGGGCGGCGGCGATGAGCTGTTCGCGTTCGCGCGTCGCTTCCTGATAGGCCTGTGCGAGCGGTGCTTCCAGGGCCTGTGTTGCCTTGGCGTAACGTGCGCTGACCGAGCCATCGCCCTGCTGCGCTTTGCGCGGCACGGTGTGCTCGATCGGGCCCAGCTTGCGCCACGCGACTTTCGCTTCCTCGAGCGTGCGCGCGACGATTCTCAGGTCGGGCTTAACTGCAGCAGCGGTTCCCTCTGCTACAGCAGCGGTTCCTTCTGCGGCGGCGGGAAAGAATTTCTGCGCGGCTTCCTTCAGCCCATCGATGATCTGATTGCGTGCCTGCAGGTTCTCGGTGCGCGCGGCCTTGAGTTTTTCAAGATGCGCAGCCACCGGCGCATAAGCGCTCTTCAGCGCGCTGTCAAAGGACAGCCACAGCGGCTTGCTGGTCGCCCCGCCGAGCTTGTCCAGCTCCTTCCAGCGCTCGCGCAATTTGTCGATCGCTTCGGCGTGTGCTTTCACCGCGATCTTGCCGGCGCCCGTCGTGGCCAGGGCCTGTGCCTCGGCCACCAGTTCTTCGCGCGCCTGCCCGCCGCCCCAGCGCTGCCAGTCGCGCAAACGCAGCTGCTCCGCGCGCAGGATCGCGATGCGCTGATTGAGCGCGCCATCCACTGCGCCGCGCTTGAGCGCACGATCGATCACCGTCATCAGTCGCGTGAGCTCAGCGACCTGTCCTGCGGCGTGCGCCGCTTCCGCCGCCTCGACCTCGCGCGTGAGCGCGCTCAGGCGCTGCTTGCTTTGCTCGGCTGTGTGTTCGTGTTCGTGCGCGCGGCGCTCGTTGTGTTCGCGCTGCCAGTCATTGCGCCACTCCGCGTAGCGGTTCGCCAGTACGGATTGCAATTCTCCGTCGGCAACTTCGGGGAATTCACGCCACTGGGCGGTCTTTGCTTTCTCTGCAGCGGCGTCGCCCACGCCGGGCGCGGGCAGCGAGGTGAGAAATTCGGCGCGCTGCGCGACGCTCGAAGCGAGCGCCAGCGCGCGCTTGGCGCTTTCGCCTTTCTCGATGCAGCGCACATCGCCTTCGTCCGCGACGCTGCCGAGCAATTCCAGCAGGCCGGCGGCCAGGCTTTCGGCTTTCATCGGCGATGCGACGCCCTGCGCCAGGTCGGCGAGGCTTGCGCGCAGTTCGGCAACTGCAGTGTCCACCGCGGCGACCCAGCGCGTGATTGCCTGTTCGCCTTCGCCGCGCATGCGCACGCGCGTGCCCAACTCGGCGCGCAGCGGCGGGAATTGCGCGTGCAGCGCTGGGTCGAGCAGTGCGGCATCGAGCGCGCCCCATGAGCGATCGAGCTCGGCGACGCGATTGGCGGGAACCACTTCCTGCGCCAGCAGCGTGCGCGCAGTTGCGATCAAGCTTTCGGCTTCGCTTATGGTTTCGCGTTTGTTGCGCACCGCCTGCCAGTGCGTTTTTGCGGCGCGCAGCAGGCGCTTGTCGTGGTCGCGAAATTCGCGCATCGCCTGCCGTAGCGATTCTTCCTGCGTCAGGGCGTGCAGCGCGGCGAGCTTGAGGTCCACATTCGGCGCTTCGTGCGCGAGTTGCAGCAGCAGCGCATCATCGGATTGGGCCGCCGCTATCCGTTCCTGCCAAGCCTTCACTTCCTCGGGCGAAAGTTCTGGCGCAGCCTGCGCAGCGTGCGGCTGCGGCGTTTCCTTCGGCGCGGATGCGACGGGGTCTTTCCTGAACGGATTTTCGAACATGGTGGGGATGCTAAGGTGCGGGACTAGGGGGTATTGTGCCACGTTCCCGGGTTAGGCACCCCGCAGCGGGCGGATGAATGGTGATTAAAGGTCGTGATTCCGGGACTGGCCGTCAGGGCAGAACCCGGAATCCAGGCGATTTTCGATCTCCATTTCGGGATTTCAGGTTCCGCGATGCCGCTACCGGTCTCCCGCGCTCAGCCTTACTTCAGCTTGACGTGCTTCGGATAGCCCTGCGCGTCGACTTGCGCGCGGCCCTGCTCGATGTCAAGGATGCTCACCGGCTCCACGCGGTACGGCACGTTGTGTTCCGCCATGCGCTCGGCATAGCTCGAAGAGGCGACGCCCGGAAAACCGATCAGCTTCCAGCCCACCTTGTCGCGGTTGCCACCGTACATCGGATCCGCAAAGAATCCTTCCTCGGTGTTCCGCAGCAGCAGTCCGAAAAACAGTTTCGAGGACAGCGATTCGAGCTCGATCTTGTTGTCTTCCAGCGCGTGCAGCACTTCGTCCTGCTGCTCTGGCGTGAGCAGGTCGAAGCGTTTGCCGTACTGCTTGGTGCAATAGATATTGGTCTCACGGATCGCCGCGCGGTAAATCTCCTGCGGCGTGAGCGGAGATTGAAATCCCTGCTGCGGCGTGCCTTCCTGCCAAGGCCCCATGCGGTAGTTGCGGCCGTGCATGCCCCACACGCTCGCCAGCTGCTGGTCGATGAAATAGGTGACGTCGGCTTCCTTCGCGCCGGGGCCGAGTTCATCCGCGGGAATTAGCCGCGCAACGGCCGCGTCCAGAAAACGGACCTCCGGCTGAATCAGAAAGCTATACGCATGGGCATGCGCTGTGCTGGGTTCTGCCATTGCCTTCTCCTTGAGCAATACGCTATCGCAGTGATTTTAGCGCAGCGCCGCATGCGCCACAATGCGCGCAGCCTGTATGGAGGGGCGCGCACCCGGGGTGCATGCGGCCGTCATGGCAAACCCGACGCTGCGCCAGCATCCGCGCGTCGCGCCTGAGGCACGGTATAATCCGCTTTTTTGATTTTCCGGGCGCAGGCTGCTGGTGCGAAGCCTGCAGACCCCAAGCTGAACCGCGTTCACCCGGCACGCGTCCGCAATGCTCTGAGCCTCCGTGCGAGGGGCTTCGGCAGTCCAACAAGATGGAGCGTGGATCGCTCGCTGAGCCCGCTTCAAAATTACCATTGTGATCGCAACTAAGCTGCAGGGAATCCAAACATGAATAAATTGACCGCCGACCTTGGCCGGTTTCTCGCGAACATCAAGTACGAACAGCTGCCCGAGGAGGCGCTGAAGCTGGTCAGGAATGCGTTCGCCGATACCGTCGCGGTGATCATGGTCGGCATCAACGAACCGGTGGTCGATATCGTGCGGCGCACGATCGTCGAAGTGGGCGGCCGGCGCGATGCGCGCGCCTGCCTGTCGGCGGTGTACTGCGCGGGGCCGGATGCAGCATTGCTCAACGGCACCGCGGCGCACACGCTCGACTACGACGACCAGTCGCTCTCAGGGCATCCGAGCGCCGTGCTGGTGCCGGCGATTCTCGCCGAGGGCGAGACGCTGGGCTCGAGCGGCCGCGAGATGGCCACGGCTTATGTCGCGGGCTACGAGGTGTGGTCCGAGCTGTGGCGGCGCGACCGCGATTATCACCGCAAAGGCTGGCACCCGACCTCGGTATTCGGCGTGATGGCGGCGGCGGCAGCGGCGGCGGTGCTGCACAAGCTACCCGCCGAGCGCGCGGCTGCAGCGCTGGCGCTGGCGGCGAGCCACGCCGGCGGCCTGGGCTCCAACTTTGGCACCATGACCAAGCCGTACCACGCGGGGATGGCGGCGCGCAATGGATTGATTTCCACGCGGCTGGTGGCCGCTGGCATGTCGGCAGCGGCCGATGCGCTCGAGCACCCGCAGGGCTTTCTCAGCGCCTACTCGACCGAGAACGCGCCGGACCGCGATTCCCCGGTGAACCTCGGCAAGGACTGGTACCTGGTCAAGCACAGCCTGCTGATCAAGCGCTATCCATGCTGCTATTTCATGCATCGCTCCTTCGAGTCCACCGCCAAGATGCTGGCCGGGCGCAACATCAAGGCCGACGACGTCGAGTCCGTCGAAGTGACGATGGGCAAGGGACAGATCACCGTGCTCTGCAACGCCCGTCCGCAGACCGGGCTCGAGGCCAAGTTCAGCGGCCACTTCGCGATGGCTGCCGCGGTCATCCTCGGCCGCATGGGCGTGCCCGTGTTCACCGATGAAATCGTGCGGCGTCCCGACATCCAGGCCTTCTTTGCCAAGGTCAAGCTCATCGGCGTCGACGAATTCGATCCGCGCGATCCGGTCTACTCGCCGACGGAGAGCGTGCAGGTCCGCCTCAAAAACGGCGAGACGCTCAACACCGGGCCGATCGCGTTCATCCGCGGCCATGCCAACGATCCGCTGAGCACCGAAGAGCTGTGGACCAAATTCGCAGAGTGCACCGAGCACACGCACCAGAAGGCGGAAGCGCGGGCGCTGTTCGAGCTGCTGCAGAAGGTCGACTCGCTGAAATCGGCGCGCGATCTGCCGACCTGCACGACGATTTTCACCTCGTAATCAATAAGGCCGCGCAGTCGGCTCTGAATTGAAGCATTATCTATAGGAGTTCTTGATGGGACAGATTACCGTATCGCAGGCGCTGGCCAGAATGCTGGACAAGATGGGCACCGAGATCCTGTTTGGTGTGAACGGCCACGGCAACTGGGCGCTGCTCGATGCGTTCGTGCACCAGTCGAAGATACGCTGCGTGGCGGCGAGGAGCGAAGACCACGCCATCGAGATGGCGGACGGCTACTGGCGCATGAAGCGCGGCGCGCCGCTGCCGATCGTGACTACCAGCGTGGGCCCGGGCAACATGAACATCGTGCCCCCGCTCGCCACTGCGTTCTACGAATCCATCGGCATGCTGGTGCTGGCCGGAGCGGGCGCCACGCACTGGTTCGACCGCGGCGGCATCGAGGAAGCCTATCGCAACGGTCCTGAGGACTGGACCGCGGCGATCAAGCCCATCACCAAGCGCGCGTTCATGGTGACGCGCCCGGACACCGTCATCGACATGTTCCTGCGCGCCTATCAGACCGCGTATTCGGGACGCCCCGGGCCGGTGGTCATCCAGATACCGTTCGACATCCAGAACACGCTGATCTCGGATGATTTGCCAGATCCCGCGCCGTACATGAAATTTCATCCGCCGGCGCCGGATCCGGCAGGCGTCACTGAAGCGGTGGCGCTGCTCAAGGCAGCCAAGCGGCCGATGATCGTCGTCGGCAGTGGCATACACAATGCGCGTGCCTGGGACGCGCTGAAAGCGTTCGCCGAAGCCACCGGCATCCCCGTGGGCACGACCACGACCGGCAAGAGCTCCTTCCCCGAATCCCACGAGCTGTCGGTGGGCGGCATCGGGCGCGCCGGCACCGGCCACGGCAATTTCACAGCCAAGCGCTGCGACGTGCTGATCGGCGTCGGCACGCACTTCACCGACATCGACACCGGCGGCTGGACGTTGTTCGACATTCCGAAGAACACCAAGCTCATCCACATCGACATTGACACCACCGAGCTGGGACGCGCTTATCCCACGGCCGTGGCGTTGACCTGCGATGCCCGGCTCGGCCTGGAAGCGCTGTTGCCGGCGGCGAAGGCCGCGGGTGTGACCAAGCACGCCGACTGGCTCAAGGATATTGCAACCGAGAAGCAGGCGTGGGACAAGTCGGTGGCCGATCTGCGCATCTCCAACATCGCGCCGCTGCACTACGCGCGCGTGTGCCATGACACCGGCGTCGTGGTCGCGGAAAAAAATCCCGAAATGCCGATATTTTTCGACACCGGCCACCTGCTGAACTTCGCGCCGGCGTTCCTCAAGGGCTCTTCGCGCCGCATCATGCACAGCGGCTTCATGCACCGCATGGGCTGGAGCGCCTGCGCCGCCATCGGCGCCAGCATTGCGGAGGGCAACAAACCGGCGCTCGCACTCTTGGGCGACGGCTCGTTCATGATGCGCGGCACGACGGTCGCTACCGCGGTCGAACAGAAGCTGCCCATCACCTGGGTGATCTTCAACAACCGTACGCTGCAGGTCGAGCGCGAACTCATGGTCAAGCTCTACAAGCGCGAAGCGCTGTGCGACTACCGCATCCTCGGCGAGAAGGAGCTGTGGAACCCCGACTTCGTCAAGTGGGCGGAAGCGATGGGTGCTAAGGGCATCCTGGTCACCAAGGCCGACGACTATGCGCCGGCGCTGCGCAGTGCGCTCGCCAGCGGAGTGCCGACGGTGATCAGCGTCGATATCGAGATCAACGTCACGGGCTACCGTTCGCTGTGGTACCCCTATCCGGCGAACTTCTACGACAGCTGGAAGCCCGGCCCGATCGAAGGCGGCGGTGCGCCGCACAAGTAAGCGCAGCGCTGTGGTTGCAGTTTGCCTGAATGCCCGCGCTTCGCAGCGCGGGCATTTTTTTCTGACGCGCAGATTAACTCTGAGGAATGCATATCATGACCACCAATAAGCTTCAGCTCAAGGACGCGAAGCTGTTTCGCGAGCAGTGCTACATCGACGGCAGCTGGCAGGACGCCGACAACAAGAGCACCTTCACCATCAACAATCCCGCCACCGGCGTCAAGCTCGGCACGGTGCCGAAGATGGGCACCGCCGAAACGCGGCGCGCCATCGAGGCCGCCAACGCGGCATGGCCGGCGTGGCGTGCCAAGCTCGCACGCGAGCGCGCCATTATCCTGCGCAAATGGTACGAGCTCATCATCGCCAACCAGGACGATCTCGCGCTATTGATGACCAGCGAGCAGGGCAAGCCGCTAGCGGAGTCCAAGGCGGAAGTCGTGAGCGGCGCGCAGTTCATCGAGTGGTTCGCCGAGGAAGCCAAGCGCACCTACGGCGACGCCATACCGCAGCCGGCGGCCGACCGCCGCATCGTCGTCATCAAGCAGCCGATCGGCGTGTGCGCGGCGATCACGCCGTGGAATTTCCCCAACACCATCATCACGCGCAAGGCGGGCGCTGCGCTCGCCGCGGGCTGCACCATGGTGCTCAGGCCCGCGAGCTACACGCCGTATTCGGCGTTTGCGCTCGCCGAACTCGCGGAGCGCGCCGGCGTGCCCAAGGGCGTGTTCAACGTGATCGCTGGCAGCGCGACCGAAATCGGCGCCGAGCTCACCGGCAACAAGATCGTGCGCAAGCTTTCCTTTACCGGCTCGACCGAGATCGGCCAGTTGCTGATGGCGCAGTGCGCGAGCAACGTCAAGAAGCTCTCGCTCGAACTCGGCGGCAATGCGCCCTTCGTCGTGTTCGACGATGCTGATCTCGACGCCGCGGTCACGGGCGCGCTCGGCGCCAAGTTTCGCAATGGCGGACAGACCTGCGTGGGCGCCAACCGCATCTATGTGCAGGACAGCATCTACGACGAGTTCGCGCAGAAGCTCACCGCGAAAGTCGCGACGCTCAAGACCGGCAACGGTGTGGACGCTGGCGTGACCCAGGGACCGATGATGGATGTGAAGGCCGTCGAGAAAGTCGAGGAGCAGATTACCGATGCCGTGTCCAAGGGCGCACGTGTGATCGCGGGCGGCAAGCGCCACGCTTTGGGCGGCTCGTTCTTCGAGCCGACGGTACTCGCGGAAGTCACGCAGCAGATGAAAGTCGCACGCGAGGAAACCTTTGGCCCGCTGGCGCCGCTGTTCCGCTTCAAGGATGAAAAGCAGCTGATCGAGTACGCGAACGATACCGAGTACGGGCTCGCTTCGTATTTCTACAGCCGCGATATCGGCCGCATCTGGCGCGTCGCGGAAGCGCTCGAATACGGCATGGTCGGCGTCAACGTGCCGTTCATGGCGAGCGAGGTCGTGCCCTTCGGCGGCATCAAGGAATCAGGCATCGGCCGCGAAGGCTCCAAGTACGGCATCGACGAGTACATGGAGATCAAGTACATCTGCATGGGCGGCATCCAGTCCTAAGGCGGCAGCCGCTGCACTACGCATGGTGGGTTAGGCGCGCATCGCACGCCGTAACCTGCCATCCGGACGTTAAGGTATCGGTATCGCCGGTATCGCCGGTATCGCCGGTATCGCTGAGTTCGCGATCAATCGCGGAACACGATCAGGCCGTCGACTGCGACGATGCCTTCGCCCTCGCGCTTCACGATCAGCGGATTGATCTCGGCCTCCGAGACCACGCGGCCTTCCAGCGCTGCGAGCTGCGACATCGCCACCACCGCCTGCGCCAGCGCCGCGCAGTCGCCCTTGGGCAGGCCGCGATAGCCGCGGATCAGCGCGAGGCCGCGCACTTCCTCGATCATCGCATGGGCGTCAGCGATGCTAGTGGGCGCAAGCCGCAGCGCGAAGTCCTTGTAGATCTCGGCGAGCACGCCGCCGATGCCGAGCACCACCACCGGGCCGACCTGCGGATCGCGGCGGAAGCCGAGGATCACCTCGGCGAGGCCTTTTTCCATGCGCTGCACGAGGATGCCGTTGATGTGCGCCGCCGAATGCTTGGCGCGCACGCTGCTAAGTATGTTCTCAGCAGCCTGCGCGAGTTGCTGCGCATCGCGGATGTTGAGCGCCACCCCGCCGGCATCGGTCTTGTGCAGGATATCGGGAGAGAGGATCTTCGCGACCACCGGAAATGCGATGTGCGTCTTTTGCTGCGGCGTGGTGATGATGTCGGACTGCGCCTGGGTGATGCCGAGCGCGCCGAACGCGCGGCACGCATCGTACTCGTTGACCTGCTTGCCCGGCATCGACTTGAGCACCTGCTCGGCTGCCTTGATCTTCGTCGCATCGATGGCGGGCGCGGGGGAGGGCTCCCTCCAGTGGCTCCAGGCGCGGATCGCATCGGCGCAGGATTCGGGCGTGCGAAAGCCCGCGAGCCCTGCGTCGGACAGCATCTTGAGCGCGACCTCCGCATGCGGCGCGGCGAATACCGCGAGCGGCTTGCCATGGCGGTCGGCCTGCACCAGCGTGCCGATGGTTATTTCCGGCGTGAACTGCGCCGAGCTTCCGGAAATTGCGACCACCAGGTCGCAATGATCGGAGGCGAGCAGCGCCTGGACCACCGGACCGTAGACCTCGGGCCGGGTGCCGGCGAGCGTCAGGTCGGTGATGCGCGACTTGGTGATTGCTATCTTTTTCTGCGCGAGGGCGGAGATGACTTCGGCGCTCGGCGCGACCACGTCCAGGCCGAATGTGCCCAGGCGGTCGGCAACCGTGGCGGCGCCGCCGCCGGTCGTGGTCAGCACAGCGATGCGATGGCGGCGCGCCGGCTTCTGGCCGACGAGCAGCATCGGCAGCTCGAACATGCTTTCGAGCGTGTCCACGCGCAGCATGCCGTGCGCTTTGAAGAAGGCGTCGGCGACTTCATCTGCGCCCGCCATGGCGCCGGTGTGCGAGGCCGCCAGATCCTGTCCGACCTGCGAGCGCCCCAGCTTATAGACGATGATCGGTTTGCCGGCGCTGTAGGCGCGCCGCGCTGCGTGCGCGAGGCGGTCCGCGTCGCGCAGCGTTTCGAGGAACAGCAGAATGGCCTTGGTGTCGGGATCGTCGACGATGCAGTCGGTGAGTTCGCCCACGCCGATGTCGCACTCGTTGCCTACGGAAATCACCTTGGAGAATCCGGCGCCGCGTCCCAGGCCGCGCGACAGCAGCCCGCCGGTCATGCTGCCGGACTGCGAGACGATCGCGAGCGGACCGGGCCTGATCTCGAGTTTCTCAAGCACCGCGTTGACCGTCAGCGCGAAGGAAGGATTGCTGCTGAAGAGCCCGATGCAGTTGGGGCCGACCAGGCGCACGCCGCCGGCGCGCGCGATGGCTAGCACCTGCTCCTGCTTAACGCGGCCTTCGGCGCCGGTCTCAGCAAAGCCGTCGGTGTAGATCGTTGCCACCGTGACCTTCTTCGCCACACACTGCTCGACCGCTGCGGCAACCGCGTCGGCGGGCACCATGATGAAAGCGTGATCGATGGCGCCGGGCACCGCGCTCAAGTTCGGATAGGCCTTCTCCCCGAAGATCTCGTCGCGCCCGGGGTTGATCGGGATGACCTTTCCCTTATAACCGTGATTGCGCAGGAAACGCTGCGGGCGGGCAGTGTTCTTCTTTGCATCGCTGGACGCGCCGATCAGCGCGACGGCTTCGGGCGCGAACAGCGCGTCATAGAGTTTGTTGCTGGACATGGTGAGAGCGCGTGCCTTCTGTTGCGATTGTGAGGGGCTATAGCCGGCGCTGGCTATTGTCTGGGCGGGCGCTGAGAGAACGAACGTTCAAACACGCTCTCGGCGATGCGGTTCTTGAGGACTTCGACCGAGCCGCCGGCGATCATCCAGCCGCGGCATTTGCGGAAGCAGTATTCGACCAGCGTTTCCTCGGTGTAGCCCATGCCGCCCATGATCTGCATCGCCTCGTTGCAGATATCGAACCCGGCCTGGTTGCAGAATGCTTTTGCGATCGCGGTGTCGTCGGCGGACGGCAGGCCGTCGACGGCACTGGCGGCGGCGCGGTAGATCAGCAATTGGCCGGCATCGAGTTTCATCTTCATGTCGGCGAACTTCCACTGCACGCCCTGGAATTCACACAGCAGGCGCCCGAATTGCTTGCGCTGCAGCGCCCACTGCCGCGCCACCTCGTAGGCGTAGCGGCCGAGCGCCAGCGAGCGCACCGTGTTGCCGACGCGCTCGACATTGAAGCCCGCGATCTGCTTCTTGAAGCCGCCTTCCTTGAGCAGCACGTTCTCAGGGCCGACGTAGACGTTGTCCAGATAGGTCTGCACCCATTCCTCGCCGTTCAGGAATTTCGAGGCCTTGCCCTGCCTGAATCCCTCCGCGGTGCGCGGGATCAGCACCGAACCGATGCCGCCGACGCCCGGGCCGAAGCGCACGTAGGTGAGCATCATGTCGGCAAACGAAGCGTGCGTCTGAAAGACCTTGACGCCGTTGATGCGGTAGCCCGCGCCGTCGGGCGTCGCGGTGGTCCTGAGATCGGTGACGGCGCTGCCCGCTTCGGGCTCGGTCATGCCGACGTTGGTGACGGCCTCGCCGCGCAGGATGGGGGTGAGAAAGCGGTCCTTCTGGTCGCGCGTGCCGAATTCTGCGAGCACCCGCGCCGGCCCGAAGTTGCCGGCCTGCACGCAATCAGCGCTGCGCGGGCAGGCCTCGGCGATCGCTTCGATCGCGATGACGGCGTCCATCAGCGTGCCGCCCTGTCCGCCGTCTTCTTCTTTCATGGTGATGCCCATCAGGCCCTGCTCGGCGATCAGCTTCGAGGCTTCCCACGGGTAATCCTCGCGGTGCGCTCGCTCGAGCGCGCCGGGTGCGAGGTGCTTTTGCGCGAAAGCGCGCACCGAGTCGCGAAACATCTGCTGTTCACTGCTGAACTTGAAGTCCATGTGGTTTCCGTGCCAATGAAGGTGTATACGCGTGCTTGCGGCGAGGCGGGTGGTTTTTTTTGGTTGTCGCGCGGGGCTATATTGTAAATCGGATGCATTTGCTGCACCACCAGTGCGGCATCTGCGGAGATCGAATGCGAGCCGTGCTCAGCGATGCGTATGCGCCGGAGCAAATCTCAGGCGCGCCGATGCGGGGATTTCAGGTAGATGAAGCGCTGGAGGCTGCGCAGCGCACGCCGCTATTTGGTGCTGCGCGCCCCTGGTGTGGCTTTTCTCAGCATCATCACGCGCTTGAAACAATCGGGGCAGGCAAAGCGCACGCCGCCGCCAAAGCGGGTGCGGGACAGCGGACGCATGGTGGCCGCTTCGACCAGCCGGCGGCATTCCGGGCAGCGTTTAATCTTTGAAGGGTCTTTAGTCATCGCTTCTCGATTGCCGGTCGTTCGTCAAATTGCTGCGCATGAAACTGATGCCGCGGTGCCTGCACGGGCAGGTCCGCGATCTCTCTCGCGGGCACTTGGGTTGCCGACGGGGCTCCCATGAATTACTGCGTATTTTAGCCGATACTGCGGCATTCCTGATGGCATCGTTGCGTTTCCACCACAGTTTAGGTAGCCGCATACGGCTGCACCCTGCGCATGATGACACGATATGCCCATGCCTGTCACGGCGCCACGGATGCGGGCGGGTTGATGCGAGGGGCGTGGGCGGTGGGCCGCATTGCATCCCGCTTTGGGGACGCGGACCTGATGGGCATGCGCGCGGCAACGGCTTTGTTGCTATATTTGGCGCCGCCGTCGGGGATCAGGGAATTTTCGCGGGGAGAATCCCGTATACGAGGAGGGAAACTACGCGCGTGCACGGCGGTCATACAACGCGGTGTACAGGCTGCAGCCCGATTTTCGGGTTCCGAATCGTCATCTGGGAGCGTTCATGGAGAGAAAAAAGGCAAGCGATTTTCCGCATGAGGTCATGCAGTTGTTCGACGGTTATGTGCACGGCAGGACGAGCCGGCGTGATTTTCTGGATAGTGCAGCAAAGTATGCGGTCGGCGGCTTCACGGCCGCGGCCATGCTGGAGAGCCTGCGCCCCAATTTCGCGTGGGCCCAACAGGTAGCCAAGGACGATGCGCGGATCAGGACCAGCTATGAGAGCTACGCCTCGCCGCAGGGCTCTGGCACCATGCGCGGATATCTCGCGCGGCCGGCCAATGCCAGTGCCAGCGCCAAGCGGCCCGGAGTCGTGGTGATACACGAGAACCGCGGGCTCAATCCATATATCGAAGATGTCGCGCGGCGCCTGGCGGTCGATGGCTACGTGGCGTTTGCGCCTGATGCGCTGACGCCGGTCGGCGGCTATCCGAACGACGAGGAAAAAGCCGCGGCGCTGTTCGCCAAACTCGACGCAGGCAAACGCACCGAGGACCTGATGGCCGCGCATGGCTATCTCAAGTCGCGTGCCGAGTGCAATGGAAAATTAGGCGCCGTCGGCTTCTGCTTCGGCGGAGGCATGGCTAACCAAATGGCGGTGCGTTTTCCCGATCTCGCCGCTTCAGTCGCCTATTACGGCAGTTCTCCGGGCACTGACAATATCGCAAAGGTCAAGGCGCCGATGATGATGCACAATCCCAGCCTCGACGAGCGTTTGGTCGCCGCATGGCCCGCATTCGAGTCCGCACTCAAGGCGAATGGTGTACGCTACGAGCAATTCTTGTACGTGGGCGCGTATCACGGCTTCCATAACGACACCACGCCGCGCTACGACGAGGCGGCAGCCAAGCTGTCCTGGTCGCGCACGATGGCGCATTTCAAGACTCATCTGCAGGGCTGACGCGGGAACTGAAATTTCTCGAATTAGGCGGGCGCCTTAGCGCCCGCTGTCCTTTCCGGCATCCGCGCCCGTTCCCAGGGCGCGGCGCGCTTCCGCCTGCAACGCACGGTACGAGCGCTCCCATTCTCCGGCGCGCGGGGTGGTCCACGCGAGATGGCGCAGCACCGCGCGCAGTTGGTCCGCCTGTTGCGTTGCAAGCGTGAGCTTCGCCAGCGCTGCGTCGTAATCAGAGGCGTACACGAACTGCACCTTGGCGTCCTGGCATACGCCGATGCAGGTCTGTAGGCCCTCGATGCGGCCGCAGCCGATGCATTGCCATGCCGGCATGCGCTCCACTGTCCCGGTTGCTGCGCTGTCTGGACTCGGCTGGACTTCAGTTATCATGATGGCTCCAATCTCATTCAGTCACCGCAACACCCGGAGGACACCTATGCCCCACGCAATCCGTATACATGAAACCGGTGGACCAGAACAAATGCGCTGGGAGGAGGTCGCGGTCGGCGCGCCGGGCGCGGGCGAAGTGCTGGTGCGCAACACCGCCATCGGGCTCAACTACATCGATGTGTATTTCAGGAACGGACTCTATCCTGCTCCGTTGCCGGCGACGCTGGGCCAGGAAGGCGCCGGCATCGTCGAGGCGCTCGGTCCCAAGGTCGAAGATTTCAAGGTCGGCGACCGCGTCGCCTACGCGCAGCCGCTCGGCGCCTATGCCGAGCTGTGCCTGCGCCCGGCGGCGCGCCTGGTGAAGATTCCGCAGGGCGTCACCGAGCAACAGGCGGCGGCCATCATGCTGAAAGGCATGACGGCGTGGTATCTGCTCAAGCGCACGTACAAGGTCAGGGCGGGCGACACCATACTCGTGCACGCCGCGGCCGGCGGCGTGGGCGCGATCCTGTGCCCGTGGGCGAAGCATCTGGGCGCCACCGTGATCGGCACCGTCAGCAGCGACGCCAAAGCCGCGATCGCAAAGAAAGCCGGGTGCCGCCACGTGATCGTCACGGCGCATGAAAATTTCGTCGAGCGCGTGCGCGCGATCACCAAGGGTAAAGGCGTGCCGGTGGTCTACGACGGCGTGGGCAAGGACACCTTCATGGGGTCCATCGACTGCCTGGCGCCGCTCGGCCTGATGGTGAGCTTCGGCAACGCTTCGGGTCCGGTGACCCAGTTCAATCCGCTGCTGCTGTCGCAAAAAGGGTCGCTCTATCTGACGCGGCCCACGCTTTTTCATTACACGGCAGAGCGCGCACAGCTCGTGAAGGCCGCGCAGGACGTGTTCTCGGCGGTGAAGAAAAAGGTGTTCAAGGTTTCCATCAACCAGACCTATCCGCTGCGCGAAGCGGCGCAGGCGCACCGCGATCTCGAGGCGCGCCGTACGACCGGATCGACCGTGCTCTTGCCCTGAGCACGTCACGGGCCGGCTGATGCGCTCCGAGTGTTGCATGTCATGCGCGGTGCGGTGGCAGCGAACTCACGCGTTGCATCAGGCGGGCGCGTTCATGCGTGCGAGCGCCTGCTCCAGATCCGCGATCAGATCATCTGGGTCTTCGAGTCCGATATGCAGTCGTATCAGCGGCCCGCCGGGATTCCAGCGCGTCGCGCTGCGAATCTTTCTGACGTCCGCGCGGATCGCGAGGCTTTCGTAGCCGCCCCAGCTCACACCGATGCTGAAGACCTTGAGCGCGTCGATGAGAACGGCGACTGATTCCCGGGCCACCGGTTTCAGGATCACGCTGAATAGCGAGGCCGCGCCGCTGAAGTCGCGTTTCCACAGCGCGTGCCCGGGATCGCTCTCGAGTGCCGGATAGAGCACGCGCAGCACTTCGGGACGAGTCGTGAGCCAGCGCGCGACCTCGAGCGCGCTTTCCATCTGGTGCTTGAGCCGCACGCCCAGCGTGCGCAGGCCGCGCAGCGCGAGATAGCAGTCCTCGGGGCTCACACAGAATCCAAAGTCGGCCACACAGCGGCGCACCTTGAGCCAGTACGGTTCGGTGGTGACGATGACGCCGAGCAGCGCATCGGCGTGGCCGACGATGTATTTGGTCGCCGCGTGTATCGATACGTCGACGCCGTGTTCGAAGGACTGAAAGAAATAGGGCGTGCCCCAGGTGTTGTCGGCGAGCACCGGCACGTTCTTCGCGTGCGCGGCCGCCGCGATCGCCGGTATGTCCTGCATCTCGAAAGTGAGCGAACCGGGGGCCTCGCAGAATACCGCAGCGGTGTTGGGACGGATGAGCGCGGAGATGCCGCTGCTGATCAGCGGATCGTAGTACTCGACCTCGACGCCGAAGGGCTTCAGGCGACGCTCGCAGAACTCGCGCGTCGGCCCGTAAACGCTGTCGGAAATCAGAAGGTGGTCGCCGCTCTTCGCAAAGGCGCACAGCGCAGCGGAGATCGCGGCGAGTCCCGACGGCAGCGCGACGGCGGCGTGTCCGCCCTCGAGCCTGGCGATGGCGTCCTCGAGCGCAAAGGTGGTGGGCGTGCCTAGCGTGCCGTAGCGCATCGCCTTGTAGTCGTTGGGGTCGACCGATTCGTAGCTCGCAACGTCGGGGTGAATAACGGTTGAAGTGCGCACCACCGGCGTGTTGACCGCGCCGTAGTGGCTCTGTGGATCGCGTCCGACGCGGGTGAGCAGGGTATCGAGTTTAAGTTTGTCGGTCATGGAAGCGGTTGTTAGTGTCGCGCTGCATCGCTTGCGTGCAGCACCTGAGGGGATGGAATTTTGGATACGCTATTGTGCGCGAGGGAGGGTAGCGCCGCAACACTCGCGTGGCAGAAGGCGTTAACTGAACTTGTGCGCGCCGGTCGGGTCGATCAAGAGGGCATCATATTGCGCAGCGTGCGCTGGCCCCCTGAGAGGATCCGTCATGAACGCGATATTTTGCATTAGGGCGCAGATCGCGCTGGCGGCGTTCGTCTGGCTTGCGGGGTGCGCGCAGTTGCCGGGGAACGCTGCGGAACCGCGTGCGAACGTCAATCTCTCGGGCTACCCGCCGGCGTTTCGTGCGGGCTACGCGGACGGCTGTGCGAGCGCGAGTGCTGGTGCGGCGCTGAAGCGGGATTCAGCGCGTTTCAAAGCGGACGCGAATTATGCGCAGGGCTGGCAGGATGGGCATGACATCTGCGCGCGGCGCTGAGAAGGCTCTCAGGTTTTGATGCGGGTAAGCCGGATCACCTGAGGGATGCGGCGCAGCGCGCGCATGATCTGCGCGAGGTGCACGCGGTTGGCCACCTGCAGCGTGAACTGCATGGTGGCGTAGCGGTCGCCTTCCGCAGGATCGACCGCGACGTTGTCGATGTTGGAATTCGCCTCCGCGATTTCGGCCGCCACTTTGGCGAGCACGCCGCGCTCATTGACCGTCACCAGCCTGATGCTGACGTCGAACAGCTTCTTGGTGTCGGGCGCCCATTCGACATCGAACACCTTGTCGGGATCGGCGCGCATCTTGCCGATCACCGGGCAATCGTGTGTGTGGATCGCCATGCCCTGGCCCTTGTTGATGAGCCCGATGATCGGATCTCCGGGAATCGGCTTGCAGCACTGGGCGAACTGCACCGCAATGCCTTCCGAGCCGCGGATCACCACCGGCGCCCCGGATTTGCGTTCTTCGCCCGCGCCCTCCGCTCTGGCGAGCAGCCGGC
Organism: uncultured beta proteobacterium; assembly: GCA_903905655.1. Lineage (GTDB taxonomy): Bacteria > Pseudomonadota > Gammaproteobacteria > Burkholderiales > SG8-41 > PALSA-1004. The sequence continues at coordinate 18,558 of CAIVHG010000013.1, read as the reverse complement.
GCGCGACGACTACGCTCAGGCGTTTGCCGAGCCCGATGTCGGCGAGAATGTCCAGTTTTGATTTTGCGCCGATGTCCTTGACCAGCTTGTCCCAATGCGCGTCCTTGATCTCTCCGACATTCGACTTGAACGATCCCAGCGCCTGATTGAGCAGCCGCTCGCCGAGTTGCGCCGATTCCTGCGACTGCACGGTCCTCAGGAAGTGCCTGATATGGGAGCGCGCGCGGCCGGTGATTACGTAATTGAGCCACAGCGGATTGGGTTTGGCGTGCGAAGCGGTGACAATCTCCACGCGATCGCCGTTTCTGAGCTCGGTCCTGAGCGGCATCAGCTCGTCGTTGATCTTGACCGCGACGCAGCGATTTCCGATGTCGGTGTGCACCGCATAAGCGAAGTCGACGGCGGTTGCGCCGCGCGGCAGCGGAAAGATCTTTCCCTTGGGCGTGAAAGCGTAAACCTCGTCCGGATAGAGGTCGAATTTCAGATGCTCCAGGAACTCGATCGAATCGCCGCCGCCCGACTGCATTTCGAGCAAGCTCTGCAGCCACTGATGGGTCTTCTTCTGCAGGTCGTTGAGCGTCGCATCCGAGCTCTTGTAGAGCCAGTGCGAGGCCACGCCGGCTTCGGCGATCTTGTGCATTTCCTGGGTGCGTATCTGGACTTCGATCGGACTCGAAAAGGGGCCGAAGACGGTGGTGTGCAGCGACTGGTAGCCGTTGGCCTTGGGGATCGCGATGTAATCCTTGAACTTGCCCGGAATCGGCTTGTACAGACCGTGCAGCGCGCCGAGCACCAGATAGCACGAGGGCACGTCCTTGACGATGATGCGAAAGCCGAACACGTCGAGCACCTTGGCGAATGAAAGGTGCTTCTCGTCCATTTTGCGGTAGATGCTGTGCAGGTGCTTCTCGCGCCCGTGCACCACGGCATCGATGCCGTCCTGCTGCAGCCGCTTCTTGATGGCGTCCGCAACCTTGCTCACCACCTCGCGCCGGTTGCCGCGCGCCGCCTTGAGCGCCTTCGACAGCACCCGGCTGCGCATTGGATTCAGAAAGCTGAAGGAGAGGTCTTCGAGCTCCTGGTAGACGGCGTTCAACCCCAGACGGTTGGCGATCGGCGCGTAGATCTCCATGGTTTCGCGCGCCACGCGTTTCTGTTTTTCCGGCGGCAGCGCGGCGAGCGTACGCATGTTATGCAAACGGTCGGCGAGCTTGATCAGCATGACGCGCACGTCGCGCGCCATCGCCAGCAGCATCTTGCGGAAGTTTTCGGCCTGCGCCTGCTCGTTGGTCGCGAATTCGATGCGTTCGAGCTTGCTCACGCCATCGACCAGTTCCGCCACCGGCTTGCCGAATTTGTTGCTGATCTCGGCCTTGGTGACGGAGGTGTCCTCCATGACGTCGTGCAGCAGGGCGGCGGTCAGCGCCTGTGAATCGAGGTGCAGCTCGGCGAGGATGTTGGCGACGGCGAGCGGGTGCGAGATATAAGGGTCGCCGGAATCTCGGAATTGGCCGGTGTGCGCGGCCTTGCTGAAGTTATACGCGGTCTCGAGCCGAGTCATCTCCTCCGGCTTCAGGTAGCCGGCCCACTCCTTGAACAGCGCTTCGGCTTCAGCCATGAACGGTTTGGGCGCAGCGCGTCAATGCCGCTCAGTGGGCGTCGGCCACGCTGTCAACTCGGGGTTTTGACCAGAATCTCGACGCCGTACTTGGAGGCCGCCATTTCGCGCAGCGCGGTCACGGTCGGCTTGTCGCGGTTTGCCTCCACCATCGGCGTTGCGCCATTGGCAAGCTGGCGTGCGCGATAGGTCGCGGCGAGCGTCAGTTCGAAGCGGTTGGGGACCAGTTTCAGACAGTCGTCTACGGTAATGCGTGCCATGGGGTCTACCTCATTCGGTTAATCAGTTCGCGGTGGCGGGTGAGTTGCAGCGGGCCGCAGAGCCGCGCCGCGCGCACGATGCTCGTCAGGTCGAGCACCGCCCCGCTGAAGTCATCATTAATAATAACATAGTTGAAATCATCCACATGGCCGATCTCGGCGCGGGCGGCGGCGAGCCGCCGCGCAATCGCATCCGGCGGGTCCTGCGCCCGCTTGTTGAGCCGCAGCATCAGGGTCTCGAGCGAGGGCGGCAGTATGAAGATGCCGATCGCCTCAGGGATCATTTTGCGGATTTGCGCGGCGCCCTGCCAGTCGATCTCGAGCACGATGTCGTTTCCGGTCGCGCGCTGCTCATCGAGCCAGAGCCGCGACGTGCCGTAGTGATTGCCGTGCACCAGGGCGCTTTCCACGAAATCCCCGCGCGCCAGCATCTCCTGAAAGGTGGACTCCTCGACGAAATTGTAGTCGCGGCCGTTTACTTCGCTGGTGCGCGGCGCGCGCGTGGTGTACGAAACCGAGAGCCGGACCTGCGAGTCGGCGATGAGCAGCTCGCGCACGAGTGAGGATTTGCCTGCACCCGACGGGGCACATACGATGAACAGATTGCCGGTCACGGCAGTATCTCCGGATTCGCGGTGCGGACGATGGTCCGCGCTGGCGTCATGAGCGTTCGCCTGAAAGTATGGTGCCTACTCGATGTTCTGGATCTGCTCGCGCATCTGCTCGATCAGCAGCTTCAGATCCAAGGCCACGCGCGTCACGTCGACGTCCACCGATTTGGAGCCCAGCGTATTTGCTTCGCGGTTCAGTTCCTGCATCAGGAAATCGAGCCGCTTGCCGACCGCGCCGCCAGCCTCGAGCACGCGCTTCACTTCATCCAGATGCGCGGTGAGGCGCGAGAGCTCCTCATCGACGTCGATGCGGTTGGCAAACAGCGTGATTTCCTGCCGGATGCGCTCGTCGTCGTCCGCCGCCATCGCTTCGCGCAGGCGTGACGTCAGCTTGTCCTTGAAGGCGGCAAGCACTTGCGGCATGCGCGGCGCCACCACGGCGACACGTTCTTCCATCGCGGCCACCCGCTCGAGCAGCAGCGCCTTGAGCTTCTCGCCCTCGCGTGCGCGCGTCGCGGTAAATTCCTGCAGCACCAACTCGATCGCCACATGGCACGCCGCGCGCATCTCGTCGAGCGAGACTGTCTCGGCGGCCAGGATTCCCGGCCAGCGCAGTATCTCGGCAGCAGTGAGACCGGCGACGCTGGGCCACGACACGCGCAGTTTTTCGCTGAGGGCGCGCAGCTGTTTCAAGGCCTCGGCATTGAGTTCAGCCGGCTTTTGCGCCTGCGCCAGCGGCGTCAGTGTGATGCGGCACTCGACCTTGCCGCGCTGCAGTTGCGCCACCAGCAGCTCGCGCAGGCCGGGCTCGAGGGCGCGCAGCTCTTCAGGCAGCCGGAACAGCAGATCCAGATAACGATGATTGACGGAGCGCAACTCGACGGCGAGCGCAGCAGTCGCCAGTTCACGTGTTACGCTCGCGTATCCGGTCATGCTATAGATCATGTTTCACCGTGCATGTGGCTGGGGATGAGTACCATCGTACAATTGCAATTTTGATTGCCTAGCTAACGTCGAAAGATAGCACATTATGCGGCCCAGCAAGCGTTTACCCAGTGAGTTGCGCGAGATTCGAATCACCCGCCGCTATACGCGGCATGCGGAAGGTTCGGTGCTGATCGAGTGCGGCGATACCAAAGTGATCTGCACCGCCAGCATCGAGGACAAGGTGCCGGCCTTTCTGAAGGGCAAGGGGCAGGGTTGGCTCACTGCCGAATACGGAATGCTGCCGCGCTCGACCAACACGCGCATGGACCGCGAGGCGGCGCGTGGCAAGCAATCGGGCCGTACCCAGGAAATCCAGCGTTTGATCGGGCGCGCGCTGCGCGCAGTGGTCGATCTCTCGCGCATGGGCGAGCGCACGATCAAGATCGACTGTGACGTCATCCAGGCGGACGGCGGCACGCGCACCGCGAGCATCACCGGCGCCTTCGTCGCGGTGCACGACGCGTTTGCGCATCTGCTCAAGAGCAAGCTGATCTCTGAATCGCCGATCCAGGATTTCGTGGCCGCGGTGTCGGTCGGCGTCTATCAGGGCGTGCCGGTGCTCGATCTGGACTATGCCGAAGACTCGGCGTGCGAAACCGACATGAACGTGGTCATGACCGGCAGCGGCGGCTTGGTGGAAGTACAGGGCACCGCGGAAGGCGTGCCGTTTACGCGCCCCGAACTGACATCGATGCTCGATCTTGCCGAAGCCGGCATCCAGCGCCTGATCGCGCTGCAGAAGGCCGCACTCGCACAGGCATGAACCGGGTATATCATAGGCGCGCCGCCGCAGTTCGCGCAGCTTAGTGCAGGCACTACCGATGAATAAAATCGTCATCGCCTCGAACAACGTCGGCAAGCTCAACGAAATCGCCGCCATCCTGGGGCCGCTCGATATCGAGATCGTCGCTCAATCGACGCTCGGCGTGCCGGAAGCCGAAGAGCCGCATGCGACTTTCGTCGAAAACGCGCTCGCCAAGGCGCGCCAGGCGAGCCGCTACTCAGAGCTGCCGGCGCTGGCCGATGATTCCGGCATCTGCGTGGACGCGCTAGCCGGTGCTCCCGGCGTGCATTCCGCGCGCTTCGCGGACGCGGTCGCTGGCGGACGCGATGCACAGGACGAGCGCAACAACCGCAAGCTGCTCGAGTTGCTGGCCGCTGAGCAGAACCGCAAGGCGCATTACTACTGCGTGATCGTGCTCGTGCGCTCCGCTTTCGATCCGCAGCCGATCATCTGCGATGCCGAATGGCATGGCGAGATCGTGCGCGAGCCGCGCGGCAGCGGCGGCTTCGGCTATGACCCGCTGTTCCTGGTGCCGGAATTAGGCAAGACCGGCGCCGAACTCGCGCCCGCGCACAAGAACCGCATCAGCCATCGCGCGCAGGCGCTGGCGGCGCTGGCCGCGCGGCTGCGGCTCGCTCAGCCGCAGAGCAGGCGGTGAGCGCCGTGCAAGGCGGCACGCCAATCGCGGCTGCAATGCTGGCCCGCTCGCCGTCGTTCAAGGCGCTGCCGCCGCTCGCGCTCTATATCCACATCCCGTGGTGCGTGCGCAAATGCCCGTACTGCGATTTCAACTCTCATGCGGCGAACGGCCCGCTGCCCGAGGAACACTACGTAGACGCGCTGATCGCAGACCTCGAGGCGGCGCTGCCGCTGGTATGGGGGCGCAGGATTTACAGCATTTTTTTCGGCGGCGGCACGCCCAGTCTGTTTGCGCCGGCCAGCATCGACCGGCTGCTGGCGGCGGTGCGTGCGCGGATGCCGCTTGCGGTGGACGCCGAGATCACGCTCGAAGCCAACCCCGGGACCTTCGAAGCGCAGAAATTTCACGACTTCCGCATTGCGGGAATCAACCGCCTCTCGATCGGCGTGCAGAGTTTCGATGACCGTTACTTAAAGGCTCTGGGCCGCATCCACGACGCGGCGCAGGCGCGTGCAGCACTCGACATCGCGCGTGCGCAGTTCGACAACTTCAATCTGGATCTGATGTACGGATTGCCGGCGCAGGTGCCGGCCGACGCCGGCGCCGACATCGAAGCCGCGCTCGAGTATGCGCCGGCGCATCTGTCCGCCTATCATCTGACGCTCGAGCCCAATACCTGGTTTCACAGTCATCCGCCGGTCTTGCCCGACGATGATGTGAGCGCTGAAATGCAGCAGGCGATCGAAGCACGCCTCGCGCGTGCGGGTTACCGTCACTACGAAACCTCTGCCTTCGCCAAACCCGGGCGCGAGTCGCGCCACAACCTCAACTACTGGACCTTTGGTGACTACCTGGGCATCGGCGCGGGTGCCCACAGTAAGCTGTCTTTTCCCGGCCGCATCCTGCGTCAGGTGCGCCAGCGCCAGCCGCGCAAGTACATGGAGAGCGCGGCGGCCGGAAGCGCACTGCAGGAAGAGCACGAGGTGAGCACCGAGGACATTGGCTTCGAATTCATGATGAACGCCCTGCGCCTGAACCAGGGCTTTGCGCCGACCCTATACGAGGAGCGCGCGGGCTACCCACTCGCGGGCGTGCTGAAGCCGCTCAATGAGGCCGAGCGCCGGGGGCTGATCGCACGCGACCATCAGCGTGTCATGCCGACCGCGCTCGGTCGGCGCTTCCTCAACGACCTGCTGCAAATCTTTCTTCCAGAGTCGCGCTAACGGCGCTGCTTGCAGTCAAACGCGCTGGAATACGACGTCCCACACTCCGTGACCGAGCCTGAGACCGCGCTGCTCAAACTTTGTTTCAGGGCGGTGCGCGGGGCGCGGCGCATAGCCAGGAGCGGTGTTGACGAGCGCGGGTTCGCGCGTGCACACCTCCAGTATCTGCTCGGCGTATTCCTGCCAGTCGGTGGCCACGTGCAGATAGGCGCCCGGCTTCATGCGCGTGCACAGGAGCGCGATGAATTCGGGCTGCAGCAGCCGGCGCTTGTGATGCCGCTTCTTGGGCCACGGATCGGGAAAGAACACGTGCACGCCATCGAGCGCTGCGGGCGCGATCATGTGCTTCAGCACTTCGACGGCATCGTGCTGAATGATGCGCAGGTTGGTGAGCGCCAGTTCATCGATCTGTTTGAGCAGGCTGCCCACGCCGGGCGTGTGCACTTCGATGCCGAGGTAATCGCATTCGGGATGCGCTGCGGCGGTGGACGCGGTCGTCTCGCCCATGCCGAAGCCGATTTCGAGCACTTTGGGCGCGCTGCGTCCAAAGATCTGGTCGAGATCGAGCGCCTGCGCGGCGTATGGGATGCCGTAGCGGGGCAACAGCGTTTCGTGCGCGCGGCGCTGCGCGTTCGAAACCCGTCCCTGCCGCAGCACGAAGCTGCGTATTGAATAATCGGGGTTCGTCATGGCGTGGAGTGTAACCCACGGGGCCATCGCATGCGGCGGACGTCGCCGCGCGGGCCGGTTCGCGCGGTTCAGTCGTTCGGGCGCGGCCGCGCCGTGCTGCCGGCGTGCGGCCGATTGAAGGGCAGTTTCGCGAGCCACTGCGTCAGCAGCGAGTTGCCGGTCGCGCCGGCGCCGATCAGTTGGCCGCCAATCAACGCGGGCAGCAACAGGAACCACGGCGAGTAGAGCACCGAGAGCGCAGTCCCGATCAGCACCAGCGTGCCTGCGGCGATCTGCGCCTGACGCTGCGGGCCGGGTAGCGTAGTGCGGACGATGCGTTTGGGCAAGTGCAGCTGCCTGCGCGGTTTGCTTGCAACCCGTGCAACGATGACGTCCTTTTGCATTGCGGCGTGCGTAGTCACGGGCTGCATGAGTTCTACGGGCAGTGGCTGCGTGAGGCGCGCCATGAACGCGCTGAATGGATCCTCGCTGCGGTCGGCCAGCGGACGCGCGTGCCGTTCCTCGCCCAGGGTCGTCGCCGTGAGACCGCCGTAGTCGTGGCCGGGATAGAGCAGCGTGTCGTCGGGCAGCGTCGCGAGACGCCGGATCAGCGCATCGCGCAGGCGGCGCGCATCGTCATGCCGCAGCCCGCTGCCGTGCTGCTCGCACAGCGCACCGCCCGCCAGCACGCGGTCCGCGTTGATGCGGTAAGCCACGTGGCTTTGCATGTAGCCGGCGACGGCGATGGCGGTGACGCTGATGTCGCCGAGGCGCAGCACTTCACCGTCGAGCAGAGAGCGGCCGGCGAATCCGTTTTGCACTGCATCGGGCGCGATGCCTCCGCATCCGGTCAGCACGCGCATCTTCGGAGCGCCGGTCGTCTGGGAAGCATGCACGCGGGTTTCCAGCACATAGGCGAGCCTCAGGCCGAGCTCTTTGAGCGTGCCGAGGTCGCGGTAGATCTGCGAGAGCATGGGATCGACCAGCACCGCGAGCCGCGATGCTTCGTCGCCGATCAGATACGTGTAGTCGCGGGAAACCGGGTCGTAGAGCTGGCGGAAGATCATCGATTGACTAAAGCGCGGATGCGTTCATACATGTAATCGATCTGCGTTTTAAGCGCTGGCAGCGCGTGCGGTAAACACACCCTCGGTGGGTGAACTCGGGCTGGCCGCGTACGGCTTCTTGGGCATGCGGCCGGCGCAGAATGCCTCGCGCCCAGCTTCGATGGCTTTTCTCATCGCGGAGGCCATCAACACCGGATTCCCGGCAGTCGCGATGGCGGTATTCATCAGCACGCCGTCGCACCCGAGCTCCATCGCGATCGCGGCGTCCGATGCGGTTCCGACGCCGGCATCGACGATCACCGGCACCTTGGCGTTGTCGATGATGATCTGCAGGTTCCACGGATTGAGGATGCCCATGCCGGAGCCGATCAGCGAGGCGAGCGGCATCACGGCCACGCAGCCGATCTCTTCGAGCTGCTTGGCGGCAATCGGATCGTCGCTGCAATAGACCATGACCTTGAATCCGTCCTGCACCAGCGTTTTCGCAGCCTTCAGCGTTTCGGCCATGTTCGGGAACAGCGTCTTCTGGTCGCCCAGCACTTCGAGCTTGACCAGGTCGTGCCCGTCGAGCAGCTCGCGCGCGAGCTGCAGCGTGCGCACCGCATCCTCAGCGTTGTAGCAGCCGGCGGTGTTGGGCAGGATGGTGAACTGCGATGGCGGCAGCACTTCGAGCAGGCTGGGCTGCTTGGGATCCTGGCCAATGTTGGTGCGGCGGATGGCGACGGTCACGATCTGCGCGCCGCTGGCGTCGATCGCGGCACGCGTCTCGGCGAAGTCGCGGTACTTTCCGGTGCCCACCAGCAGCCGCGACTTGTACGGTTTGCCCGCGATGGTCAGTTGATGCAGCTGGTCTTCAGGTTTCATGTGCGTCTTTGCTTTATAAACGTAGGTGAGGGCTCAGCCGCCGCCGACGGCGACCACGATCTCGAGGCGGTCTCCGTCGGCCAGCAGGTGCGCCGCGTGGCGGCTGCGCGGCACGATTTCGCCGTTGCATTCGAGCGCCACCCGCTTGCCGCCGAGTTCCAGGCGCTCGAGCAGTTGCTGGCAGGTAAGCGATTGTTCGAAGCGGCGCGGTTCGCCGTTGACGGTGAGAGCGATCAAGGGATGGAGTTTCGGTTCAGATGCGGATTGACAGATTCTTGCAGCTTGTTAAACGTTTTGCAACCGCCGCTGTTCAGGGCATGATCTCCACGTATTCGTAGGCCTCGCAGTTGGCAACACGGTTGCGCAGGGGCAGGGCGGCGCGGCCATACCAGGCGTGGGGATCGTGGCGGTCGACTTCCTCGCCCAGGAAGCGCAGCAAATCGCAGATCGGCTCCACGACCGTGCGGCGGTAATTCTCGTCGGCCTTCACATATGCGATATAGAGGTTCTTCATGCAGTTGCCCCGGCAATACGGGAAGGCGCTGCAGTCTGCGCACGGCATGTCGGGGTGCGGCTGCAGCGCGCTGCGCTTGAGCCAATTCTGGGTCACGTCGCCCTGCAGCATCCCGGGCTCGTACATGAGGTCCGGGCAGGGATAGATCTTGCCGTCGGGCATGACGTTCAGCAGGTGGGTCGAGACGCGGCACTGGGTGAGCCCAGCGTAGAGCTCGCGTGCCCGCGACGGCAGCACCTTGTTGCGCACGATGCCCATGATCGGAATCACCGGATAGAGCGTGCTGCTCGCGAAGAACTTGTCGATCAGCTGCGACAGCACCGCGCGCTTCTTGGCCACGGCCGCGGCAGAGTAGGCGCCTTCCTGCGCCACGAACTGGAAGTAGAGGTAATCGAAGCTGCGCGTCAGCGCGTCCAGTTCTTCGAAGCTGGTGTCCTCGTTGTGCCAGGTCACGCGCGCGGTGAGCGTGCCGCCCACTTTGCCGCGCACCAGGTCCAGGTTCTTCATCACTTTGTGGTAACAGCCGCGTCCTCGGTAGCTGTCGGTCACCTGCTGACCGCCGTCGATCGAGACCAGGATGTTGGACAACCGCGCCAGCAAGGCAACAGGCAGCTTGTGCAGCAGCGTGCCGTTGGTCTGCAGCTGGAAGCGAAAGCGCGGATAGCGGTCCATGACCGCAGTCATGAACGCGAGGTTGAGCGTAGGCTCGCCGCCGTAGAAGGTCACGTAGATCTCGTGGCCGGCGAGCTGCTTCTCGATGAATGCGTCGAGCGCGTCCAGCGTGTAGGTGGGCTTCCTCTGCGAGCCGACGACCTCACCCACGCCGAGCGAGCAATAGGTGCAGCGCAGATTGCAGCGCAGGGTCGTGAGCAATTGCAGTTCGACGCGCTCTCCGACGATTGGCGCAGCGCTTTCGGCACTCGCCGCGGGCGGGGCAGCTAGTACATCCATAGGCAGGGCAGCTAGTACATCCATAGGCAGGGCATCGGCCTGGTGATCGTCGCGGGAGAGGGGAGATTACCCCAGGAGATTGCGTTTATCAACGGCGGCAGGGCGCACGTATCAGCTCACGCCAGGGCGCGGCGTTTGGCGAGGCAGCATTTCTTGAATTTCTTCCCGCTACCGCAGTGGCACGGGTCGTTGCGTCCGGCCGGTTGCGTGGGAGCGTTGTCCTCCGTGCGCAGCGAGCGCATGAACTCTTCGATCGAACTCCCGGACTTCTGGCAGGCGGCGAGCCGCCGCAGGTAGGGCCGGCTATAGGTGAAGAACGACTTGAACCCCGCGCACAGATAGTTGAGGCCTGCTTCGCCGTCCGGGGTTTCGATGAAACGGTCCTTGGGGCAGCCGCCGTTGCAGAAGTCGCGCACGCTGCACTCGCGGCAATAGCGCGGCAGGTCGGCCTTGCGGCGCCCGAACTCGATCTGCGCGGGGTGCTCCAGCAGCTCGGTGATCGACTGCTCGCGGATATTCCCCAGTTTGTGCGCGCGATCCACGAAGTGATCGCAGTTGTAGAAGTCCCCGTTGTGCTCGATCGCGGCGACGTCGCCGCAGGTTTTTCTGAATATGCAAAGCGCGTGCTCCATGCCTGCGCAGGTGCGCAGCGCCTCGTCGAAATTTTGCACGCCGATGCGGCCGATGTCGTTGCGCACCCAGTCGTCGAATACCGTTTTCAGGAAGGTCCCGTATTCGCGCGCCGGCACGCTCTCGGGGGTGAGCGCGCCGCCGGGCGCGCGCCTGACGATCGGCAGGAACTGCACGTAATCGGCGCCGATGCTCTTGAAGAAGCGGTAGACCGCCTCGGGGTGACGCACGTTTGCGCTGCTGACGACGCACAGCAGGTCGCACGAGACGCCGTGCGCCTTGAGGCCGCGGTACGATTGCATGACGCGCTCGTGCGTGGGCTTGCCCGAGCGCGTGACGCGATTGGCGTCGTGCAACTCCTGCGGCCCGTCCATGCTCAGCCCGACGAAGAATTTTTCCGCGGCGAAGAACGCGAACCATTCATCGTCGAGCAGCGTGCCATTGGTCTGCAGGCCGTTCAGTATCTGGCGCCCGGACGGGCGGTGCTTGCGCTGCAGCTCGACCACTTTGCGGAAATAGTCGACGCCCAGCACGGTCGGCTCTCCGCCGTGCCACGAGAACAGGATGACCTCGGTGGAGGCGGCCTCGATGTGCTGGATGATGTAATTTTCCAGCAGATCGTCGGGCATGCGCCACTGGCGGCTGCCCGGGTAGAGATTCTTCTTTTCCAGGTAATAGCAATAATGGCAGTCGATGTTGCAGACTGCGGCGATCGGCTTTACCAGTAGCTGGAATTCACGCCCGACTTTAGCCATGCCGGAATTTTACCTCAAGCCGCACCCGCATCCGCTGCGAGTATGCTCGGTGATCAGGCTGCCGGCGGTGCGGTGAGCTTGAACGAATCGCGCGCCGCGTAGCGTTCCATGAGGCGCTTGAGGTTGGGGTGCGGCGTGCGCCAGTCGACTTCCGGGAGCACCAGATCCAGATAGCACAGCGCGTAGCCGGTGGCGATGTCGGCCAGGCTGAAGCTGTCGCCATGACAAAAAGTACGATCGCCCAGATCGCGCGCCATTTGCGCGAGCCCGAGATCGACCTTCAGTTGCTGCTTGGCGTACCAGGCGCTGTCCTGGCGCTTCGCTTCCGGGTGGACACGGTCGTGCGAGATCGCGACCGTGGCGTCGGCGACGCCGTCGCCCAGCGCCTCCCAGCGCTTGACTTCGATGCGCGCTTCGAAGGCTTCGGGTATCAGCTGCGGTTTAGGCACCAGCCCGTCCAGGTACTCCACGATGACCGGGGAATCGTAGAGCGCCTTGCCGTCATCGCGTATCAGGGTCGGCACTTTCGAGAGCGGGTTGACTTCGGTGATGCCCTTACGGTCAAGGATGAGGTCACAGCTGATCTTTTTTTCTGCGAGCGCGATGCGCACTTTGCGCACAAAGGGGCTGCGCGGCGAGGCGTATAATTTCATGGCATTCCTCCTGTAGGGTGCTGATCCTGAGATTACTGCAGTGCCCGCGCTGCGGCCGCTCAGAGCAGCGCAGGCAGGCAGAGGCGCATGATAACGCGATTGGCTGCGGCGGGGAATTGGCGGCCGTGTTTCAGTGCTGCATCCGACGGGCCCGCGGTCAGGGCAGTGATCCGCAAAATCCTGCACGATTCCATACAAACGGTGTATCGTTTCGCGCACGGAGTTTTGCTCCACGAAACGGATGGAAGGCACTGGCATGAACGTGATCGATGCACATACCCACTGGTTTCCCGCGGAGTGGGTCCAGCTCATAGAGAGCGAAGGCGCGGCCAATGGTGCAGAGATCGGCCGCAACGGCCACGACCAGGTAACCTTTCGCGTGCCCGGGATGTCGTACGTTTTCAAGCCCGAGTACACCGACCTCGAGATACGATTCAAGGCGATGACGGCGGCGGCGGTCGCGATGCACGTGCTCTCGCTCACCAGCCCGACGGTGTATTGGGCGCCCGCCGCCTTCGGACTCAAGCTCGCCCGCCTGTACAACGACCGTTGCTCCGAGGTGGTGTCGCGCTATCCGGAGCGCTTGCTCGGCCTGGCGGCGGCCCCCATGCAGGCGCCGGAACTCGCGGTGCAGGAGATAGCGCGCGCTGCAAAGCTGCCGGGCCTGCGCGGCGTCTATATGGCGACCTCGATCAACGGCACCAACCTCGACGAACCTGAGTTCGATCCGGTCTATGCCAAGTGCGAGGAACTCGGGTGGCCGATCTTTCTGCACCCGCTCAATACCGTGGGCGCCGAGCGCATGCGCAAGTATCATTTGCGCAATCTGCTCGGCAATCCCTATGATACGGGCATCGCGGCGGCGTCATTGATATTCGGCGGCGTCATGGACCGTTTTCCCAAGCTGGAGGTCGTGCTCGCGCACGCCGGCGGCGCATTCCCGGCGCTGGTGGGACGCATGGATCACGGCGCTGCAGTGCGGCCCGAAATCAAATTGCCGCGACCGCCCTCGGAATACGTGCGGCGTTTTCATTACGACACCATCACTCACAACGACCAGATACTCCTGAACCTGATACACCAGGTGGGCGCTGACCGCGTACTTCTGGGCAGCGACCATCCGGCGGACATGGGCAGCGTACGGCCGGCGGATACGGTCGAGCGCCTGAGCAGCCTGTCGGGCGCGGAGCGTGCGTTGATTCTGGGCGGCAATGCCGCGCGCCTGCTTAAGCTGTGAGGCGCTACTCTGATACGAAACTGATACGAAATCACGTTCAATCCAATCTGGAGAATGACATGATGTGCAAAGCACGATGGTTAATGTGCATGGTGTGCTCGGTTCTGGCCCTAAGCGCGAGCGCTGCGCAGAACGATTATCCATCGCGGCCGATACGCATCATCGTGCCGCAAAGCCCGGGTGGTGCGACGAATTTCGTGGGGCGCCTGGTCGGGCTGGCGCTCTCCGAGCGCGTCGGCCAGCCGGTGGTGGTCGACAACCGCCCGGGAGCGGCGACCATGATCGGCGCGGACCTGGTGGCCAAGGCCGTGCCCGACGGCTACACGCTGCTCGTCGAGCCTTCCTCGCTCGCCATCCTGCCCAGCATGTACAAGAAGATGCCGTTCGATTCGGTGAAGGATTTTACGGCCATCACGATCCTTACCACCTATCCCAATGTGCTGATCGTGAATAACGCAGTGCCTGCGCGCACCCTCAAGGAACTGATCGCCCTTGCCAAGGCGAAGCCGGAGGGACTGAGCTATTCCTCGGGCGGCACTGGTGTGGGCACGCATTTGGGCGGCGAGCTTTTTAATGCGATGGCCGGCGTCAAGCTGCTGCACGTGCCCTATAAGGGGGGCGGACCGGCGGTCAATGCGCTGCTCGCCAATGAGGTGAGCATGCACTTTGCGCCCATGTCCTCGGGCGCCCCGCTGGTCAAGGCGAACCGGGTGCGCGCGCTCGGCGTGAGCAGCGCGCAGCGCTCGACTACGCTGCCGGACGTGCCGACGATTGCCGAGGCGGGCGTTCCGGGCTACGAGCAGACGACGTGGAACGTGTTGCTTGCGCCGTCGCGTACGCCGCCCGCGGTGGTGCGCACGCTCTACAACGAAGTGAGCGCGCTGCTCAAGTCACCGAGCGTCAAAGATCGTCTGGAGGGCGGCGGCCTCGATCCGGGGGGCATGACGCCGCAAGATTCTGCGGCGATGATCAAGAAAGAGATTGCCAAATGGGGCAAGCTCATCCGCGACGCCGACATCAAGCCTGGCGAGGAGTAGCCTTTTCTGTGGCAATTGCGCCGAGTTGCCGGCGCAGTTCCAGGCGAATTATACGAAGCTTCGCAGCGTGCTTTCCGTGGCAATTGCGCCGAGTTGCCGGCGCAGTTCCAGGGGGCGGGCAACGAACGCGAGCGGTTCCAGGGTAGAGCCGGTGCCGATCACCGCAACATTGCCATAGTTTAGTATTCTGCCGAGCACGCCCTGGCTGACGCGGATGGTTTCCACCTTGGCGAGGTTCATCTCCAGCGTGTCGCGCGCGAACACGCCGCGCTTGACGATGATGCGCCGGTCGGTAAGCACAAGCTCGGTGGAAAGACGCAGCACAGCGGCGGCGAGTAGCGTACACGCGCCCAGCAGCGTGGCCGCCGCGGCGACTGCGGGCGATATGTCCTCGGCAGTGTACGCATCGACCAGCGCGGAGAGGCCGCCCAGGGCGCATGCCGTGCCCAGCAGGTAATAGATCCAATATTTCCAGCGCGAGATACTCGCGCGATAGACGATGTGCTCGCCTTGTGCGAGCACCGATTCCACATACGAATTCATGTATACCTCAATGCGCTGCGCGGACGCGGTAACAAATCGTCAGGCTTGCGCGAGAATTTTCGCGGCCCGCGCTGTGCTGCATAGTATACGTGGGAGTTGATCAGAGGTTCCTTAGGGCAGCCATGCCGCGAAACTGGGCGGGGTGATGCACAGCAGTCCGCCGCTGGCCATGGGCATCGCGGGGTGCATGAGTTGCGCCATGGTGTAGATGCCGAATGCGGCGACCACGCCGCCGGCGGCGAGCCGCGGCAGGCGCGCGCTGCGCAATGCGTGCAGCTGGCGTGACAGCAATCCGATACCGAGCAGATTGGGTACCGTGCCCAGTCCGAAGGCGAGCATCAGCGCGCCGCCCTGCCACCCGCTTCCTGCGGCCAGCGCGATCAGCAGCACTCCGTACACCATGCCGCACGGCAGCCAGCCCCACAGTGCACCGAGCCCGAAGGCGCGCGTGCGCGTCGTTACCGGAAGCAGGCGCGAGGTCCAGGGCTGTATCCGCTGCCACAGCCATGTGCCGGCGGATTCGAGGCGCGCAAACCAGGGCATGACGCCGGCGACGTACATGCCGAGCAACGTCAGCGTCACGCCCGCGAGCGCGAGCAGGAAGATCTGAATCTGCGGTGCGGCGTGCGTGAGCAGTCCCGCCGCGCCGAGTGCGCCGACCAACATGCCTGCCACCGTGTAGCTCGTCAGCCGCCCGCCGTTGTAAGCAAGCAGGTAGGTGAGTTGTGTAGCGCGCGGTTCCTGCGCCGGACGCGTGCACAGCGCATGTACGATACCGCCGCACATGCCGGCGCAATGCACGCCGCCGGCGAGTCCCGCCAGAAAGGCGGTGGCGAGCGCAATCCCGAGCAGCGCATTCACGCGGCATCCCCTGATCGCGGGCGGAGCCGCATGCAACTGGCGGCATCACTCATCACTGATGGCACTGATCGCAGTCCTCTCGCTTTGGGCAACCCAGCGGCCGTTCATGCGGTTCGAGCGGGCACAGGTGGTTGATGTCGGCGGCGCTGCGCTGAAAAAAACAGGTGAGCACGCTCGGGATCGCGGCGAGCATCCAGAACACGAAGAAGCCCAGCGTGTATACCGCGCTGCGGCTCAGAGTAATCGCTTCGCCGAACAGTCGCATGTCCTCGGGATCGAACAGCGTGAAGAACACCGTTTCCGTGATTCCGCCCACGATGAACGCAGGCCATAGCACCCAAATAGCACGTTGCATCATTCCTCCTCCCGAACGCCGCAGCGCGGCGCGTCGTTGCTTTAGCTACTGGCTTCTACTGCGGTACCAACTCCAGTGTAGCGCCCGGATAGACCGAAGTCTCGCCAGCGAGCCGCCAGGTGCGCGTCTCGTCTTCCAGCATCAGCACACGCTTACCGGTGGCAGCCGCCGCGAGGCTGCCTTCGTAGATGCCGGGCGCACTCTGTTGCAGCTCTATGGTTTCATCGGCCAGTGCCAGTGTAGGATGCACCAGCCGCAGGCGCAGCGCGCGCGGCAGCCCGTCGGCCGGTGCAACAGCGATGCGCATGTGCCGCGCATTCATCCCGAAGGCCGCGTGTGCCGCGAGTCCGAGCTCGTGTGCGTGCTGCGCGCGGGTGAGCACCTGGTTGATGGCCAGCCCGCGGCTGTAGTAATCGTCGGCGACGATGCCGTCGTCCGAGGCCACCGCCAGCCACAGCGTGATCATGCTCGCGACGATGACCAGCCCGGGGCCCGCCATCAGCAGCCAGGGCCAGGGCTCGCCGTACCACCTGGCCGGTGTGCGGATGCCGTTCGCAGCAGCAGGTGCAATGGTACGATCAGCGCACATAGAACATCGTTTTCGCGGTAGTCCTGACATTCGCATGAGCGCTGTCCACCAGTTCGAAGCGCACCGCATGTGAACCGGGAGTGACGGATGCCGGATCGATGCGCAGCTCGACTGGCACGCTGAGGCTGCTGGCGGGGGCAACGGCGATCGGTTGCGGTGTCATCAGGCGCAGGCCGGGAATGCCGCTCACCGTGAGCAGCAAGCTGCGTGGCTCCTCGCCGGTATTCATGATCTGCAGCTGGTAGACGTTTTCGATCAGGCCATCGCTGGTTTCGCGCATCAGCGTCGCGCGATCGCGGATGACGTCGAGCTTGAGCGGGACGCGCATGGAGAGCGCAGTCACGAAGGCCGCGCAAATCGCAAATAATAGCGCGCCGTAAACGAGCGTACGCGGACGCCACACGCGGCGCACGATACTGCGCTCGTCGACGCGGCCGCGCACCGCGTTTTCAGTCGAATAGCGGATCAGCCCGCGTTGGTAGCCGAGCTTGTCCATCACCTGGTTGCAACCGTCGATGCACGCGGCGCAGCCTATGCATTCGTATTGCAGCCCGCGCCGGATGTCGATGCCGGTGGGACAGGCCTGCACACAGATGCCGCAGTCCACGCAATCGCCGATCCCCAGCGTCTTGCGGTCGGCGCTGCGGCTGCGCGCGCCGCGCGGATCTCCGCGCGGCGCATCGTAGGTGATGACCAGCGTGTCGGGATCGAACATCACGCTCTGGAAACGCGCATAGGGGCACATGTAGAGGCACACCTGCTCACGCATCCATCCCGCATTGCCATAGGTGGTGAAGCCATAGAACAGGATCCAGAAGCTTTCCCAGGGACTGAAATGCAGGCCCTGCACGGCGCTCACCAGATCGTGCATCGGCGAAAAATAACCGACGAAGGTGAATCCGGTCCACAGCGACAGTGCGATCCACAGCCCGTGCTTGCTAGCCTTCTTCCACGACTTGGAAAGATTCCACGGCGCGCGGTCCAGACGCATGCGCTGCATGCGGTCGCCTTCGATCACGCGCTCTATCCAGAGGAAGATCTCCGTGTATACGGTCTGCGGACAGGCGTAGCCGCACCACAGGCGGCCGGCCACTGCGGTGAACAGAAACAGCGAGAGCGCGCAGATGATGAGCAGCGCCGTCAGATAGATGAAATCCTGGGGCCACAGCACGAGGCCGAAGATATAGAACTTGCGCGCCGCGAGTTCGAACAGCACCGCCTGCCGGCCGTTCCAGTTGAGCCACGGCAGGCCATAGAAGACCAACTGCGTGATGAGCACGAGCGCAATGCGCCAGTTTGCGAACCAGCCGTGGACCGAGCGTGGATGGATGGTGCGGCGGACTTCATAGAGGTCGGCCACGATCCCATCAGGCGCCGCATTGCGCGGAGCTTCGGGTGCGTTCATCTATGATCCTGGGGGTGAAGCGCTGCTCGAGCCGCAACGCCCATGCTGGCAAATATCATCCATTCCCTTTTGCTTCTGGCGCATGTCTTTGCAGTCGTGCCTGCACGGGCCGGCGTTGCCGCGCCGCGTGCACGCTGCACGGTGGAACACCAGGGCGCTAAATCACGCGCAACCCTATTTCTGAGGTGCGATGTGCGACAGTCCGTAAACGTACGCCGTGAGCAGGTGTATCTTGCCCTCGTCGAGCAGGTCTTTGTGCGCCGGCATCACGTCGTTGTGGCCCTTGTTGATGGTGTCGATGATCT
>CAIVHG010000012.1 GCA_903905655.1 uncultured beta proteobacterium | reverse complement strand
CTTTGCCCACTGCGCATCATTCAACAGCTTTCGTACCATGTTGTCGGCTCCGTTAAATCAACCGACCATCTATATATAACATCTTCAAAAATTGTACAAGCCCTTATTGTGAACAGGCCCTAAGACGGCTCAGAAGAATTTGCGCGGCGCCCCGCCCAGCATGGCGTCGCGCAGACGCCCGTCCATAGGCTTGGCGCCGATCCACACGCGCAGTAGCGCGCGGTAGAAGTCAGCGCCTGGCACCGTCAGGCGGATCTCGCCATCGACCGCGACACGCGTGCCGGTGTCCGGCAGGTAATCGATGGCGATGACGGCGCCTTTCTTCAGAACCTTGGTGCCGCCCAGTATCTGGTTGAGATCGCGCACTCTTCTTTCTAGCAGTGCAAACTCGTGCGGCAGCAGGTTTGCCGCAAGCCCATGGTTGATCGAGGCCACCAGTTCGGAGCCCGCGAGATCATCGGTGAGGCTGTGGATCATGATGCGCTTGGCGTGCGCATCCGCGTAGACCGCCTCGGCGTCCGCGTTCTTCTGCGTGAGGTAGAGCGCGCAAACATAACGCTTCATGAAGGCAAGCTTGTGGCGGATGCCGGCACCATTGAGCGTAAGCGTGACGCCAGTCAGCTGTATCTGCTCTTCCAGCGCTACGCCCTCGAGTTCGAGCGCGGCAACCCCTGCCGAGTAGAAGGCGCCGCTCAGCAAGAGCACGGCCCACAGATGTCTCATAGCATTCCTCGCTGCAAAATTCAGAGTGACTCAAACACCCCAGCCGCCCCCATACCCGTGCCGATGCACATCGTGACCATGCCATATTTCTGCGCGCGGCGGCGCATGCCGTGCAGAAGCGTCGCCGTGCGCACGGCGCCGGTCGCCCCCAGCGGGTGGCCGAGGGCGATGGCGCCGCCCAGCGGATTGACTTTAGCTGGATCGAGCGCGAGTTCCTTAATCACGGCCAAAGTTTGCGCAGCAAACGCCTCATTGAGCTCGATCCAGTCCAGATCGGCCAGCCTGAGCCCGACCTGCTTCAGCACTTTGGGCACCGCAGCCACTGGGCCGATGCCCATGATTTCCGGAGGCACGCCTGCCACTGCATAGCCGAGGTAGCGCCCCAGGGGCGCGAGGTCGTAGCGCTTGAGCGCCGCCTCGCTCATCAGCACGACGGCCGCTGCGGCATCCGAGGTCTGCGAGCTGTTGCCCGCGGTGACCGTGCCGCGCGCCGCAAATGCCGGGCGCAGGCGTGCGAGCGCTTCGAGCGAGGTGTCGCGGCGCGGCCCTTCATCAACGGATACCGTGCGCTGCGTGATCACGACCTTGCGGCTGAGCAGATCAGGCGCGCGCTCCACTAACTGAAAGGACGCGATCTCCTCCCCGAACTCGCCGCTGTCAATGGCGTGCACGGCGCGGCGATGGCTCTGGGCGGCGTAGCGGTCCTGGTCCGCGCGCGCGATGCTCCACTGCTGTGCCACCTTTTCCGCAGTGATGCCCATACCGTAGGCGATCGCGATGTGCTCGTCGCGCTCGAATATCTGCGGGCTGTACGAGGGCTTGTTGCCGCCCATCGGCACCATGCTCATGCTCTCGGTGCCGGCACCGATCACGACCTCCGCTTCCCCGAGCCGGATGCGATCCGCGGCGAGCGCCACCGCCTGCAGCCCCGAAGAACAAAAGCGGTTGATCGTCATGCCGGGGACACTGTCCGGAAATCCGGCGAGCAACAGCGCGACGCGTGCAACATTCAGACCCTGTTCGGCCTCCGGCATCGCGCAGCCCGCGATGACGTCTTCGATCTCGCTTGCGGCGAGCCCGGGGCAGCGTGCCAGAGCAGCGCTGAGCGCATGCGCGAGCATGTCATCCGGCCGTACATTCCTCAGCATGCCGCGCGGCGCTTTGCCCACCGGCGTGCGCACGGCGGCGACGATATAGGCGTCGCGCAAGACGCGGCTCATGATTTGAACGCTGCCGCTACGCGCGCCGTGAGATATCTACGTGTCTTCACATTTCACGCATGAGGTTCGGCTCAGTTTCTGAGCGGCTTTCCGGTCTGCAGCATGTGCGCTATGCGCTGCTGCGTTTTTTCGGTGGCCAGCAGTTCCATGAAATGCCTGCGTTCCAGATCGAGCAGCCACTGCTCGTCCACCAGGCTGCCCGCTTCGAGCTCGCCCCCGCACAGGGTGTCTGCAATCTTACTGCCGATCACAAAATCGTGTGGCGAGATGTATCCACCTTCCAGCAGGTTGGCGGCATAGACCTTGATGGTCGCGGCCACAGAGCGGCCCGCGACCGGGATGGCGCGATCCTCACGCGGCGGACGGTAGCCCGCCTCCGCGAGCAGGCGCGCCTCAGCCTTTGCGACATGCAACAGCTCGAAGCGGTTCATGACCACGCGGTCGGTGGAGCGCAGGTATCCGAGCTCGCGCGCGTGCACGGCACTGCGCGACACCTGCGCCATCGCCACCGCCTCGAAATATCTGCGCAGAAAAGGCATCTGATCGCCGCCGCGCGCCTGCTGCGCCGCGCGCAGGGCGAACTCCTTGCAGCCGCCGCTCGCGGGCAGCAGGCCAACCCCCGCTTCGGGGAGCCCGATATAACTCTCCAGGCTCGCCACCGCGCGGTCGCAGTGCATGATGAATTCGCAGCCGCCGCCGAGCGCAAGCCCGTCGACGGCTGCAACCGTGGGCACCATCGAATACTTGAGCTGCCCGGTCGTGTGCTGGAATTTTGCGACCAGGCGCTCGACCGCACCCGGTTTGCCCGCCTGAGTCAGGTCGGCGCCCGCCGAAAACGGCGGCTCGCTCTGCCAGATCACCAGCGCCGCATAGTTGCGCTGCGCGAGCTCGATCGCCTGCAGCACGCCGTCGAGCACCTCGTCGCTGATCGTGTGCATCTTGCTCTTGAAGCTGACGATGGCGATGTCATCCCCGGTATGCCAGCAGCGCACTGCGGCGCTTTCGAAGATGGCTGTACCTTGAGGCGCACTCTCACCTAACAACTGGTCAGGAAAGAGCTGCCGCCTATAGACGGCAAGCTGCGAACGCGGAACCTCGGCATCCTGAGCCGGCGCATAGGAGCCGCCTGCCGCATGCGCGCCGCTGCGCCGCGTCACCCACGCCGGCAGCGGCGTGCGCGCCATCGCTTTGCCGGCCGCAATGTCGCGCGCAATGAGCGCTGCAATCTGCTGCCAGCCGGCCGCCTGCCATACCTCGAACGGGCCGCGCTGCCAGCCAAAGCCCCAACGCAGCGCAAAATCGACATCGCGCGCATTGTCCGCGATGTCCGTGAGATGCACGGCACAGTAATGGAACAGATCGCGGAAGATCGCCCATACGAATTGCGCCTGCGGATGCGCAGATGCACCGAGCTGCGCAAACTTGTCACCCGCATCCTTGCCGCTCAACAGCGCCGCCACCGGCTCGTCCAACGCGCCCGTCTGCGGACGGTAGCTTGCGGTTGCCACGTCGTAGACGTGGATCTCCTGCCCGGCCTTCTGATAGATGCCGCGCCCGCTCTTGCGGCCGAGCGCGCCGCCATCAATCAGCGCCGTCATCCATTGCGGAAGCGCGTAATAGCGGTGCCACGGATCCTCAGGCAGCGCTTCGGCCATGGTCGATACCACGTGCGCCAGCGTGTCCAGGCCGACCACGTCTGCGGTGCGGAAAGTCGCGCTCTTGGCCCGGCCGATGATGGGCCCGGTCAGTGCATCGACCACTTCCAGGCTCAGACCCAAGCGCTGCGCGTGATGCATTGTCGCCAGCATCGAAAATACACCAACGCGGTTGGCGATGAAATTCGGCGTATCGCGGGCGCGGATTACTCCTTTGCCGAGGGTTGTGACCAGAAAGCTTTCCAGCGCGGCTAGCAATGACAGATCCGTCGCGCTGGCGGCGATCAGTTCGACCAGATACATGTAGCGCGGCGGATTGAAGAAATGCACGCCGCAAAAACGCGGCCGCAGCGCCGCTGGCATCGCCTGCGCAAGGCGTTCGATGCTGAGGCCAGAGGTGTTGCTTGCAAAGATCGTGTGCGCGCCTAGATGAGGAGCGACTTTCTGATAGAGGTCGAGCTTGAGATCCATGCGCTCGGAGATCGCCTCGATCACGAGATCGCAACTCCTGAGCTGCCCCAAATCAGACTGGTAATTGGCCTGTCCGATATAGCGCAGCCGCGATGCGCTAGCCAGAGGGCTGGGTTCGAGTTTGCCGAGATTCGCGATCGCGCGCACGACGTTGCCGTTGGGATCGCCTTCCGGCGCCGGGAGTTCGAACAGCAGCGTTTCTACGTTCGCATTGACGAGATGTGCCGCGATCTGCGCGCCCATCACGCCGGCGCCCAGCACCGCGGCCTTGCTTACGATGAATCGTTGACCCGTAGACATGTTTGCTGCTTCCCGCGGAAGGCAGCAAATTCTAACACGCGCCGGGAACTGAGCAGATGCCTACAGCGAGTCGCGTCACAGCGGCCCGCTGCACGGCGCCTGGTCAGAAACTATGCGTGTACTGGACGCTCAGGATATCGACCTGGTTGTTGTAATTGCCAACCAGCGACCCGCGACCCGCCGCCTGCGACGCGGTCAGCGCCGGCACGCCGTTGAGATTGAGCGCGGGGTCCTTTACGAACAGGTGCGCATAGCCAAAATCGATGGTGCCAGCATTCGATACCTTGTACTGCCCGCCGAGGGCGACCCATCTCCGGTCCTGGTCCACGATGCGCGGCGTGCGATACGTATCGTTCATTGGCGACTGGTCGAAAGCCACGCCCATGCGCAGTTTCCATGCGCTGTTCACCTTGTAGTTCGCACCGAGGCCGACGCGCCACGTGTCGCGCCAATTTTCCGGCACGTTTTCCAGGGTCTGCCCTGACGCCAGCCCGTCGGTGCGCACGATGATGAGATTCTTGAAGGAACTCCATTGCGTCCACGACACGTCGGCGAGCATCTCCCACGCGGAGTCGAGCTGATGCTTGATGGCGACCGACGCCGATGCCGGCGTTTTCAGGTCCGCGGTGATTCCGCTGTCTCCGGCCTGATTGGTCACGGCCGCGCTGAGGGGGAGCGCCGCGGTCAGCGCCGCCGGACGCCCGGTGTAGGCAATATTGCCAGAGAGTTTTTCTCCAATCGCCGAACGGTAGGTAAGCCCCAGGTCCGTGCTGGGCGTCAAACGGATCATCATGCCCAGGTTAAAGCCCCAGGCCGAGTCATGCCCCACCATTCTATTGGTACCTTCGCTGTTGGCAGCCAATGGAAGACCAGCCAATGATCCAATGTAACTGTAATTCGTCGCCTTCGTCAGTTCAGCGTCCACGCGCTGCCAGCTGAGGCCGGCACCGACTGATACTGCATCATTGATCTTGTAGGCGACGCTCGGATTGACGTTGACCGATTTGATTTCGGACTTGATCGTATGAAAACGCCCCATCCAGTTGGCGTCGTATTCGGTCCCCAGTCCAAACGGCACGCTGACGCCCACGCCGGCATAGAGCTGCGGGCTCAGCTGCCATGACAGGTAAGCGCTCGGCACCGGAGTGGGAGCGCCGGCATCGCCGCCGTTGCCGTTCAACGCGAAAGCCCCGGTCCCTGTAGTGGTCGAGACCGCTGCAGTAGTACCCGTATTGTTGAACTTCGCCGATGGACTGATCAGGTGGCCCGCGAAGACAAAACTCCTTCCCTGAAGCCGCGTCATGCCGGCGGGATTGAAATAGATCGTGCTCGCATCCTCGGCGGCGGCGGCCTGCCCGGCATAGGCATTGCCCAGTCCGCTGGAGTTCTGTTCGATCAGCGCGAATCCGGAAGCCCAGCAGGCTCCGCTCGACGCGCCGGCCCAGGCAGCCACGATGCAGGCCTGCATGATTTTGCGGGAGCTACTCATCAAGTTCCTTTCCAGGGATGTTCCATGTAAGGGTGTGCTGCCTATCTTCGGCAGACGACATCTTACTGGTCCCGGCGCTTTTGACAAATGAAATCGTGAGCTATTGTTGCTCGGTTACAACACGCGGACGCCGGTTGGCATCGACCGCCACGTAAGTAAGCGTGGCCTCGGTGACTTTCATGCAATCTTCCTCGAGCCGCTCGCGCTGCGCGTAGACCTCGACGCTGACGGTAATAGAAGTGCGGCCGACCCGCACTACCTCCGCATAAAAGCTCACCAGATCTCCGATCATGATCGGCTGCTTGAATGCGAATGAATTGACGGCGACGGTCGCCACCCGCCCGTGCGCAATGCGCGTCGCAGGGATGCTGCCGGCGATATCGACCTGCGACATCACCCAGCCGCCAAAGATGTCGCCACTCATGTTCGCGTCGGCTGGCATCGGCACCAGTCTCAACGTGGGCTCGCGGTCGTGAGGCAGGGTATTCGTCATCAGCGCTCCTAAAATATCAGTGTGCAGCAGAAGGCAATGCGCACATCAATGCCCGCGATACATGTCATCGAGTTCGCCATGGAATTTTTCGATTACGCAGCTGCGGCGCAGCTTCATGGTGGGCGTAAGCATCCCGTTTTCCACGGTCCATGGCTCGAGTGTTGCGGCGATGCGGCGCACCCGCGCATAACTGGGAAAGGCTTTGGTCTGCGCCGCGATGCGTGTAAGGAGCGCTTTCTCGATGCGCGGCGTGCGCAGCGACGCCGACTCGGGTCCACAGCCCTGAGCACCGGCGAATTTCTGCCACTGCTCCGCGTCCAGCACGACGATGATGCTGAGGAATGGCTTGCCTTCGCCAATCACCATGATCTGCTCGAACAGCGTATCGCGCAGGATTGCCGACTCCAGATCGTGCGGCGGAACCTTCTCGCCGGTCGACATCACGATGATGTCCTTGAGCCGGCCGGTGATGTAGACGTGCCCCTCGCCGTCGATGCGCGCGGTGTCCCCGGAGTTGAGCCAGCCCTCGGCATCGATCATCGTCTGCGTCGCCGCTTCGTTCTGCCAGTAACCCATCATCACGTTGGGACCTTTGATCAGTAGCGCGTCGCGCTCGCCCAATTTCACTTCCACGCCCGGAATCGGCAGCCCCACGCTCTCCGGCACGTTGTCACCAAGCCGGTTGGCGCAGGCCACCGGACTGGTCTCGGTCAGGCCGTAGCCCTGAATCAGCGGCAACCCGAGGCCGATGAAGACGCGCGCAACCGCGGGCGGCAGCGCTGCGCCCCCGGCAAACGCCGCACTCAACCGCCCGCCAAGGCGCGACAGTATCTTGTTCGCCACCAGCGCCCTGAGCAGCGGCCACAGCAAAAAGTACGGACGCCAGCCGCGTCGACCCTGCTGATGCTCGAAGCGCGCATAGCCAACCTCGACCGCGAATGCAAACAGCCGCCTGCGGAGCGCCGGCCCCTGCTCCAACTTCGCATTGATCGCGGCGTATACGCGTTCATAAATGCGCGGCACCGAGATCAGCTTGGTGGGCCGGATCACATCCAGATCGGCGCCTAGCTGCTGCACCGAACGCGCATAAGCAGTGGTGGCGCCGGTCATCATGATCAGGTAATAACCGCAGGTGCGCTCGAAGGTGTGCGACAGCGGTAGAAAGGACAGCAGCACGTCGCCCACGCCGAGCGGCACCACCGCGAGACATGCTGCGGCATTGGTCAGTATGTTACGGTGGCTCAGCATCACGCCTTTGGGCCGGCCGGTTGTGCCGGAGGTGTAGACGATGGTGGCGAGCGCCGCCGGATCACGCACCACGTGACGCGTCGCGCCGCCGTCTTCCGGCAACCAACGATCGACCGCCATGACCCGCGCATCTTCGAACTGTGCATCCGCCGGCTCGACGACCAGGATGCGCACAAGCGCTGCGAGCTGCGGACGCGCTTCGGCGAGCATCTGCCACTGCAGCGCGTTGCCGATGAGCAAAGCCCTGCACCCAGCCTGATCGATGATGTAGCCGACGTTCTCCGCAAGGTCCTGGGTATAGAGCGGCACCACGACCAGTCCCAGGCCGAGCGCGGCCTGATCGAAAATCACCCATTCGGGTGAGTTGCGCAGCATCACGGCGACGCGGTCGCCTGCCACTAGCCCTTCGCGCTCCAGAGCGGCCTGCCAGCGCGCGACCTGGTGATCAATGTGCGACCAGGTGTAATCGCGCCAGTTTTCATGCCGCTGGTTGTAATGGCGATAGGCGACTGCATCCGGCGTAGCGGCGACACGCTCGCGCAGCAAGCCGTCCAGCGTGACCGCCTGCTCGGGTGTGATTATTCTGTCACGAATGTCTGCAACCATGCGCTGCGTCGCTACTCCGAAGGCCAAACTTTGTACAGGCTCACGCAGCAACGCCCCGCGCAAGAATCGACATCGCGAACATCGACTGAGCGCAATACTGCCTCATCGATATAAAATTTACCAGCGCTTCTGCGCCTTCATGACATCGGCATTGCATGCCGCATGCGCCGCGATCTCAGGTGCAAACTAAAAGCGCCAGACCTGCGGCTGCGCCGGCCACACGCCGCTTTCGATCATTGCGGAACCATCGAACACCAGATAACTCTGCCTTCCATAGTGCGGCAGCGGTCGCACCAGGGCAGCGATCGCCTGCGCGTCGCGCGCCTCCACGACCATCATGGACTTGCCCTGCGGCAGGGCTGCTGTCCACACCATGGCGCTGCCCTTGCCCCGCGGCAGGCCTGGGCGTCCGGGCAACCCGGCACGTGACAGCCAGCCCTCGATATCAGAACTCAGCCCGATGATCAGCAGCGGCACGCCTGCCGGCGTCTGCGCGACACTCCGCATGCGCACCGGATGATCGCTCAGCGCATCGGCGAGACTGCGCGCCGCGTCGAGCGCAGCGCCGGACAGCCCTGCGCCCACCGTAATCGCAGCAGGATCGAGCATCACCTGGCGCAGGATGGGCGGCGCCTCGCCGGCGTTAAGGCGCCGGAACAACTGCAGATCGGGATCGAGCTCGAGCGCTAGCGCCCGCGCATTGAGCTCCAAGCTGAAGTTCGCGCGGCTGCCGCTGAGATCGAGCACGCGTGTCTCCGCGCCGCCCTCGGTGCGTATGGTGACCGGCACGCGCATGCTGTAGGCGGGCTCGGTCTGTGCCAGCGTGAGCTGAACCTCGCGGCCGCCTGCGCCGGACAATGCCGCAGTCGCGATGCGCACCTGCGGCGCCCCGGCACGCCTGAGCCATTGCGCAAAAAATGTGGACAGGTCGCGCCCGGATGCCGCTTCGAACGAGCGCCTGAGATCGTCCCACGATGCGCTCCTGAATCGGTAATCGCGCCACAGGCGCTGTATACCCTGCTCGAATGCTGCGCCCCCGATCAGACCGCGCAGCATGAGGAAAATCATCGCGCCCTTGTCGTAGCCGACGATCTGTGACGCGCCGTGCGTGCGCGAGGTGAATTCTGCAAGCGGCCGGTCCGTCCCCGCAGGCACCGCGGAAAAATCGCGCAGCCACTCCAGCCGCATGCGGCGCGCCGCTTCAGCACCTTCGCGCTCCCGGTACGCATAGTCCGCCATGAAGGTCGTGAGGGCCTCGGACCAGTTGCCGTGCTGGTAGTCAGGGTAGACGCCATTGCCCCACCAGTTGTGCAGAATCTCGTGGCCCAGTGAACTCGTGCGTATGAACGGCAGGCGCAGCACGTCGATGCCCAGATAAGTGAGCGTAGGCATGCCGAAGCCGGTAGGCGTCGGGCTCGACACGATACTGAACTCGGTATACGGATAAGCGCCGATCAAGCGTTCATAGAGATCGATGTAATCCTTCACCGAATCCAGATAGCCTGTGGCGAGCGCGGCGATCTGCGGATGGAAATAAGTGCGCAGCGCGAGCGGCGTGCCTGCGGCGGTACGTATGCTGCGCGTCTCCACCTGGTAAGGACCAGCGATCAGGTCTATGCCTTCTGTGGGATGCGCAAACTCAAAGCGCGCTCGATAACGCCCGCCGTTCTCACTCTCCTCGATCAAACGCCCAGGCACCAGACCGCGCTGGCCCTGCGGCAGGTCGATCGTGACGAGGTAGCCATTCATCTGGCCGCGCAGCTGCGGGTACCATTGGCTCGCTGCCGGCAGAAAGGTGCCCTCGGATGCAGTAGCCGGCAGTGAGTTGCTCAGCACCTGGCGGGCGTCGAGGGTATTATCGAGCGGCGCCAGCAACCCGTGCCATCGCACTTCGATCACGCGCGCTCCCGGCGCAGCAGCGAGCGACCAGACCTGGCTCTCGGCGTACACGCGCGGCGCATTCAACGCTCGGCCATCGGTTGCAATCGCATCGACCTGGAAGCGGCGTCCGAGGATAATTTCTGTCGGCGCTCCGGGTGCGATCACCAGCGACGCAGATGCGCGCAGCTCGCGCGTGGCGGGATCAATGGCGACCGTGAGGTCGTAGCTCTGTGCGGCGGCCGCGCCAAGGCTCGTCGCACCGAGGCACACCGCGATTAACGCGCAAACGCCGATTCGGCGGAGCAACCCGATCATGGAGAGCGCGGAAATTTCGTGACGATTTCGAATAGCTCGTTGCCGCGTTTCACTTTGAGCGGCAGCCAGGTGCCGAATGCCTGGCGCTGCACGGTCTCGATGAGATCGCCGATCTGCGCCACCGGAGCACCCGCAGCTTCGGTGACGATATCGCCAGCGCGCAGTCCGGCTACTTCCGCGACGCTTGCACTTACCACTTGCAGGATGCGCACGCCGCCCGGCACCGCTTCGATCTGCACGCCCAGGCGCGGCCTCTGCGCGGCCGCGGCACTCACCACCGGCGGCACCCCGAACACGGCATCGGCGTAGCCGGCGACGAGGCGCCGGCAGTTGGCCGTATGTTCCCACGGCAGCAGCGAGGCGACATTCGTCAAGCCCAGATCCTGCAGCTGGTGCCGCACGCCGAAACCCGACGCCACATGCCCCACGCCCATGATGCCGATCACTAGTGCGCCGTTGTGGCGCGAGAGCGAGTCTGCAATGCCCTGTGCAAGCGCGCGATCCCATAGCTGCTGGCTGTCGACGAAGCGGCGGAATGCCGGATCGTTGCTGTCTGGTTTTCCCGGGCCGCGGCTTTCGTGCTGCGCATAAACCGCCAGCAGGTAAGCCAGATATGCCGCGCTCGGCGCGGCAGGCCGCGTGATGTCGGCGCGCTTGTCCGGCGGCACGCCGTCGTAACCCTTGGCATTCACATCGCGCACCAGCTCAGCATCCACGTTCGCCGCTGCCATCGGTACGCGGTTCATGCGCGCAAAGTGAAATATCGGCAGATAGAGCTGAGGATCGAAATTCCACACGCGCTTCCAGTCGGCAGCAGCCAGAAAATCGGCCTCACTGAGTTCGCCCGCAACCCAACGGTCGAGCACCGGCTGCACGCGCCGCGGAAACATCTCGAACGCCAGCACCATATTCGGATGCAGCGCATGCAACGCAGTGAGCGTCTGCAGCTGCCAGCGATGGTGTTCCGCGTTGTCGTGCTCCTCCCCCAACAGAATGATCTGACGGCGGGCAAGGCGCGCATAGAGTTCAGGAGCTGCAAGCGGGTGCGCGCCCGACGCGTCAACCGATGCCCAGCCAGCGGCAGGCACGCACTCGGCGGCATACAGTTGCGTCGCGAAAGCGAGCGTCACCAGAAAGCAGGCTACGCTGCTCAACGTGCGCAGATTTTGGTACGACCTCAAGAGAAAAGATTTCCTGTTCACGAGAGCGCCTATATTCTTGCAATCATAGCCCGGCTGCGCCCGATGAGCAAAGACAGCGCCGCGCCTAAACGAAAGTCAAAACTGCTGTTCGGAAAACGCCAGAACGCTTTGTGCACCACCGACCACAATCTTCGCAAGCAGCGAAGATTGTGGAAGGATGTGCTCGGCATAGTAGCGTGCGGTCGCGATTTTCGCTGCGTAGAATTCGGGCTCGACGTCCGCGTTGAGCCGTACGTCTGCGATCAGCGCGGCGCGCGCCATCAGCCAGCCGCCGGCCGCCACGCCCCACAGCCTGAGAAAGGGCACCGATACCGCAGCCACCGCAGCAGGATCACTAGACTGCGTGTCCACCACCCAGCGCGTGGCGGCCGACAGGTCCTCGATCGCCTGTGCTAGCGCCGCATGCGCCACCGCAACCGCTGCATTTGCGCAGCCCGCAAGCTGCGGCAGCAGGCTGCGCATCTCTCCGATCAGGGCATGCGCCGTCGCGCCGCGCTCGCGCGCCAGCTTGCGCCCAACGAGGTCGGCCGCCTGGATGCCGGTGGTGCCCTCGTAGATGGTGGTGATGCGGGCATCGCGCAGGAGCTGCGCGGCGCCGGTGTCTTCGATATAACCCCTGCCGCCGTGCACCTGCACCCCGGTGGAAGCGACTTCGACCCCGCATTCGGTACACCAGCCCTTGACGATCGGAATCAGGAAATCGACCAACGCCTGGTTGCGCTTCCGCTCGCCGTCATCCGGGTGGCGCCGCGATTTGTCGAGCGCAGCCGCCGCGCTATAGGCAAGCGCACGCATCGCTTCGGTGTGCGCCTTCATCGAGGCCAGCATGCGCTTCACGTCCGGGTGCCGGATGATGGCGACGCGTTCTTCAGAGGTCTGCCCGATCGCGCGCCCCTGGACGCGCGTCTGCGCATAAGCGCGCGCCTGCTGGTAGGCGCGCTCGGCGAGCGCGACGCCCTCCAGTCCAACCGCGAGGCGCGCCTGGTTCATCATGATGAACATGTATTCCAGGCCGCGACTCTCCTCGCCGACCAGGTAGCCAATCGCGCCTTCATGCTCTCCATAAGCGAGCACGCAGGTCGGGCTGGCGTGAATGCCGAGCTTGTGCTCAAGGGACAGGCAGTGCACGTCGTTGCGTGCGCCTAGTGCGCCGTCGGCCGCAACCAGAAACTTGGGCACCAGGAACAGCGAGATGCCTTTGACGCCCTGCGGCGCGTCCGGAGTGCGCGCGAGCACCAGGTGCACGATGTTGCGCGCCAGGTCGTGCTCGCCCCAGGTGATGAAAATCTTAGTGCCGTGTATCCGGTACTGGCCGCTTTCGCGGACGGCGCGCGTGCGCACCGCCGATAAGTCCGAGCCCGCCTGCGGCTCGGTGAGGTTCATGGTGCCAGTCCACTCGCCTGCGGTGAGCCGCGGCAGGTAAGTGGCGCGCTGCTCGGGCGTGCCGGTCAGCGTAAGCGCATCCATCACGCCTGAGGTCAGCATCGGGCACAGGCAGAACGCGAGGTTGGCGCTGTTCCACATCTCCTGCACCGGCATGGCAACCAGATTAGGCAGGCCCTGCCCGCCGTAGCACGCTTCGCCCGACAGGCCGTTCCAGCCGCCGGCTACGAACTGCTCATAGGCTTGTTTGAAGCCGGGCGGCGTGCGCACCTCGCCCTCGATGAGTTGCGCGCCCTGCTCGTCGCCCACGCGGTTGAGCGGAGCCAGCACCTGTGAAGCGAACTTGCTCGCCTCCCCGAACACGGCTGACACCAGATCGCTGGTGACCGCAGCGCAGCCGGGCAGTGCGCTTATATCCTGCAGCCCAACGAGTTCCTCGATGACGAAGCGCATGTCCCGCAACGGGGCGCGGTAAGTCGACATCGATCAGTCCGGCGGTGCCAGGGGACCGCTTGAAGCGGGAAGAAAGAAGGACGCGCCGCACGCAGATCGCGTGGCGCAAATGCCGCCCTCACCCGCTAGGGCGAGGGCCGGCAGGAAGGCGTCAGCCTTCACGTTTAATGAGGCTTACAGTGCGCTGGTCAGCTCGGGCACGACTTTGAACAAGTCGTCGACCAGCCAGTAGTTTGCGATCGCGAAGATCGGCGCTTCCGCGTCCTTGTTGATGGCGACGATCACCTTGCTGTCCTTCATCCCCGCCAGGTGCTGGATCGCTCCCGAAATACCGACGGCGATATAAAGCTCGGGCGCGACGATCTTGCCGGTCTGCCCCACCTGGTAGTCGTTGGGCACGAAACCCGAATCGACTGCAGCGCGCGAAGCCCCGACCGCGGCCCCAAGCTTGTCGGCCAGCGCCTCGAGCAGCTTGAAGTTCTCACCGCTACCCATGCCGCGCCCGCCGGAAACGATGACGCGCGCGCCGATCAATTCGGGCCGGCTCGATTTCGTCAACTCGTTGCCCTTGAATTCGGACAGGCCGCTGTCGGCGACCGCAGCGACTGCTTCGGTCGGAGCGGCCGCAGCCGCCGCGCCCGCCGGATCGAAGCCGGTAATGCGCACCGTAATCACCTTGATGCGATCCTGAGACTGCACGGTTGCAAGCACGCTGCCGGCGTAGATCGGCCGCACGAAGGTATCGGCAGACACGATGGCGCTGATGTCTGAAATCTGCGAGACGTCGAGCAACGCCGCCATCCGCGGCATGAAGTTCTTGCCCTGCACACTCGCAGCAGCGAGGATATGCGTGTACTTGTCGGCCAGCGTAACCACCAGCGCCGCCATGTTCTCCGCAAGTGGCGCTGCGTACTGAGGCGCGTCGGCGATGAGCACCTTGGTGACGCCCGCGATCTTACCGGCGGCGGCCGCCACGGCTGCGCAATCGCTGCCCGCGACCAGGACATGCACGTCGGCGCCAAGCTGTGTCGCGGCAGCGACGGTATTGGCGAGACCTGGCTTGAGCTCTTTATTGTCGTGTTCGGCAATGACTAGGATAGACATTTAGATCACCTTCGCTTCATTCTTGAGTTTATTCACGAGTTCGGCAACGTCCGCGAGCTTGACGCCGGCGCCGCGCTTGGGCGGCTCCTCGACTTTGAGCGTCTTCAGGCGCGGGGCGATGTCGATGCCGAGGGTGTCGGCCTTGATGACCTCGATCGGCTTCTTCTTGGCCTTCATGATGTTGGGCAGCGTCACGTAGCGCGGCTCGTTCAGCCGCAAGTCGGTCGTCACCACAGCCGGCAACTTGATAGCGAGCTTCTCCAGCCCGCCGTCGACTTCGCGCGTGATGTCCGCATGATCACCGGCGACCTCGATCTTGGAAATAAACGCCGCCTGCGGCCATCCCAGCAAAGCCGCGAGCATCTGGCCCGACTGATTGCAGTCATCATCCACTGCCTGCTTACCCACGATGACGAGCGCCGGATTCTCCTTGGCGATGATCGCCTTCAGCACCTTGGCGACCGCCAGCGGCTGCACTTCGACGTCGGTCTCGACCAGGATGCCGCGGTCCGCACCCATCGCGAGCGCGGTGCGCAGCGTTTCCTGGCACTGCGGCAGGCCGATCGAAACCACCACGATTTCGCTGACGGTGCCGGCCTCTTTCATGCGTATCGCCTGCTCGACCGCGATTTCGCAGAACGGATTTATCGCCATCTTGACGTTGGCGAGATCGACGCCGCTGCCGTCAGCTTTGATGCGCACCTTGATGTTGGGATCGACCACTCGCTTTACTGCAACCAGAACTTTCATACGCGCTCACTCCTGACGTGGAATCGCGGCCTGATGCCGCCTCAAAAATATCGGATTTTGCGGGTATTTTACCGGATTAGCGCGCCGCGCGAAACGCATGGCGTGCATTGGGGCTGCATCAACTGCCGAAGCCCTCGCGCATCTGGGCCACCGCATCCGCAACCCGCGTCACGGCGATCACGGTGAGCCCCGGTATCGCTTGCCGGGGCTTGTTGGCCTGCGGGATCAGGGCGTGCGTGTAGCCGAGCTTGGCGGCTTCCCGCAAGCGCTCCTGTCCGCGCTGCACGGGACGCACCTCGCCCGCAAGCCCGATCTCCCCGAACACCACCAGTTTCGCGGGCAAGGGACGATTGGTGAGCGAGGACACGATCGCCATCAGCACCGCCAGATCGGCGGCGGGCTCGGTGATCTTCATGCCGCCCACGGCATTGATGAACACGTCCTGGTCGAAGCACGCGATGCCGGCATGCCGGTGCAGCACGGCGAGCAGCAGCGCGAGCCGGTTTTGCTCAAGGCCCACCCCCAGGCGCCGCGGGTTGGGCGCATGCGCATCATCGACCAACGCCTGTATTTCCACGAGCAGCGGACGCGTGCCCTCCTGGGTCGCAAGCACGCACGAGCCTGCAACCTGCTCGGCGTGTTGCGACAGGAAGAGCGCCGAAGGGTTGGCTACGCCCTTCAGCCCCTTCTCGGTCATCGCGAACACGCCGATCTCATTGACTGCGCCAAAGCGGTTCTTGACCGCGCGGATCACGCGGAAGCTGGAGTGCGTGTCGCCTTCGAAGTAGAGCACGGTGTCCACGATGTGCTCGAGCACGCGCGGCCCCGCGAGCGCGCCTTCCTTGGTTACGTGGCCGACCAGGATCACCGTGACGCCGCTCGCTTTCGCGATGCGCGTCAATTGCGCAGCACATTCGCGTACCTGCGCCACCGAACCGGGGGCCGACTGCAGCGCTTCCGAATACAGGGTCTGAATCGAATCGATCACCGCGACCGCGGGATTTGCCTTGTGCAGCTGCGCCTGGATGCGCTCTAGATTGATCTCGGCGAGCACCTGCAGCGCCGAGGCATCGAGCGCAAGGCGTTTGGCGCGCAGCGCGATCTGCTGCCCCGACTCCTCGCCGCTGATATACAGCACCGGATGGTGCGCGCCCATCGCGCACAGCGCCTGCAGCAGCAGCGTGGACTTGCCGATGCCGGGGTCGCCGCCGATCAGCACGACCCCTCCGTGCACCAACCCGCCGCCCAGGACGCGGTCGAATTCGGACACGCCGGTCTGCAGCCGCGCTTCCTCCTGCGCCTGCACCTCGCTCAGGCGCTGCAGCCTGCCGCTGCTGCCGGCGGGCGCGCTGTAGCGGTGGCTCGCGGCGGAGGCCGCTTCGGCAATGGTTTCGACCAGCGTGTTCCATGCGCTGCAATGCGGACACTGGCCCTGCCACTTGGGCACCTGGCCTCCGCACTCCGTGCAGCTGTAAACCGATTTCGCCCGCGCCACGGCCGTGCTCCTAGAGCCGCTTGCGCGCCATGCGGTGAGCGCGCGCTGCGCGAACTCGCAGGCTAGTGCTCAATCGTAGGTGCCGAACCGGCGCCCGGCTGAGCATGCAGCTTGTGATGATGTCGCGCATGTTCCAGCGCATGCTCGATGCGCCGCACGCGGTCGTGCAGGTTTTCGAACAGCATGACGCAGAGCGTCGTGGTGATGGCGTACATGCCCGTTGCCAGGCGTTCGGTTTCGCGCACCGAACCCAGCGCCTCATGCTCGGACAGGAAGAAATAGTCGCCGAGCATCAGGCCGCTCGCCGTCGCGAGCAAGCCCGGCATCATGCCGCCATACCAGGTGGCGATGATCGCTGCGGGCACGAAGTAGATAAACGGGTAACGGTGGTGATCGGTGCCAAACATCCAGTAGCGCAGTGCGAAGGCCAGCGCCACCACGAGTAGCGCCACGCCGTAACGCGCGAGTAGCGGCCGCCTGAAGGGCCAACTGCTGCGCGACGGCAGGCCCGGCGGCAGATCGCCGTGATCCAGAGCGGGCGCGGGCACGTCAGCGGGATGATGGCGCTGGCGGTCGAGCGCGCCCTCGTAACGGCGCACACAGTGATGCAGGTTTTCGCACAACACGACGCACAGCACGGTCGTCAGCCCGTATACGTTGAGCGCCAGCATTTCCATTTGCCCCAGCGGCCACAGCGCAAAGTGTGGCGGCATGAAAAAATAATCGCCCAGCAGCAAACCTACGACGGTTGCCAGCAGTCCCGGCCACAATCCCCCGTACCACACGCTCAGCATCGCGGCCGGCACGAAAAAGGCAAACACCAGACCGTAGTTGATTGCGTCAGAAATCAGATAGCGGCTGCTCAATGCCGCCAAAACAGCGAGCAGCGCCAGCCCGTAGCGCCGCGCCACTGAACGCCTATAGGGCCACTCGCGGTGCACATGCTCACCGGCGGGAAACGCTGTGCCGCTGGAATTATCGGTCGTCATACGTCGATGATACACCTGTGAATGAAGCTTATCAGTATGCGGCACGCCGCGGCAGCCTGCTTCTAGACTTCCACGATCGGCACGCGCGCCGCTACTGCGCACAGCAACTCATAACTCACCGTTCCAGAGGAGGCGGCCACCTCGTCAGCGGACAGCCCCTCGCCCCACAGCGTGACCGGAGTGCCGACATGGGCCTCGGGCATGGAACTCAAATCCACCGCAAGCATGTCCATCGCGACCAATCCAAGGGTGCACGTGCGCCGGCCGCCGACCAGGATCGGGGTGCCGGTCGGCGCATGCCGCGGATAGCCATCAGCATAGCCGCAGGCGACGATGCCCACGCGCACTGCGGCTGGCGCAACGTAGGTGCCGCTGTAGCCCAGGCGCTCGCCGGCGGCGAGCGTGCGCACTGCGATCAACTCGCTCGCCAGCGTCATGGCCGGCTTGAGCCCGAGCTGCGCGGCCGTGAGATCCGCAAAGGGACTGCAGCCGTAGAGCATGATGCCGGGACGCACCCAGTCCGCGTGCGTATCAGGATAGCGCAACAGCGCGGCCGAATTCGCCAGCGTACGCGCGAGACCATGTCCGTGCGCGACGCGCTCGAACTCCTGCGTCTGCCAGGCCACCCCGTGCGCGCCATCGGCGCTCGCAAAGTGTGTCATCAGGGTGAGGTTGCACACCACGCGATGATTCTTGAGCTGCGCAAGTGCAATGCCCGCCGCATGCGGCGTGAACCCGAGGCGGTTCATGCCGCTGTTCACCTTGAGCAGCACGTCGTAGCGCGCAGCGGGCGGCGCAGCGTCGAGCATGCGCAACTGTTCTGCGCTGTGCACCACAAGCGCAAGATCGTGCGCGGCGGCCGTATGCAGATCAGCCACATCGAACACGCCCTCGAGCAGCACGATGCGCTTGGCGTACCCTGCGGCGCGCATTTCAACCGCGGCGTCAATCTCGAGCAGCGCCAGCCCATCGGCGGCGGAGAACGCGCGCGCGGCGCGCTCTACCCCGTGGCCATAGGCATTCGCCTTGACCACCGCAAAAATGGACGCGTTTCCAACCCGGCTGCGCACGAACGCCAGATTGTGCTTGAGATGAGCGACATTTATGGTCGCTTTGATAGGACGGGGCATCGAAGTTGCGTCGCGATTATCTAACCGCAAACGCCAAGTTTATAGCATCAATGACGATTCGGCACCTGCGGCGATCGACTGGCTGGCGGCGCCGTTGAAACACGTTTCAGCGGCCAAGTCACATCGCGGGAGGCGGCGCGCGCTGCGTTTCGTACACTCAGAGCGCCAGCAATACGCCCGCTCAGCAAAACTATGGTATAAAGCTGCACACACGTAACCCCGCCGAGGGTGTGCAGTCCGCTCATGCCGTTTGGCTTCTACATCATCATGGCGGCGCAGTTCTTTTCGTCACTCGCCGACAATGCATTGCTCGTAGCGGCGATCGCTACGCTGGCGACGCTGAATTCTCCAGCGTGGCTCACTCCAATGCTCAAGCTGTTCTTCACGATCTCGTACGTCGTGCTGGCGCCGTTCGTCGGCGCGTTTGCCGATGCGCTGCCCAAAGGGCAGGTCATGTTCATCTCGAATACCATCAAGGTCGCGGGTTGCCTGGGGATGCTGTTCGGCATACCGCCGCTCATCGCCTACGGCATCGTCGGCCTCGGGGCGGCCGCGTATTCACCGGCGAAATACGGCATCCTGACCGAGTATCTGCCGCCGCCGAAACTGGTGGTCGCCAATGGCTGGATCGAAGGCCTCACCGTCGGCTCCATCGTGCTCGGCACACTGCTCGGCGGCGCGCTCATCAGCAATACGATCGCCACGCAACTGCTGGCGATCGACATACCGCACATCGAAACCGGGATCGACACTGCGCCCGAGATCGCAATCACTTTCATCATCGTCTTTTACGTGATCGCCGCCATATTCAACCTCCACATTCCCAATACCGGCGTCGATCACAAGCCCGCGCACAAGAACCCTTTCTTCCTGGTGCGTGATTTCACGCATTGCGTACGCCAGCTGTGGAGCGACAAGCTCGGCCAGATCTCGCTCGCCACGACCACGCTGTTCTGGGGCGCCGGCGCGACCCTGCAGTTCATCGTGCTCAAGTGGGCGCAGATCGCGCTTGGCTATACACTCTCTGAATCTACCGTGCTTCAGGGCATCACCGCGATCGGCATCGCGGTGGGAGCAGTGGTCGCCGCCAGGACCATTCCACTGCACCGCGCGGTCTCGGTGCTGCCGGTTGGCATTGCCATGGGCGTCATCACCATCGGTCTCATCTTCGTAAAGAACGCCTATGTGGCGATGGCGATGATGACCCTGGTGGGAGCGCTCAGCGGCTATTTCGTGGTGCCGATGAACGCGTTGCTGCAGCATCGCGGCCATGTGCTGATGGGCGCCGGGCATTCGATCGCCGTGCAGAACTTCAACGAGAACCTGAGCATCCTCATGATGCTCGGCATCTACGCGCTGCTCATCAAGTTCGATTTCTCCATCTACACGGTGATCACGCTGTTCGGGGTGTTTGTCGCCGTCAGCATGACGCTGGTGCGCAACCGGCACCAGGCGAACGTGCGCGCCGGGCATCTGCCGCAGCTCCCTGCCGAAGGCGGGCACTAAGGTGCGCGCAGATTCCGGGTATCCCTCAGCGGCGCAGCTTTAGATGCGGGGGCTAGCTTAGCGTCTCAGCTTTAAATATATCTCGGGCAGTTTGTTGGGCAGGCTGTCCATGCGATCGAGCACCATGTAATGCCCGCGCCCGAAAATCTGCGGCAGGTACTGGTTGGCCATGGTGTCCACGGTCACGCAAAACGGATGCACGCCGCGCGTCACGGCCTCCTTCACTGCCATGCGGGTGTCCTCGTGCAGATAGCGCCGGTCGCCGCCGTCATCGTAATCTTCAGGCCGGCCGTCGGATAGGATCAGCAGCAGCCGGCGCGTGCTCTCCACCGCTGCGAAGCGCGCCGTCGCATGACGGATCGCCGCCCCCATGCGCGTCGCCAGCCGCCCCGACATGCCTCCGATCACGCCTTTGATCGCAGTGGTCAGCGGCTGGTCGAAATCCTTGATCGTATAGTAGTTGACGTTGTCGCGATACTTGGAGCAGAAGGCGGCGATGCTGTAGGCATCGCCCACCTCTTCCATGCTCTCGGCGAACAGCAGCACGCCGGCGCGCACGCGATCTACCAGGCGCCCGCCGCCTTCCGGCAGATGCTGCATGATGGAGGTCGAGATGTCGGCGAGCAGCGTCACCGCCACCTCGCGCTGCCTGACTTCACGGCGCCGGTAGATCGCCGCCTCCGGAGAAGTGCCAGCGCGCAATTCCGTGAGATAGGCGACCGCTGCATTGAGGTCGATCTCGTCGCCTTCGAATTGCCGCACCTTCGGCGCCATGCGCGTGGGTTTTTGCGTCTGGATCGCCTTCTTCAGCCGCTTGAGCGTGCTCGCGTACTGAGCCGTGAGCTTGTTCGCTTCCGCGAGGTTGGATTCGGCGAGCGGCTTCTGCTGCACCCAGCTCCAGTTCTGCCGGTAGCGATTATCGCGATAGTCCCACTCGGGATAAGGCTTGCCTTTGTTGTCGCCATCAGCCGCGCGGCCGGGCTCGCTGCCCGGAAATTTGGGCGTGTGCGTGCCGCCGTCCGAACTGTCGGCGTCGCCGCCCTGCTGCTGCGTGAGTTCAGAGGATGCCTCGCCCTGCTCGTTGACCTCCTGCGCCTCGCCCTGCTCCGGAGTCTCGCCATCGTTCACTCCATTCGACGTGTCGGTGCCCGACTCGCCCTGCGCAGGCTCATCGTTGGCCGGTATCTGGGCCGGCCGCGTAGCCTGGGGCGCGTGCCCCGGCAGGTACGCTGCGTAAAAAGCTTCGAGGTCCTCGACCTCGGGCAGCGCGCTCGCGCGATAGATCTCGTCGGCGATGCGGTAGGCATCGACGAGCGTCGCGCCCGGCTCGAGCAGCCTGCGCATGCGCGGATCGAGGTCCGCCGCCTTCCCGCGCACCGTGGCAGCCGCGCCGCGTACGCTCGCGAGCGCGAGGTCGTAATAAGGCAGCGCCGGGTTCAAAGGGTCGCGGCGCGCGGCGCCGGCCTCTGCCAGGCGCTCCAGATAATTCGGCACGACGCGCTGCACGCAGGCGTCCACGCGCAATGCCTCGCACAGGTCGAAGAGCAGACGGAAGCGCAGCATGCCGGGACCATAACGCTCGAAGAGCGGCGCCCATGACACCGGCCCCGATGCGGGCAACTCGGCACCCAGCATGCGAAATATCGCTGCCAGCGCGCTACGGTCGAAGCCGCCGAATACGATGCGTCCTGCCGCATGCAGCACTGCGAGGATCGCTTCCTCGCGATCCGGCATCACCGCCGGAATATGCAGGCTGCGGCCGTCGGCCTCGACGAAGGGACGGCCGCGCTCCGGAGACCAGCTGCTCTCATTCACATCGAAGTCGCGCTCGTACCAGACCGTGAGCAGCAACGTTAGCAGCCGCTGGCGCTGGCCCATGCGAAACCCCGGCACATGCTCGAGCAGCACCGACAAACTCTCTTCGCTTTCCAAGCGGAAATACGCTTCGCCGCGCGCGCGCGCCGTTTGCATGATCTCAGCACCCTGCGCCGCCCACGGCAGGATTGCCTGCGCGCCCAGCAGATTGCGCACGCGCAGCGCGCCTGAGAGGTAAGTCGCAAGCATCAGCTTGCGCGATTCGTAGAGCTCTTCGAGCGGCGCGCACAACTGCTCGATGCCGGTGATGCCCTGGCGGGCTGCAAGATCGGATACCGGGGTCGCAAAGTAAACGCGGCCGCTTTCGGAGTGCCGCGAGTACCACATGAAACCAATCTCTGCCCAGCGCGCCTGCCCGGCGTGGCCGAGCGCAGCGTAGGCGTCCGGCACGCTGCGCATGAAATGCTCGATCGCGCCCGCCGAGCCGGGCCAATGCAGGAACTTCAGCGCCTGGCTGGTCCACGGCAGCACGATCTCGGAAGCCGCTTCGGCACGCGCGCTCGTGAGGATGAATACGCGGCCCGCATCGCGGTTGAATTCGAGCAGGCGGCGCGCGGCCTCCAGCCAGCGCACTATGACTTCATCGCCGTGCTGCTGCAGAGCCTCGATCGCAGCCAGCGCCGGACGCTGAGCAAACGGATACTGAACGCCAAGCTCGTGCAGCAGGCGCTGCACCCGCTCCTGCGCCGTCATAATTTAATGCAGCTCCGCACGCAGCCGCCGCTCAGCCGGTGCTTGCGGTCGGCGACTTCCATTGGGAGAAATGCGCCTTCACAATTTCCAGCAACGCTTCAGTGAGCTCGATGTCATCGGTAATCGGGTTCACCATCGCCACACGGCACGCCTCGATCGGCTCCAGCCCGGCGTTGATCATGTGCGCCGCATAGACCAGCGCGCGCGTCGATGTTGCCTCTTCTAGCCCGTGGTCCTTGAGTAGCCGCGCCTTGCGTCCCGCAGCCACCAACCGCGTGACGATATCGGGCGGCGTGCC
The DNA here is from genome assembly GCA_903905655.1 of uncultured beta proteobacterium. GTDB lineage: Bacteria > Pseudomonadota > Gammaproteobacteria > Burkholderiales > SG8-41 > PALSA-1004. The sequence goes on along the minus strand of CAIVHG010000012.1, from coordinate 19,071 downwards.
CGGCACTTCGTTGGCAATGATCTTGCGCTCGACCTCCTCGGAGGGAAAATCGAAATTGATGGCGATGAAGCGCTGCTTGGTGGACGGCTTGAGGTCTTTTAGCACCGTCTGGTAGCCGGGGTTATACGAGATCACCAGCAGAAAATCCGGGTGCGCAGCGATCTCCTCGGCTTTCTTCTCAATCGTGAGCTGACGGCGGTGGTCGGTGAGCGAGTGGATGACGACCGTGGAATCGGTGCGCGCTTCGACGATCTCGTCCAGATAGCAGATGGCGCCGCCTTTCACCGCGCGCGTGAGCGGCCCGTCCTGCCATACCGTCTCCGCACCCGCAAGCAGGAAGCGCCCGACTAGATCCGAGCTGGTAAGGTCTTCATGGCACGAGACCGTCACCAGCGCGCGGTGCAACCGGTGGGCCATGTGCTCGAGAAACCGCGTCTTGCCGCAGCCGGTCGGGCCCTTGAGCATCACTGGCAGCCGCGAGCGGTAGGCAGCCTCGAAGACCTCGATTTCATTGCCCTGCGGCTCGTAATAGGGCGCCTTTGTGCCTGCCCGCGGCGGCTGGAGCGCGTCGTGCGCGACTCCACGCACCGTGTCCGTTGCTGTGGTCATTCCGTAGTTCCTGGTTGAGTTGCGGAAAGCAGCGGCGCCGCAAAGCGCGACGCCGGATCTCACATTCTAAGGCAAAACGACCGGACGGTCGGGAAGCTCGTTGCGCGGCGCGCCGCGCAGCGGAAAGTGCGCCGCCAGGAGCTGCGTCATCTCGCCGATGCCGGCAAGCGTGCCCTGCTCAAAATCGCCGCGGCGATACGCCTGCTCCATGCGGCGGCCGACCGCGTCCCATTGCTCCTGCAGCACGCGCGCGCTGATGCCGCGATCGGCCACGATTTCAAGGTGGCGATCGAGCATCTGCACGTAAATCAGAATGCCGTTGTTGTGCTCGGTATCCCACACACGCAGCGCAGAAAAAACCTCGATCGCACGCTCGCGCGGCGTGCTGCCGCGCACGAGCGCCGTCGCGTGCAAGCCGGCTTCGATTGCAAAACGCAACTCCCCTTCATGCGTCTGCTCGGAAGCCTGAATCGCTGCCGCGATCGCATCGAGAGTGCGGCGCGGAAATGTCCGCGCCACGATCCAGTGCGGGGTCAGCAGGTGTTTAAGGATGCGCCTGAGGTTCATCGCTGCTCTACCACCGGCTGGAGGCTCCGCCCCCGCCAAAATCTCCGCCACCGCCGCCGAACCCTCCACCGAACCCGCCGCCACCGCCCAATCCGCCCCCCCAGCCGCCGGGAGTACCACCCCAGGGACCGCGCGTGCCGCCGAACAGCGAGAAGACGAAGGCCATGATGCCGACCCCGATACCGATCAGCAGCGCTCCACCCAGCAGCCAGGCAAGCGCCCCGGCGATCGCGGCAACGATGCCGGCGCCCGCCAGGCGGCCGAACATGGCGCGCAATACGCCGCCCACGACGAACACCAGGATGAAGCCGACGAACAGCAGCGTATTGAGATCGATAGTCGGTGCGGCGCCGCGGCCAGCTTTGGGTGCGGGCAGAGGCTCACCGTCGATCACGGCGAGTATGCGATCTACACCGGCATCGACGCCCCCCGCATAATCACCCGCTCTGAAGCGCGGCACGATGTACTCGGCCTCGATGCGCTTGGCGGTAATGTCCGGCAGCGCGCCCTCCAGTCCGCGCCCCACTTCGATGCGCAGCGTGCGGTCGTCCTTGGCGATCAGCAGCAGCACGCCGTCGGCGATCCCCTTGCGCCCGAGCTTCCACTGATCCACGACCCGGATCGAATACTGTTCGATGGTCTCGGGCTGAGTGGTGGGCACGATCAATACCGCGAGCTGGCTGCCTTTGCGCGCCTCGAATGCGGCGAGCTTCTGCTCGAGGGCGGACTGCGCCTGCGGTGCGAGCGTAGAAGCGAGGTCCGTGACGCGCGCGCGCAAGGGCGGCACCGCCACATCGGCCGCGGCCGCCAGGCAGACGAACAGCGCGCACGCTGCAAGCGAGAGCCTCAACAACGCGCGCAGCACAACGGTCGTCATGCGACTGTCGTCACTTGGCGGGCGCCGGGCTCGCCGGCACTGCAGGCGCCTGCGGCGCTGCGCCGAAATCGACCTTGGGCGCGGTGGAAATCTCTTTCTCGTTTTCCACCGTGAACTGCGCCTTTTCCTTCATGCTGAACATCATCGCGGTCAGGTTGGTGGGGAACGAACGCACCGTCACGTTGTACTCCTGCACCGCCTTGATATAACGGTTGCGTGCGACGGTGATGCGGTTCTCCGTGCCTTCGAGTTGCGCCTGCAGATCGCGGAAATTCCCATCCGATTTCAGCTGCGGATAATTTTCAGATACCACCAGCAGGCGCGACAACGCCGAGGTCAGCTGTCCCTGCGCAGCGACGAATTTCTGGAACGCCGCCGGATCGTTGACGAGCTCGGGCGTGACCTGGATGGAGCCCACCCTGGCGCGCGCATTGGTGACGCCGAGCAATACCTGCTGCTCCTGCTGCGCGTAGCCCTTGACCGTATTGACGAGGTTGGGCACCAAGTCGGCGCGGCGCTGATATTGATTCACCACCTCGGCCCACGACGCCTTGATCTGCTCGTCGCCGGATTGCAGCGTGTTGTACCCGCAACCGCCGAGCCCGAACACCGCAATGGACAGCATGAGTGCAGCCAGGAATCTACGCATTTGCAATCTCCCTCTCGTGGATGGAATCGTTCAAGCGCTTACGTTGGGGCGCTCACGCGCGAAGGCAAGCCCTGAAACGTGGCGACGGCAAAACACAGGTCTTCCCAGGCTTTTGCTTTCTCGGGCAGGCTGCGCAACAGATACGCCGGATGATAGGTGACGATCAGCGGGATACCCCGATATTCGTGCACCTTGCCGCGCAAACTGGCGATCGCGGCATCGCGCCCGAGCAGGTTCACCGCCGCAGTCTTGCCGAGCGCGACTAACAGCCGCGGGCGCATCAATTCGATCTGCCGGCGCAGATAGGGCTCGCATTGCTGTGCTTCCGATAGCTGCGGGGTGCGATTGCCGGGAGGACGGCATTTCACGATATTGGCGATGTAGACGTTTTGCCCACGCTTGAGTCCGATCGCAGCCAGCATGTTGTCGAGCAGCTTGCCAGCCTGGCCCACGAACGGCTCGCCGCGCGCATCCTCTTCGGCGCCCGGCCCCTCGCCCACGAACAACCACTCGGCATTCCGGTCGCCGACGCCAAACACGGTCTGGTTGCGCCGCTCGATCAGCGGGCACGCGCTGCAGCCGGCAACGCTCTGCTCGAGCTGCGTCCAATCCATGCGCGCGATCTCGGCCGCGCGCGCATCCACTGCATCCGCTGCCGGCTCGCCGCGTGTGCTTGCGAGCGACGGTTCAGCGCTCGCCGAAACGGGTTCAGCGCTGGCAGCCGGCGCGCGCAGCCGCCAGCGCGGCCACAGGCCGAGCGCCTCCAGCACTTCCACGCGCGTGCGCTTCATCGCGCTGAGCCCATGACGTTCACGACGGCAACGCCCTCAACGGGAGTTCCATGACCAGGGCATCCTCGCGCCCCTGCGCAGCGGGATAGTAGCCCCGCCGCGTGCCGAGTTCACGGAATCCCGCACGCGCATAGAGCCGACGGCCGATGGCATTGGAAAGCCGCACCTCCAGATAGATCTTATCGATCTGGAGTTCGCGCAGGCGCTCCGTGACGAAGTCCAGCATCGCACGTCCCAGCCCGCGGCGCTGCCACGTCGGCGCAATGCTGAGGTTGAGCAGATGCGCTTCACCGGCGCCGGTCGCAACCACGCTGTATCCCACAAACTCGCCCGCGCATTCCACGATCCAGCACAGGTAGCCGGCCGCAAGCGAGTCGCTGAAGTTGCCGCGCGTCCACGGAAATTCGTAATTTTTCAGTTCCAGCGCGACCACGAGCTCGAGGTCCGCAGACATCATCGACCGATAGCGCGGATGCTCGTCGAGCATCGCGCTCATCGCTCGTCCACCCGCAGCGCCACCTTGTTGCGCACATAGAGCGGCATGGCGTCGGCGGCTGCAATCGCATGGCCGCACGCAAACTCGAGCGCGGCGAGCCCGGCCACTTCGTTAGCGTGCGGCGCAATGCCCTCGATCACGCCCGCCAGGCAACCCGCATACCGTTCGGCCAGCACCGGCCGATGAACGTTGAACCCGCTGCCGCAGCCCATCCATGCTCCGGCCGGCAGCTGCGGTGTGGCGGCCGGGTGGCACAGGCTGGGCTCGCACACCTCCTGCCAACTACCGTCATCAAGAAGCCTATAGGCCGCGTGATAGATTTCGCCCATGCGCGCGTCCAGGCAGCACACGATTTGTTGCGCCTGCGCGGCGTGCGCCAACGCGAGCAGGGTCCCGATGCCGATCACCGGTATGCCGGCGCCATAGGCGATTCCCTGTGCTACTCCGCAGGCGATGCGCAGCCCCGTGAACGATCCGGGACCAGCGCCATAAGCGACGCCGTCGAGGTCCCGAGGTTCCAGTGCGCGCGCAGCGAGCAACTCCCCCACCATCGGCAGCAACAGCTCCGAATGACGCTGGCCGGCCAGCGCCTCGCGGCTCTCGAGTTGCCCATCGAGCCACAGCGCGGCGGAACACATTTCTGTCGAAGTTTCGAGGGCGAGTAGCTTCAAGGGAAGGCGCGGCGCGCAATCGCGTGGGTATGGACGTACGATAGCAGGTTTGGCGCGCCCCTAGAACGCGAACCACACCGTGGTCCGCTTCTGGCGTCGCCAGCGCTAAACCCGGGCGGTTGGCGCGCGCCCGGTGCGGCGTTATTCCGCTTTGCCCGCGGCGCTGCGCACTTCGATGCTGGCAGCGCGCGCAAGTTCGCGGTGGATGCGCGCCACGCGTTCGACTTCGCCTTTGGCCGGGAAGCGCTCGTAAAAACCTTCCGAGCGGAACGCTTTTTGCTGGTCGCGCCAAGCACCCAGGCGCTGCTCCCAACGCTTGATGCGCCCCTCTGCAGGTTCCGCGTTCTCGCGTGCAAGATCAGCGCACACCCTGATCATCGCTTTGAGCGAAACCGGCTTGGTGACCATATAGCCTTCATGGCCCCAGCACTCGCCCCACGCGCTCTGCGCGGCCTTGAGGAAGTCGCGCACGATTTCGTAATAGCGCTCGGCCTCTTTGTAGCTGTTGGTGACCTGCTTGATCTTCTTCCAGTCCGCGCGCACCCAGCGGTACAGCTCGTTGAATATCTCCGCCTGCAGTATCCACTTGTCCTTCTGGCTGCGCCCGCCGAGGCGGTTGATGCGGTAGCGCAGGGGACTGTCGCCTTCGGTATACAGGCTGTCGACGATGCGCGCCGCAAAACGCCGGTCGGGATCAGCCCAGGACACGCGCTCATAGAGGTCCACCAGGTGGCTCTTGTTGATGCGGGTCGGGGTGGAATTGATGATGACGAACATCTCGGCGGCGAAGTCTTCGCTGCGGCCGTCGAAAATCACGCACGGCACGTCGATGCCCTTGGCTTCGTCGGGGTGCTCGCTCAGATAAAAACGCAATGCCGCCAGCCGGTGCTGGCCGTCGATGATCAGGAACTTGGACGACGGGTCCTGCAAATGGCCGATGTTCTCGTGGCCTTCGAGCGGACGAAAGTTGAGATGGTCGCTGGTAAACAGCAGCACCGTACCTGGAATCGGCGGCTGGGTCACCGCCATCTCATAGAAATTCTTGAGCGACTTTACCTTGGCGCGCGAAAGCTGGCGCTGGAACGCCGCATCGGTGCGCTCGATGCGCGCGATAAACTGCGCGATTTCGTCGTGCTGCGGGACGGTCTGCGGCGTAATGAGGTCGTCTTCGTCGTAATAACGGCTGATGAACCGCACCTTATTGAGGATCTCTTTCGATGGGTAGCTGCCCAGAAAAAAGATACCGTCTTTTTGGCGTATTCTCGTTGCAAGCATGGTGTGTGTCTTTCGAGTTTATTTTCACACGAGTGTCCGGAGCCCCATGAAGCCTCCAGGCAGCCGCCGAATGATGCGGGCTGCGCGCTCGGCCGTCTCGCCCTCTCGTTATGATATATGAAATGAGGCGCGGGGGGGTCAAAAACCGTGCCTAAATCAGCCTTTAGAGGGGGTTCCGGAGGATGCATTCATCATATAGTGCAGGCAACTAGCGTGGCGCTCAGGGGCATCGGAACGCTCCTGGTGGAGGACAAACCTCCCATATACCACCGGACCGTATGGGCGTTTGCAACCGCACGGCTACAGGCTGCGATTACCCCGCACAGCCCTCAGAATATGCCCGCGCGCCCTATGCTCCAGGCCAAAGCAGATGGCAAAGTACGCCCCCTCAGCTGCCTAGGCCTTCCGGCTTACGCGACCGCCATGCGATCAGCTAGAATCATCAGCATAGAGCGTGTGTAACGCCCACCTGCGATGGAAGTGGATATGGCATCCTACCGACTGATAGTGAACGGAGAGCCGCGTTCCATCGAAGCCTGGGATCCCGCCCAGCCGCTGCTCTATGCATTGCGCAATGCGCTGGGCCTGCACGGCGTCAAATTCGGATGCGGCCTGGGTCAATGCGGCGCCTGCACGGTGCTGATCGACGGCGCCCCGGCACGCTCCTGCACCACCACCATCGCGCAGGCCGCTGGCAAGAGCGTTACCACGCTGGAAGGCCTGGGCTCCCCTGAGCGACCGCACCCCGTGCAGGCGGCGTTCATCGCAGAGCAGGCGGCTCAATGCGGCTATTGCACGAACGGCATCGTGATGACGGCAGTGGGACTGCTTGCGCGCACCCCGCATCCCACCGCCGAGCAAGTCAAAACCGCGCTGGCCGGCAACCTGTGCCGATGCGGCTCTCATGACCGTGTAGTGCGCGCCGTACTGCGCGCGGCTGCCGGTGCCGGGAGCTGACATGGAAACGCGCCTCTACACCCGCCGCGCAGTTTTGAAAGGCGGCGCGCTGGTCGTCGGCTTCTCCTTTGCCGGCCTGCCTCTAGCCTCTGCGCAAGGCGTAGCCCAAGCGGGCGCAGCCCCGGGCCGTACTCTGGACCAGCGACAGGTCGATGCCTTCCTCGCGGTGCGCAGGAATGGGTCGGTGATTGTGTATTCGGGAAAGGTAGACCTCGGCACCGGGCACCGCATCGCCATGCGCCAGATGGTGGCGGAAGAACTTGCCATCCCCGTCACGCGCATCGAGCTCATTGAGGGCGATACAGCGCTCACGCCGGACCAGGGCTCGACCGCGGGCAGCAGTGGTGTCACACGCGGCGGGGTGCAACTGCGTCAGGCGGCCGCGACGGCGCGCGAGGCGCTGATCGCACGCGCCTCCACGCATTTGGGCCGGCCGGCTGCCGAACTCGAGCTCGCCGATGGCTACGTGCGCGCTACCGGCGGCAGCGCCAGGATCAGCCTCGGCGAACTGGTGGGTGACAGCGCCTTCGACGTGCCTATGAATCCCAAGGCGAGGCTCAAAGATCCCGGCACGTATACGGTGGTCGGACAGCCGTTGCCACGGCCCGATATTCCCGCGAAACTGACCGGCCGCTACGTTTACGTTCACGACTTCAAGCTACCCGGGATGATGCACGCCCGAGTGGTGCGACCGCCGGCCGTGGCTGCACAACTGCTTGATTACGATGCGGGCTCGATTGCCCAGATCCCCGGCACGCAGGTGGTGCGCATCAAAGACTTCCTCGCGATCGTGTCCGATGATGAGTGGGCGGCGGTGCGCGCTGCACGCGAGCTAAAGACGCGCTGGAGTGAAGCGGCCACCCTGATCGGGCACACGGCGGTGCGCGCATGGGCCAGGAGCGGCCCGTTCACCAATAACGAAGTGCTGGTAAACAAGGGTACCACCGCGGCGCTCGCCGGCTCAGCGCACGCCCTCCGCGCCGCGTATTACTGGCCTGTCCAGTCGCACGCCTCGATCGGCCCGTCCTGCGCCGTGGCCGATGTTCAGGCAGATCACGCGACCATCTGGAGCGCCTCTCAGGGCACCCATCGCTATCAGTCGGCGTACGCCCAAATGCTCGGCCTGCCGCGGGAGAAAGTCCACCTAATCTATCTGGATGGCGCCGGCTGCTATGGCATGAACGGCCACGACGATGCAGCAGCCGATGCAGTGCTGCTGAGCCGCGCCCTAAAGCGGCCGGTGCGGGTGCAGTGGACGCGCGAAGACGAACTGGGCTGGGATCCCAAAGGGCCGCCGCAACTGCTTGAGATCAGTGCCACGCTCGACGCAGCCGGCCACATCGACGCCTGGGAAACCGAGATGTGGCTGCCGACCGCCACCGCCAATCTGGCGCACGTGCCGCTGCTGGCGCCGCAAGCGGCAGGCATGCCGCAGCCGGTAGGTGAATCCACGGGGCTGATCGCGCAAAACGGCGATCCGCCCTACCGCGCGCCCAACGTCAAGGTGCACGTGCACTGGATCGCGCAGGCCCCCTTGCGCCCGTCGAATATCCGCGCCCCGGGGAAAGTGGCCAACTGCTTTGCCGTGGAGAGTTTCGTCGACGAACTCGCCGCCCATGCCGGCGTCGATCCGCTCGAATTCCGCCTGCGCGATCTTGCAGACCCGCGCGGCGTCGAGGTGCTCAAGAAGGCGGCTGCGCTGATCGGCTGGCAGCCGCGCAGCGCGAGTGAATCACGTCGCGCAACGCAGCCCGTCGCCACTGGCCGCGGACTCGCATACGTGCACTACAAGAACAACGAGAACTACGTCGCCATCGCCATGGAAGTGGCGGTCGAGCGCAGCAGCGGAAAGATCAGCGTCAAGCGCGTCGCGTGCGCGCACGATTGCGGGTTGATGATCAACCCCGACAACGTGCGTGCGCAGGTCGAAGGCTGCATCCTGCAAACGATCTCGCGCACGCTATACGAGGAAACCGAGTTCGACCGTTCGCGCGTGACGAGCGTGGACTGGAGCAGCTATCGCCTGCTGCGCTTCCCCGATGTCCCGCAACTCGACATCGCATTGATCGACCGGCGCCATGAGCCGCCGCTCGGGGCTGGCGAAGCGGCCACCGCACCGGTGGCCGCGGCACTTGCCAACGCCGTGTTCGATGCGACGGGAGCGCGGCTCCGGGAAGCGCCATTCACCCACGAGCGCGTGCGCGCAGCCCTCGCGCAAGCCTGATCTAGCGCGGAGGTGGCGGCGGTGGTGGAGGCGGCCGGCGGTTGTAGATCTCGCGATTGGCCTGGTCCAGATCCCGCTGCAGAGCACGCCGTTCCTCTTCGGTCAGCCGGTCATCATGCCGCTGCGGGCGATCGGGCGGACGTTCGAAGCGCCCCGGTGGCGGGCGTTCAAAGCCACCCGGTGGTGGGCGCTCGAAGCCACCCGGTGGCGGACGCCGGAACTGGACGTAGGTCAGTCCTGCGAGACTCGCGGACCACGCGCCCGCAACCGCCGCCTGCATCAGCGCCAAGGACAGCAAAATGCCCCACCACGTTTTCATAAAGCTCTACCCGACGCGCCCATATATGTGCCAGCGACCCATGTTACGCCGGCTTTGTCACCAAGCCATGTATGGGCGGTGGATTATTGTAACAATTTGTTTCCAGTGGAGAGTGTGGAAACAACCGCTCACAAAACCGTCGCGCTGCCGGGCTGCATATATGAGAGCCTGTATACGTGCCTCAGATCACGCGCTGTGCCAAAATCAGGTTCGCACGGCGCGTAGACGGCATTTACATTTTAGCGGAGCTTGCATGACGGCGACCAAGAAACAGAAGACCCGCATCATCGTGGTGGACGACGACGCCCGATTGCGCGATCTGCTCAACCGCTATCTCACCGAGCAGGGATACAGCGTGCGCGCGGTAGGCGACGGCACCGAGTTGAACCGCTGGCTCGCCCGCGAGCGCCACGATCTGATCGTGCTCGATCTCATGATGCCCGGTGAAGACGGGCTGTCGATCTGCCGGCGGCTGCGTGGACAGGGCGAAAAGATCCCGATCATCATGCTCACCGCCAAAGGCGACGAAGTCGACCGCATCGTGGGCCTCGAAATCGGCGCCGATGATTATCTCGCGAAGCCCTTCAATCCGCGCGAGCTGGTGGCGCGCATCCAGGCGGTGCTGCGCCGGGCGCCGGCGCAGGAAACGCCGGGCGCCCCGAGCGCCGAGACCAAGGTCGTCGAATTCGGCGGCTTCAGCTTCAACCTCGCTGCGCGCACGCTGGCACGCGACGGCGCGGACATCGTGCTCACCACCGGAGAATTCGCGCTGCTCAAGGTGCTGGTGCAGCACCCGCGCACGCCGCTGTCGCGCGACAAGCTGATGGAGCTCGCACGCGGCCGCGAATTCGGCGCGTTCGACCGCTCGATCGACGTACAGATATCGCGCCTGCGCAAACTGATCGAGTCCGATCCCGCGAAGCCCGCCCATATCCAGACAGTGTGGGGATTCGGCTACGTATTCGTGCCGGATGCGCAACCTGCCAAGCCCTGAACACGAAACCCACCCGCGAGCGTCTGGAAGCACGATGACTCTCTATCCGCGCAGTCTGTTGTGGCGCACCGTGCTGCTGCTCGCGCTGCTGATCGTCGCCAGTCACCTGGTGTGGCTGCAGATCATCCGCACCTCTGATCGTGAGCCGCGGGCGCAGATCTTTGCGCAGCAGATCGTGAGCGTGATCAACCTGACGCGCTCGGCGCTGATCACCGCGCATCCGGATAAACGCCTCGCGTTGCTGCTCGATCTTTCACAGCAGGAGGGCATCCAGGTCTATTTTGGCCAACCCACCGAAACCGTGCGCCCGTTTCCCCTGGACTCAGTGGGACAACTCATCGCGGGCGACCTCAAGCGCCAACTGGGAGACGATACCGAGCTGATGCTGGGCACCGCCGGCGCGCGCGTGATGTGGGTGAGTTTCACCATCGACGGCGGCAAGTACTGGGTGCGCCTGTCGCGCGAGCGCATCGAACGTCAGGTGCCGCTGATCTGGATCGGCTGGGGCGCGTTCATGTTGCTGTTGTCGCTCGCCGGCGCCTACGCGATCGTTGCGCGCATCAACCGCCCGCTGCGCGAACTGACGCGCTCCGCGGCGCTCATCGGACGCGGGCAGACGCCGCCGCCGGTCAACGAATCCGGCCCTGCGGAAATCCGCACCCTGGCGCATGCCTTCAATCAGATGGCAGCCGACGTGCGGCGCGCCGCCGATGACCGCGCGCTGCTGCTCGCGGGCGTCTCGCATGATCTGCGCACTCCGCTGTCGCGCATCCGTCTCGGCCTCGAGATGGTCGAAGGCGGAGACCAATTGCTCAAGCAGGGGATGCTCGAGGACATCGAAGACATCGACAGCATCATCGGCCAGTTTCTGGATTTCGCCCGCGCCAGCGGCGAGCAGAGCCGTAAATCCGAGTGCGACCTCAACGCCCTGGTCAGCGCAGTAGTCGAGCGCTATCAGCGCCAGAGCAAAAGCATCACCGCACAGCTGGGCGCACTGCCATCCCTCAACATCAACGCAGCTTCGATGCAGCGCCTCATCGTCAACCTCATCGACAACGCGCTGCGTCACGGCGGGCCCGACGTGGAGATCGAAACCGCGCGCACGGGCACGCACGCACGCCTGTCGGTGCTGGACCGCGGCCCCGGCATCCCCGACGCAGATGCCGAGCGCATGCTGCAACCGTTCACCCGGCTCAATCATGCGCGCAGCACCAGCGGCTCCGGACTTGGACTCGCGATCGTCGACCGCATCGTGCAACAGCACGGCGGCAAGGTCCAACTGCTCGCGCGCGCCGGCGGCGGGCTCGAAGCGCGGGTCGAGCTGCCGGTGGTTTGAGGCGCAGACCTGAGACGCGCTATCATTGCGCATGTGCCGTTCAACGGCGCTGCCCAAGGTTCCACAAGGAGATTTACATGAAGCTTGCAATCGCGATGCTGGCGTGCGCGCTCACCTCAGCAACGGCGCTCGCCCAGCAGGTGAGCGTCTACGCATTCGAAGATCCGTCGTGCGCGGCGTGGGTCAAGACCGCCGGCAACAGGGCGCTGCGCGCCCAATACGAATTCTGGATCCGCGGCTTCGTTTCCGGACACAACTATGCATCTCCATCGCGCCAGGTGGTGTTCGGAGATTTGCCGGCAGGCGAAGCGCTTTACGATTACCTGGACAAGTACTGCACCGCGGAACCGCAGGCTACTTTTGTCGCGGGCGCTATCACGCTCACCGAGCAGTTGCGCAAGCCGGTCGCGGCAGCGAAGCCCAAAGCAGCGAGCGCGCCCAAGAAAGCGCCTGCCGCCCCCAAGTAGCACACAAAAATCAGGCGAGCGCCGCACGCGCGAGCACGCGGTACTCCACACCGTGCGCGGCCGACACCGATTGCAGCAACGCGCATTCACTGGCCGGCCACTCGAATGCAAGCTCCGGCAGGAGTTCAGGCGCGCGCGCATCGCGCAACAGCGTGACGTGCGATGCATAGGGCCGGTCTTCGATCTTGAAACCACCCGCGCGCGCCCTGCCCTGAAGCGCAGACACCAGCGTTAGCAGCGGCTGCGGCGTCGCGAGCGGCGCCGCCCACACGATCTGGTTGCGGCGCCAATAGCCGATGCTTCCGAATGGCAGGCTGAAAGCGGGAACCCGCAGCACATTCAGCCATGCAGATATCTCAGGAACACGCTCGCGCGCGACGCTGCCCAGGAAGAGCAGCGTCTGATGCAGCTGTACGCGCGGCACCAGCCGTCCCCCGCATTGTGCATGCAGCGCGCGCCCCGCCTCGAATAACCGGTCGCGCACCGCGTCTTGCGGCCACAGCGCAAAAAACAGCCGCAGCGTGCGCGGCTCCTCATGCGAGCGCCCGCGAGGATTGCTCACCGCGGTGCGATCAGCGCCACCGCCTGTGCCGCCATGCCCTCGCCCGTCCCCACGAAGCCCATGCGCTCGGTGGTCTTCGCCTTTACGCTGACAGTGCTCTCAGACACTTGAAGATCAGACGCGATATTGGCGACCATCGCCGCGATGTGCGGTGCCATGCGCGGCGCCTGCGCGATGATCGTCGTATCGAGATTGGCCACGCGCCAGCCATGCTCCAAGAGTAGCCGAGCGGTGGCGCGCAGCAGCTCGCGGCTATCGACGCCGGAATAGCGCGCATCGGTATCCGGGAAATGCCGGCCGATGTCTCCCAGGCCGGCGGCGCCGAGCAGCGCGTCGCACACCGCATGCAGCAGCACGTCGGCATCCGAGTGCCCGTCGAGGCCCGACTCGTGCGGAATCGTCACGCCGCCGATCACCAGCCTGCGTCCCGCCAGCAGCCGATGTGCGTCATAGCCCTGCCCGATTCTCATCTTGGTCTCCAAACTGTTCAGGATCGTGCGCGCAAGCTCGAGGTCCTGAGGGTAGGTGACTTTCAGATTGCGCGCATCGCCCAGCACCAGCTTGGGCCTAACGCCGAGTAGCTCGACCGCGCCCGCCTCGTCGGTGGCGTGCGCCGCCCCCTGACCGCGCAATGCCTCCACCAGCAAGCCATAGCGGAACATCTGCGGTGTCTGCGCCTGCCACAGGCCCACGCGCGGCTGGGTTGCCAGCGCATATCCGGTGTCATCCGCGCATTTGAGGGTATCGGCAACCGGCAGCGCCAGCAGGCCGCCACTTTGTTCCCCGCTCAACTCTGCGATCAGGCGCGCTAGCGCATCCTTTCCCAGACAGGGCCGCACCGCATCGTGCACCAGCACCCAATCGTCGGCCGCGATCGCATCCTCCACCGCCAGCAACCCGTTGTAGACGCTCGCAGCACGCGTCTCACCGCCACAATAAAGCGTATCGAAGCGTTCGGCGAGGCCCGTCCAGTCGTGGCGCCTGAAATGCTCATCGCCGGGGTGCAGCACCACGAACACGCGCTCGATCGCGGCATGGGCGCACAGCGTATTCATGGCATGATAGAGCACGGGCTTGCCGGCGATAGTCAGGTATTGCTTGGGCAGCGCGCCGCCCATGCGCGCGCCGATGCCGGCCGCTGGAATCAATGCAAAAAGCTTAGCCATGTAGAGACTGAATCTTGCCTCAGGACATTATGCGATGAACACCGATTGTATCAGCAGCGCGTAGCCGCCCTGCGCGGCGCCGGGCTTGATATCGCGTGCGCAGCGCCCCATCTAATTACGACTAAATTCAGCTTTGACTATAATGTGAGTACAATCATGGATACCGTGCGCCAACCCGCAGTGGCAGGCATGTTTTATCCGGCGGCCGCCCCGCAGCTGGAGCACGAACTGCACGCGCTGCTCGCGCAGGCACAAGCCGCAGCCAGCGGCCTGCCGGTGCCCAAAGCGATCATCGCCCCGCACGCCGGTTACATCTACTCGGGCCCGACGGCTGCGATGGCCTATGCGCGGCTAGCGCCTGCGCGCGAAGCCATTACCCGCGTGGTGCTGTTAGGGCCCGTGCATCGGGTGCCGGTGCGCGGACTCGCGCTGCCAGACGCCACGCTGCTCGCAACACCGCTCGGCAATGTCGCAGTGGATGCCGAAGCCGTCGCTCGAATTCGCGCGCTGCCGCAAGTGCTGGTAAGCGCCGCGGCACATGCACACGAGCATTCCCTGGAAGTGCATCTGCCCTTCCTGCAAACCGTGCTCAAGAAGTTTTCGGTAGTGCCGTTTGCGGTGGGCGGGGTGAGCCCAGAACAGGTGGCGGAAGTACTCGGGCTGTTGTGGGGTGGCGCCGAAACGCTGATCGTCGTAAGCTCCGATCTGTCGCACTTCCTCAGCTACAGCGATGCGCAAGCGGTCGACCGTGTCACGGCCCAGGCGATTCTCGATCTGCGCACAGATATCTCACATGAGCAGGCGTGCGGCGGCACTCCGGTCAACGGGCTGATGCTTGCCTGCCGCCGGCGCGGGCTCGCGCCGCAACTGATCGATCTGCGCAACTCCGGCGACACCGCGGGCGACCGTGCGCGCGTCGTGGGCTACGGCGCGTTCGCTTTTTATGAGGGTTCCAATCACTATGTCCACTGAAGCCCAGGACCACATGGTGAGCGCGCACCCCAATGATCCGCTGCTCCCGCAGGATGCAGGGCAGGTGCTGCTGCCGCTGGCACGCGCAGCGATCGCTGCTCAGCTGGGTGCGGCCGTGGCGGCACGCGAAGACGCTGCATGGCTGTCGCAGCTGCGCGCGACCTTCGTCACGCTGACTTACAACAACCAACTGCGCGGCTGCATCGGCACGCTGCAGGCGAGCCGCCCGCTCGTCGCTGACGTCAAGGCGAACGCAATCAACGCGGCTTTCCGCGATCCGCGCTTCAAGCCGTTGACCGCGCAGGAATACGCGACGCTCATCGTCGAAGTCTCGGTGCTGTCCCCAGTCTCCGGCATCGCGTTTCGCGACGAGCAGCATGCGCTCGCGCAGATCCGCCCCGGCATCGACGGCATCATCTTCGAATACGGCCACCATCGCAGCACCTTTCTGCCGCAGGTGTGGGAACAGTTTTCCGACACCCAAACTTTTATGGGGCACCTCAAGAACAAGGCGGGGCTGCCGCCGGATTTCTGGGACGCGTCGGTGAAGCTCTCGCGCTACACGGTTGCAAAATGGAGCGAGCGCACGCAGCCTTGACCCACCCTGGCCGCTGGTGGCATCTGCTCGACGACGGGCGCATGCAGTGCGATCTGTGCCCGCGCGACTGCCGGTTGCACGAAGGCCAGCGCGGCGCGTGCTTCGTCCGTCAGCGCGGCGCCGGGGCACAGCGCGATCAGATGCTGCTCACGACCTACGGGCGCTCCTCCGGATTCTGCATCGATCCCATCGAGAAGAAGCCGCTCAATCATTTCTATCCGGGATCGAGCGTGCTGTCCTTCGGCACTGCGGGCTGCAATCTCGCCTGCAAGTTCTGCCAGAACTGGGACATCAGCAAATCGAAGGACATGGACCGGCTCGCCGACGAGGCCTCACCCGCAGCCATCGCACAGGCGGCGCTGGCCGGCGGCTCAAAGAGCGTGGCTTTCACTTACAACGATCCGGTGATCTTCGCCGAGTATGCGATGGACGTGGCGGATGCCTGCCACGCGCGCGGCGTGCAGACTGTGGCGGTGACGGCCGGCTACATGCACGACCAGCCGCGGCGCGAGTTCTACGCCAAGATGGACGCGGCGAACGTCGACCTCAAGGCGTTCACGGACGAATTCTATTTCAAGCTGTGCGGCGCGCATCTCAAGCCAGTGCTGGACACGCTCGTCCACCTGAAACACGAAACGCAGGTGTGGTTCGAGATCACGACGCTGCTGATCCCCGGCCAGAACGATAGCGTGGAAGAAGTGACTGCAGAGTGCGCGTGGATCATGAAAGAGCTGGGTCCCGACGTGCCGCTGCATTTCTCCGCCTTTCACCCCGATTACAAGATGGGGGAAATCAGCGCGACACCCGCCGCGACGCTGCAGCGTTCGCGGCGCATCGCGCTCGATGCGGGCCTCAACTATGTCTATACCGGCAACATTCACGACACCGACGGCGGCACCACGTACTGTCCGAAGTGCAAAGCCGCGCTCATTGTGCGCGACTGGTACGAAATCCGCGCCTATGAAGTGACGCCCGAAGGCAACTGCGCGCACTGCGCAACGCCGCTCGCTGGTCGCTACGCGCCGTTCGAGAGCCAGTTCGGCCGCCGCCGCATCCCGGTCGCGATTCACCAGCCGCAATAGTTCAGCGGCGATCCTCCAGCTGCCATTTAACACTGCAGGCCGCCGCCCAGCGCGTCCACGCCGAATCACAGCGCGCGCTTCTTGCGCCGACAACCGCGCGAAGCGACGCGGCCACCCCTGTATAATGACCGATTTTTTGAAGCTCAGATGCTATTGGAAGCGCCGCTCGCGGGCCTACGCAGCCGGATAGGCCCGTTCCACGGTTCCGCCGACGCGCTCGCGCTCGCCGAACTGGCGGTCAAGGTACGTCCGCTGCTCGTGATCACTGCAACTGCAGCGCACGGACAGCGCCTGCTCGCCGAGATCGCGTGGTTCAATCCAGACCTCAAGGTGCACTTTCTGCCGGACTGGGAAACGCTGCCCTACGACAACTTCTCCCCGCACCCGGACCTGGTCTCCGAGCGGCTCGCCACCCTCTACCAGATCAGCCGCCAGGCCTTTGACATCGCGATCATGCCGGTCACGACCGCGCTCTACCGGCTGATGCCGGTGGAGTATCTGGCCGCCCGCACGTTCTTCTTCAAGCGCGGCGAACGGCTGGCGCCGGACGAGCTGCGCCGGCAATTCACAGTCGCCGGTTATACGCACGTCACACAGGTGATCGCGCCCGGCGAATTCAGCTTTCGCGGCGGCCTCATCGATCTGTTTCCGATGGGCAGCGTATTGCCTTACCGCATCGATCTGTTCGATGACCAGATCGACTCGATCCGCAGTTTCGACGTCGACAGCCAGCGCAGCATCTACAAAGTCGACGAAGTGCGCCTGCTGCCGGCGCGCGAGTTTCCGCTCGACGCGGATGCGCAGACGCGCTTCCGGCGCAATTTCCGCTCGCGCTTCGAAGGCGATCCCTCGCGCTCGCGCATCTACAAGGACGTCAGCACTGGAATCGCCTCGGCCGGCGTCGAATATTATCTGCCGCTGTTCTTCGACAGCACCGCGATCTACAGCGATTATCTGCCGGCTGACACTACCGTCGTGCTGCACGAGGACCTGACGCCGGCGATTGAGCAATTCTGGCGCGACACGCAGTCGCGCTACGACCTTTTGGGCGGCGACCGCAGCCAGCCGCTACTGCCCCCGGCTGAACTGTTCCTCAGCACGGACAAGTTTTACGCAGCGCTCAAACCCTATGCGCGCATCGAGATCGATGCGATGCCGAATAACGAAGCTCAGGTTTCGAGTGCAGCGACCAGCCCGCCGCAAGCTGCAATAGCAGCTACGGCCGCGCTGCCACCGCTCACGGTAGACCGGCGTGCTGCTCATCCGCTGGAGCGGCTGAGCAGCTTCCTGGACGGCCACAAAGGACGCACGCTGCTGCTCGCGGAAAGCGCGGGGCGCCGCGAGACGATGTTGAGTTACCTCGGCGAATACGGCATTAAGCCGCAGGCCTGCGCGGATTTTTCCGGGTTCATGCGGTCGCAAGACGCGTTGATGCTCGCCGTCGCCCCGCTCGGCGCGGGCTTCGTGCTCACGGAGCCCAGTGTCGCACTGATCACGGAGAACGAGCTCTATGCGACGCAGGTGCGCGCGCGCCGCGAGCGCGAAGCGCGCAAGCCCAGCGAGTACATGCTGCGCGACCTGTCGGAGGTAAAGCCCGGCGATGCAGTGGTGCACGAGCAGCACGGCATCGGGCGCTACCTGGGCCTGCAGAATCTGGACTTCGGCGAAGGCGCGACTGAGTTTCTCACACTCGAATACACGCGCGGCGACAAGCTCTACGTGCCGGTATCGCAACTGCATTTGATCAGCCGCTACAGCGGCGGCCCCTCGGAAAGCGCTCCGCTGCACGACCTGGGCAGCGGCCAGTGGGACAAGGCCAAGCGCAAGGCGGCAGCGCAGGTGCGCGACACCGCCGCTGAACTCCTCGACCTCTACGCACGGCGCGCCGCGCGCGAGGGCCATGCCTACACGCTGCGGCAGCACGACTACGAAGCGTTCTGCGACGCCTTTCCGTTCGAGGAGACCCCCGACCAGAAGCGCGCAATCGAGGCCGTCATCGCCGACCTCGTGCAGGGCAAGCCGATGGATCGTTTGATCTGCGGCGACGTCGGCTTTGGCAAGACCGAGGTCGCCCTGCGCGCCGCCTTCATCGCCATCAACGAGGGCAAGCAGGTCGCGGTGCTGGTGCCGACCACGCTGCTCGCCGAACAGCATTTCAACACCTTCAGCGACCGCTTTGCCGACTGGGCGGCGCGCATCGCCGAACTGTCGCGCTTTCGCTCGCAGAAGGAGGTGAGCGCAACGCTCATCGACGTCGCCGCCGGCAAGGTCGACATCGTGATCGGCACGCACAAGCTGCTGCAGGCGGACGTGAAGTTCAAAAATCTGGGCCTCGTCATTATCGACGAGGAGCATCGCTTCGGCGTGCGCCAGAAGGAGCGCCTGAAAGCGCTGCGCTCCGAAGTGGACGTGCTGACGCTGACCGCGACCCCGATTCCGCGCACGCTCGGCCTCGCGCT
>CAIVHG010000011.1 GCA_903905655.1 uncultured beta proteobacterium | reverse complement strand
GCGTGCCCTCGACCAAGGGCAGCCTGTGAGCACAGCCGCACCCTGCGCGTAACAGCGCTGGCCGGTTGTACACCCGTCTGAAATTTCAGCGCGCAATCCGAAAATCCTAGGCAATGGACGTCGCGATCATCGACTATGGCATGGGCAACCTGCGCTCAGTGTCGAAGGCGCTCGAGCATGTCGCGCCTGCGCTCGAGATCGCGGTGACCGACGACCCAGAGGTGGTGGCGCGCGCGCAACGCGTGGTCTTTCCGGGCCAGGGGGCGATGCCGGATTGCATGCGCGAGCTCGATGCGCGCGGCCTGCGTCCGGCCGTAATCGAGGCGGCGCGTACCAAGCCCCTGCTGGGCATCTGCATCGGACTGCAGATGCTGTTCGATGCGAGCGACGAAGGCAATGTCGCGGGCCTCGGGCTGCTGCCGGGACGCGTGCGGCGTTTTGATCCCGGCACCGCCCGCGATTCCGCGGGTGGCCGCTTCAAGGTGCCGCACATGGGCTGGAACCGCGTGCGCCAGACGCTCGCACATCCGCTGTGGCAGGGCATTCCGAGCGACTCGCGCTTCTATTTCGTGCACAGCTATTTCGTGGTGCCCGAGGAGCCGGGAATCATCGCCGGGCGGACCGAGTACTGCTCCGATTTTGCGTGCGCGGTAGCGCGCGACAACGTGTTCGCAGTGCAGTTCCATCCCGAGAAAAGCGGACAGGCGGGACTGCAGTTGCTCACGAATTTCATCGCCTGGCAGCCGGCGCCGGCGCAGTGGCCGGGAGCCGCAGCGCAGGCGGGGGACACGGCACACGCTATGCGTACGTGAATGGCGTGTAGTATCATGCCTCAGGACCACACTTTCGGATCATTCAGTTCCTTGCAAATTCGACGTACACGCGCTTGCCGCGCACATTTCACCCCTCTTCCTAAACTTCATCATCTCGCAGCATGCTGCTCATCCCGGCCATAGATCTAAAAGGCGGTAAGTGCGTACGTCTCAAGCAGGGCGTATTCAGCGACGCCACGGTGTTTTCGGAGGACCCGGGCGCTATGGCCGCGCATTGGGTCGCGCAGGGCGCGCGGCGCCTGCACGTCGTGGATCTCGACGGAGCTGCCGCCGGTCGGCCCCGAAATGAAAGCGCGATCAAGGACATCGTCGCCGCGATCGGCGGCCGCATCCCGGTGCAGTTGGGCGGCGGCATCCGCGACCTCGATACCATCGAGCACTATTTGGACAACGGGGTGAGCTACGTGATCATCGGCACTGCCGCGGTCAAGACCCCGGGTTTTCTGCAGGACGCGTGCACTGCGTTTGTCGGGCATGTGATGGTCGGGCTCGATGCCAAGGACGGCAAGGTCGCGGTCGACGGCTGGTCGAAGCTGACCGGCCATGATGTGATCGACCTGGCGCGTAAATTCGAAGACTATGGGGTCGAAGCCATTATCTACACCGATATCGGCCGCGACGGCATGCTGACCGGCGTGAACATCAATGCTACGGTAGCACTCGCGCACCAGCTGACGGCGCCGGTCATCGCGAGCGGCGGCATCACAGATATCGAAGACGTCAAGGCGCTGTGCCAGGTCGAGTCCGAGGGCATCGTCGGCGCTATCACCGGCCGCGCGGTGTATGAGGGGACGCTCGATTTCGCCGCGGCCCAGAAGCTCGCAGATACCCTCAGCGCAAAGCGCGAGTAACCGCAGGGCGCTGCGGCGGCGCAAGCTTCGCGCCGCTTGCGCCCGACTCTTTAGACTCCCATGGCTCTTGCAAAGCGCATCATTCCTTGTCTGGACGTCAACGCCGGGCGCGTCGTCAAAGGCGTGAATTTCGTCGGTTTGCGCGATGCGGGCGATCCGGTGGAGATTGCAGCGCGCTACGATGAGCAGGGCGCAGACGAACTTACTTTTCTCGACATCACGGCAAGCAGCGACGGCCGCGATCTGATTCTGCCGATCATCGAAGCAGTTGCCGCGCGCGTGTTTATACCGCTGACCGTCGGCGGCGGCGTGCGCAGTGTCGCCGACGTGCGGCGCCTGCTCAACGCCGGCGCCGACAAGGTGAGCATCAACACCGCGGCGATCCAGAATCCTCAGCTGGTCGCCGACGCCGCCGGTCACTATGGGTCGCAGTGCATCGTAGTCGCCATCGACGCCAAGCGCACTGCGCCTGCACCCGATTCAAAATGGGGCGTGTATACGCACGGCGGGCGCAAGGACAGCGGGCTCGATGCGATCGAGTGGGCGCTCAGGGTACAGGAGTTGGGGGCCGGCGAAATCCTGCTCACCAGCATGGACCGCGACGGCACGCAGGTGGGCTTCGATATCGAGTTGACGCGCGCTGTGTCCGATGCGCTCGACATCCCGGTCATCGCCAGCGGCGGCGTGGGCACTCTCGAGCACCTGGTCGATGGCATCGTTAACGGCCATGCCGACGCCGTGCTCGCAGCCAGCATTTTCCATTACGGCACCTATACCGTGCGGCAGGCCAAAGAGCTGATGGCCGCGCGCGGGATTGAGGTTAGAATCTAGGTTTCAGACCTCAAGCCGCAACTGATGTCAGACAACTGGCTCGACAAGATCAACTGGACGCAGGACGGGCTCGCGCCGGCAATCGCACAGGAAGCGGCGACCGGGCGCGTGCTGATGCTCGCCTGGATGAACCGCGAGGCGCTCGAAAAGACGGCGCTGAGCGGAGAGGCGCATTACTGGTCGCGCTCGCGCCAGAAGCTCTGGCGCAAGGGCGAAGAGTCGGGGCACGTGCAAAAGGTGAAAAGCATCCGGCTCGACTGCGATGAAGACGCGATCCTGCTGGAGATCGAACAAACCGGCGGCATTGCCTGTCACACCGGCAGGCACAGTTGTTTCTACCGCACGCTCGAGGCCGGGGAATGGGTGGAAACCGACCCGGTGCTGAAAGACTCAGAGACGATTTACCGCAAGCGCTGACCTGAACGGAGCAGACTCAGACATGCTGTCCAATATTATTTTCGGCACGCGAGCAGCATCATGAGCGCAGACGCCACAATTTTGCAGCGCCTGTCGGCGTCGATCGCGGCGCGCCGCGGGGCCGATCCCGCGCAATCTTACGTCGCGAGCCTGCTCGGCAAGGGACAGGACGCCATACTGCGGAAAATCGCGGAAGAGGCGGCCGAAACCCTGCTGGCCTCCAAGGACGGTGATAAACTGGAAGTGGCGCACGAGGTTGCCGATCTCTGGTTTCACACTTTGGTGCTGCTGGCATGGCACGGGCTGTCGATCGATGATGTCTGTGCCGAGTTGCAACGCCGGGAAGGCGTCTCGGGCATCGCGGAAAAAGCGGCGCGCAGTAAATAGACTTGTGCTGGAGAATAGTCGCGCAGGAGGTTGAGCGCGCGAAACGCAGCGCACAAGAGAACGGAGTATCGACATGGGTTCACTGAGCATATGGCATTGGCTGATCGTGCTGTTGGTCGTGGTGATGATCTTCGGCACCAAGAAGCTGCGCAATATCGGCACCGATCTGGGCAGCGCCGTCAAAGGCTTCAAGGAAGGTATGAAGTCTGAGGGCGAAGCGCCTGCCAAGGATGCGCCGGTGGTCGGTCACACCATCGAAGGCGAAGTCAAGAAAGAGGGCCAGCCGCGGGCGTAGTGTGCAGGCCGCCGCGCGCGACCTGAGGTCGGCGCAGGGTTGCGCCCTCTGATCGGCCACTCCAATGTTTGACGTCGGATTCTCAGAACTCGTCGTAGTCGCTCTCGTGGCGCTGATCGTGATCGGCCCCGAGCGCCTGCCGAAGGTCGCCCGCACCCTGGGCCATCTGTTCGGGCGCATGCAGCGCTACGTGAACGACGTGAAGGCCGACATCGCGCGCGAGGTCCAGCTCGACGAGTTGCGCAAATTTCACAAGGAGATGGAGGATACGGCGCATGCGGTCACGCAGTCAGTGCACCAGGAATTCGATTCCGCGCGCACTGCAGTGGAGAGTGTCGCCGCCTCGGCCAAAGAGGCCGTCGCCATCAGCCCCGTTGCCGATCCTCAGGTGGCACCCGAAGTAACTGGTCCGATTACAGACCCGCAGGCGGCGCCCATAGCGACAAAGACGTTAACGGATATGCCAGCGCCGCCCGCAGCAACTCACGCACCAACGACCCCGCACGTCGCTGAGCAGAATGCCGAAGTGAACTCTGCGCAGCTCGAGCTTCCGCTCACCGATCACGATCCAGCACGCCGGCAGGCGTAGGGCTGGTGGCAACCATGGACAGTCCAGACACCCTGATCTCACACCTGATGGAGCTGCGCGACCGGCTGTTGCGCGCCATCATCGCGGTGATCGTGGTTTTTGTCTGCCTGTTTCCGTGGGCGAACGATCTGTATTCCATGCTGGCGCGGCCGCTGCTCGCGGTGCTGCCGAGCGGCGGACAGATGATCGCGACCGATGTGGTTGGCGTTTTTCTGGTGCCGGTAAAGGTCGCCTTTCTGCTGGCGTTCCTGATTGCGCTGCCCTATGTGCTCTATCAGCTCTGGGCATTCGTAGCGCCGGGGCTTTATGCACACGAGAAACGTCTGGTCGCTCCGCTGGTGCTGACGAGCTTCCTGCTGTTCATTGCGGGCATGGCGTTTGCGTACTTCGTGGTATTCCCGGTGGTGTTCAGGTTCATGGCCGCGATCGCCCCCAAGGGCGTGGCGTGGATGACCGATATCGACAAGTACCTGAGCTTTGTGCTCACGCTGTTCGTCGCCTTCGGCGTTACCTTCGAAGTCCCGATCGCCGTCGTGCTGCTGGTGCGCATGGGGGTGGTGAGCGTCGCCAAGCTGCGTGAAGTGCGCCCCTATGTAATCGTGGGCGCGTTCGTGATCGGCGCGATCTTCACGCCGCCAGACGTGGTGTCCCAACTGTTGCTCGCGCTACCGCTGTGGCTGCTCTATGAAGTCGGCGTGATCGTCGCGGCCATGCTGGTGAAGCGCAGCGGCGCGGACGTTGCAGTTGCAGCGCCCGATCAGGAGCGCGACGTACCGTAAACGTGGACTGCGGCGTCAGCCGTTTTCGCGCGCGCGCTTGGGGCGCGTGCCGACGTTGATCTTGAACGCCAGTTCCTTGGCATTGCGCAGCACCTTGAGGGTGGCGACGGTACCGGGCTTGAGCGCGGCAATTTGCGCCTGCGTCGTGGTGGTGTCTGACACCTGATTGTTTTCCACCATGGTCAGCAGGTCGCCCGGGCGCATCCCGGCCTTGTCGGCCGGGCTGCCGGTGACGACTTCGGTGATGAGCGCGCCGGTTGCCTTCGGTAGCTGCAGTGATTGCGCGATCTCGGGAGTTACGTCCTGCACGCCGATGCCGACCCAGCCGCGCGTCACCGAGCCGTGCTCGATGATCTGTTCCATGATTTTCTTTGCCGAGGCCGAGGGAATCGCAAAGCCGATACCCTGCGAGCCGCCGCTGCGCGTATAGATCGCGGTATTGATGCCCAGCAGATTGCCGCTGGAGTCGATCAATGCGCCGCCGGAATTGCCGGGATTGATCGCGGCATCGGTCTGGATGAAATTCTCGAAGGTATTGATGCCCAGATGGCTGCGCCCCAGCGCGCTGACGATGCCCATGGTGACGGTCTGGCCCACGCCGAACGGGTTGCCGATCGCTAGCACCACGTCCCCGACCCGCGCCTGCTCGGATTCGGCAAACTGCAGCGTCGGCAGATTGTTGAGCTCGATCTTGATCACCGCGAGATCGGTGTCGGCGTCGCTGCCTACGACGCGCGCCTTCACCTGCCGCGAGTCGGCGAGTGCGACCTGAATGTCATCGGCGGCCTCTACCACGTGATGGTTGGTGAGGATGTAGCCTTTGCTGCTGACCAGCACGCCCGAGCCGAGGCTGGAAACGCGCCGCGTCTGGGCATCGAATTGATCGCCGAAGAAATAGCGAAACACCGGGTCGTCCATGAACGGCTGACGCTGGACCTTCGATTCCTGGGTCGTGTAGATGTTGACGACTGCGGGCATTGCTTTGCGCGCTGCATCGCGGAAGGAAGTGATGGAGCCTGCGGGACCGTCTGGCGCCTTCTGATTGACGGTGACCAGGTCGACGCTCGGACCCGGCCTCAGGCTCAGCAGCTCGGGGCGCAGCGTTGCGACGACGAAAAGGATGCCCAGACCGACGGTCGTGGTCTGGGCGAATATCAGCCAAAGTTTACGCATGAGTGGTGCCCGGATGCATCCGGCAGTCGTTGTTCATAGGCCCTGGACACTGCTCCGCCGCGCTTTGCGCGTGCGGCCAGTACCTGGGGTCGCTCCCTTGCATGGCCTGCCGGTGCAACTGCTTTGGCTTGCCGGCCTGCCCAGATCTTGCGCGCGCCGCGGTGGCCGCCGCGCCAGGGGCGCTAAAGCGACGCAATCGCATGAAACTTAACCGCTTTATCACGTTTCGCTTAAGTTTTTGCGCGCGTTTCGATAGAATAGCACCTTTTGCCAAAAAGGCGCGAGTGGGGATATCTGCATGTCTGAGCAAAAAGTCGATACGGGCAAGCGCGATTTTCTGGTGGCGGCGACCAGCGTCGTAGGCGGTGTGGCTGCTGCTGTAACGGCCACGCCTTTCGTGACCAGCATGTTTCCGTCTGAGCGCGCGAAGGCGGCCGGCGCACCGATTGAAGTGGATGTGAGCAAGCTTGCGCCCGGTGAAATGCAAATTCAGGAGTGGCGCGGCAAGCCGGTATGGATCCTGCGGCGCACTCCCGAGATGCTCGAGGGCATCGCCAAGGACGCGGGCCTGGTTGCTGATCCCAAGTCGGAGGTTCCTCAACAGCCGGATTACGCAAAGAACGAAACCCGCTCGATCAAGCCGGACCTTGCCGTGCTGGTGGGCGTGTGCACTCACCTGGGTTGTTCGCCGCAGTTGAAGGCTGCCGATGCGAAAGCCGATATGGGGATGGACTGGAACGGGGGCTTTTACTGCCCGTGCCACGGCTCCAAATACGATCTGGCGGGCCGCGTCTACAAGGGTGCGCCGGCGCCGATCAATCTGGTCGTGCCGCCTTACAAATACGTGGGCGATGCCAAGATCATTATCGGCGACGACGGGAAGGTGGCGTAATGGCGGCCGTCGACAAGAAGCCCGTGACGGGCGCCGGCCGCTTGAACGGCGTGCTCACCTGGATCGATACGCGCTTTCCGCTGATCAGCCTGTGGGAAAGCCAGTGGGGCAAGTACATAGCGCCCAAGAACTTCAACTTCTGGTATTACTTCGGCTCGCTCGCCATGTTTGTGCTGGTGCTGCAGCTTCTCACCGGCATCTTCCTCACCATGAACTACAAGCCCGATGCGGCGCAGGCTTTTGCATCTGTGGAGTACATCATGCGCGACGTGCCGGGCGGCTGGATCATCCGCTACATGCACTCGACCGGCGCATCGTTTTTCTTCATCGTGGTCTATCTGCACATGTTCCGCGGGCTGCTTTACGGTTCTTTCCGCAAGCCGCGCGAACTGTTGTGGATCGTGGGCATGCTCATCTATCTGGCGCTGATGGCCGAGGCGTTCTTCGGCTACCTCCTGCCATGGGGGCAGATGTCATACTGGGGCGCGCAGGTGATCGTCAATCTGTTCGGCGCAGTGCCGTTCATCGGCGAGCGCCTGTCGGAGTGGATCCGCGGCGATTACGTGATCTCCGATGCGACGCTCAACCGCTTCTTTGCCTTTCACGTGATTATGGTGCCGATGATATTGTTGGGCCTGGTTGCCGCGCACCTGATGGCGCTGCATGAAGTGGGCTCCAACAATCCCGACGGCGTCGAGATCAAGAAGCAGCCCAAGGACGAGCAGACCGGATTGCCGCTCGACGGCATTTACTCGCATCCTTACTATTCGATCAAGGACGCGCTGGGCGTGGTCGGGTTTCTGATCGTGTTCGCGATCGTGCTCTTCTTCCTGCCGGAGATGGGCGGCTACTTCCTGGAATCCAACAACTTCATCCCGGCCGATTCGCTGAAGACTCCGCCGCATATTGCGCCGGTGTGGTACTTTACGCCGTTTTACTCGATCCTGAGAGCGGTACCGCCGCTGTTCAACTCGCAGTTTCCGGGCGTGGCCGCGATGGGCGTGGCGGTGGTGATCTTCTTCTTCCTGCCGTGGCTGGACCGCAGCCCCGTCAAGTCGATCCGCTACAAGGGTCCGCTGTTCAAGGGAGCGCTCGCCATATTCGTGTTCGCATTCGTGCTGCTGGGTTATCTCGGTACCGAGCCCACCAACGTGTGGGGGCAATTTGGTTCCTGGCTGCAGCACGCCGATCGTGCTACGGTATTCGCGCGCATCTTCACGGTGCTCTATTTTTCGTTCTTTATCCTGATGCCATGGTATTCCAAGATCGATCGCTGCAAGCCCGAGCCGCAGAGGCTGACATGAAAAACATAACCATTACCAGTCGCCTGCGCGCGCTGGCGGGCATTGTCTGTGCACTGTTGGTCATGCCGCTCGCGGCAATCGGCTCCGAGTGCCCGCCGCTGCAGAGCGCGCCCATCAACTCGCACGATCTGGCATCGCTGCAAAGCGGCGCGCGCACCTTTGTCAATTACTGCCTGGGCTGCCACAGCGCCGGTTACATGCGCTACAGCAGGCTGCAGGATATCGGCTTGAGCGAGCAGCAGATCAAGGACAACCTCATCTTCACCGGCGGCAAGGTCGGCGACCTAATGCTGGTGGCGATGGACAAAAAGGATGGCAAGCAATGGTTCGGCGTGACGCCGCCCGACCTGACGGTCGAAGCGCGTGCACGCAGTTCCTCCTGCGGCAGCGGCGCCGACTGGGTCTACAGTTATCTGCGCGGATTCTACCGGGATAGCTCGCGGCCGACCGGCTGGAACAATGTCGTCTTCGAAAACGTCGCCATGCCGCACGCGCTGTGGGAGCTGAACGGCGTGCAGCAGTTGAAGCAGCGGCAGTTCGAGTCCGAGAACGAGGCGCGCGCTGCGCTGCTCTCCGCGAAATCGCTGGCGAGCCTTGAGGAGCAGACGTCGATGGCCGGCGGCAAGGAAGTCACGCGCTATTTGCTGAAGACGCTGGAGCCCGGAAGCGGCGCCAAATTGTCGAAGGTGGAGTACGACAAGACGGTGGCCGATCTGGTCAACTACATGAACTTCATGGCCGAACCTGCGCGCCTCGAGCGCAGATCGATCGGTATTTGGGTTTTGCTGCTGCTGAGCGTGTTGTTCGTGCTCGTGCTTTTGCTCAAGTGGCGGATTTGGAAAGACGTGCACTGAAAAGGGTAAGCTAGCTATGATGACTTTGTATTCAGGCACCACGTGCCCGTTCAGTCAGCGCTGTCGCAACGTGCTGTATGAAAAGGGCATGGACTTTCAGATCGTTGATGTCGATCTGCACAACAAGCCCGAAGACCTCGCGGTCATGAATCCGTACAACCAGGTGCCGGTGCTGGTCGAGCGCGATCTCATACTGTACGAGTCCAACATCATCAACGAATACATCGACGACCGCTTTCCGCATCCGCAGCTGATGCCAGCCGATCCGGTGATGCGCGCGCGTGCGCGGCTGTTCCTGTTTCGCTTCGAGCACGAGATGTTTTCCCACGTGGAGACGCTGGAGAAAGACAACGCCCGCAATATCGAGCGCGCGCGCGCTTCGGTGCGCGACAGCCTGGCGCAGATCGCCCCCGTGTTCACCAAGCAGAAGTTCATGCTGGGCGATGAGTTCTCGATGCTCGACGTGGCCATCGTGCCGCTCTTGTGGAGGCTCGATTACTACGGCATCGAGCTGCCCAAACAGGCGGCGCCGCTGATGAAGTATGCGGAGCGGCTGTTCAGCCGCCCGGCCTTCATCGATTCGCTCACCGCCTCCGAGAAGGTGATGCGCAAGTAGCATGGCTCACCAGCGCTCGACGCGTTCGTACCTGATACGCGCGATCCATGAGTGGTGCACCGACTGCGGGTTTGCGCCGCACCTTTCGGTCAAGGTGGACGCGCAGACGCGGGTGCCCATGGAATACGTGAAGGACGGCGAGATCGTGCTCAACCTCAGCGCGCATGCGACTCATCGCCTGACCATCGGCAATGACAGCGTGCAGTTCTCGGCGCGCTTTTCCGGCGTGTCGCGTGAGTGCTCGATTCCGATGGGCGCCATCACCGGAATCTTTGCGCGCGAAAACGGCGAGGGGCTGTTTTTCCCCGCGGAGCCGGCCGCGCCCGGGGACGCAGCTGCCGGCGTTGCGCAGGACGCAGGCCCGAGTGTGCCCCCGCCTAGCGGCGGCAAACCCAAGCTGCAGATCGTCAAGTAGGGCGCCGGACGCGCGCTGCATACGGCGCGCGGCTTAGCGGCTATGGGCGCCGCAGTTCTTATAATGGATGGGCATGATGCGCTATAGCCGTTTTACCCGTTTCCTGCACGCGCTGATCGCCGTCCTGATGATATTGCAGCTCTCGGTGAGCCTGGTGATGGAGCATCCGCATGCGCGCCGCGCCATGGAGCCGGTGGGCCTCTGGTTTTTCCGCTGGCACGAATACATGGGGATCACGCTCCTGGTATTGCTTGCGGTGAGCTGGCTCTATCGTTTCGCGACCTGGAGGCGCGAAGCGCAGGGCGACGCCTTTCCGTGGCTACACGCTTCCGGACGCGCGGCGCTCGCAAGCGAACTCAAGGCATTCGCGCGGCTGCGCTGGAACGCGCTGCCCGAGCACGGCGCGCTTGCCGGCACGGTGCAGGGTGCGGGCCTGCTGTTAGGCGCCGCGCTCGCGGTGACCGGCCTCAGGCTGTATCTCTTGTTAGGACCCGATGATTCCGTCACCCAAGCCGTGGAGAGCCTGGGCGATATACATTCGGCCCTGGGCAACATAATGTGGGCCTATCTGGGCGGTCACGCCTGCATGGCGCTTTGGCATCAGTACGCTGGTAGTGGCACACTCGGCGCGATGTTCAGTTTCTGGAAGAGGAAAGGGTGACGACATGAACGGGATGCATGTAAGTCTGTGGCTGCTCGAGGGCCGTTCCAGAGTTGCGTGCTGGCTCGCGCGCGGTGTGGCAGTTGCGGCGCTGGCTCTGGTAAGCGTTGGCGCATATGCGGCATCCGAGGAAATCCAGGTCTACATGGACGACCTGAGCAAGGCAGGCCACATCGGCGCCGACATTCACAACAACTACGTGTTCTCTGGCAGCGGCACGCCGGATTATGCCGGCGCCCAGCCGCCGCGCCACATCTACCGTCTCACGCCCGAGTTTTATTACGGGCTTACCGACACGATGGAACTGGGCATGTATCTGCTGAGTTCCGCTGCGGCCGGCGGACCAGTGAACTACGACGGCGCCAAAGTGCGCTTTAAATACATCGCGCCACACGACGAGGACAGAGGCGCATTCTGGGGTGCCAACGTGGAAATTGGCAGGACCAATCTGCGGGTTTCACAAGCCGCGCGCAACGCGCAGATCAAGGGCATCTACGGCTACCGTACCGACCGCTGGACGTTTGCGATGAACGCCAACCTGGACTGGACCCTCTCCAACCCCTCGAACCCGGTCGGACTGGAGATCGATACCAAGGTCTCATATAAAACCAACGGCGGTTACGGCGTTGGTTTTGAAAGCTACAACGAGCTGGGGCCGGTGAAAAATCTCGGGCGTCTCAATCAGCAGAGCCAGACCCTGTTTGCGGCGCTCGATACCGAGATCGGAAAAGTCGACCTGAACGCCGGTATCGGCCGCGGGCTGACGCCCAACTCCGACCGCTGGCTGGTCAAGTTCATCATCGGCCTGGGTTTTTGACGTGCGCTGATGCCGTCTGGGATTTTTCTCCCATGCAGGATATGAGAATATTCCCATATTGCCGCTTTAGCTCAGTGGTAGAGCAACCGCCTTGTAAGCGGTAGGTCGTCAGTTCAAACCTGACCGGGGGCTCCACGGCGGTAGTCTCGCCGCATCAACCAGCGGCCTCGTCACTGGCGAACGACCAAGGGACCACCATCACCTCGATCAGACGGACCAGCAGCGCGTCG